>NZ_JBNNTG010000038.1:0-40186 GCF_050278525.1 Peribacillus sp. NPDC096540 | reverse complement strand
TAAATATTTTCTGTTCGGCAGAAAATTTAGCCATAAAAAAACACCCCGTAAATGTTAGTTTGGTGTCTAACATTTACGGGGCAGTTCAACTCGATTTTTATCGAGTTTGTCTACAGTCTGAAGCCATCATTCAGAGGAATGATGGCTTTTTTAGAATCTATTAATTGAAGAATCAGACATTAACGAGCGGGTATGGTTGGCGTTATGTCTGGCTGCTCATCTTGTCCGTTAACGGTATGTGTTGCACTGGCTAATGCATTTTTCTTGCTTCTAGAAGTCAGTAGCAATAAATAACTCATTACGCCAAAAAAGCAAGCTATGAACAATGCATGTGCCAATGCAATATATAAATTAAGTCTTGAAAAAATAATAAAGGCTCCAGCGGTAACTTGTAAAAAAACGAGAATGAATGCAGCAATCCAACCGCCATATATTACTTTTTGATGTTTGTAATGTTTATGTGCAATAAATGACACGTAAGATACCCAAATGAATATTGCTCCAGCAATGGCTCTGTGACCCATCTGAACCCATTCATAAAGGTTGGAAGGGAGTGCAGGGCTGTCATTTACACATAATGGCCAATCCTTACAGATTAAACTAGATTCTGTGTGTCTCACAAGTGCACCCGTATATACGACTATTAGGCTGAAAATCAATATGCCAATAATATGAAATCTCATCCGTTTATCAACTATAAGTTTTTCAGCTTCGAACTTCTTGTCGACTTCAAAAATCAAAAGTGTTAATAAAAAGACAGAAGCAAAGGAAATTAGTGATATACCAAAATGGAGAGCGAGAACGAAATCAGATTGTGACCAAAGAACCGCTGCTGCTCCAATAAGCCCTTGAAGAACTAGAAAACTAAAAGAAATAACAGATAAAAAGCGTGCTTCACGAATATGACCTATATTTTTCCAGGACATATAAGATAAAATTAAAACCATGAACCCTCCAGCACCTGAAACAAGTCGATGTGAAAGCTCAATAACTAATTCAAGCGTAATTTTGTCAGGGATCAATTGACCATTACACAATGGCCAGGACCTGCCACATCCCATGCCGGAATCCGTCTTTGTGACTAAAGCTCCACCAAGTAAGATGAAAAGCATTACAATCGTAGTTAAAACAGCAAACCATTTAAGAGACGATTTCACTAGAAGTCCCACCTTTTTCTCTGGAGCCAAATTAGTTAGTTCCATAAATTTCATACTTTGATAATAGCATAATGTATTGCATAAATATTTGTCGAACTTTCTTGATATTACACAAAATAGAATGATTTTACAAGTTCGGTTAATATTATACCTATTAATTAAAATGCCGGAAATAGTTGAAAGTTACAAGAGACTTTGATAGAAATAAAGGGAGTGTAAATCTTTAAGTAGGAGTAAAATAGAGATAGAGCCTAGGGGATGATGATAATAACTGACTATGTATGTTATTAATAAAAGACATGAAACAACAAGCAAACACAGTAAAACTCATGCGACACAAATTGGTCAAAAATTACCCAAAAAAATTTCACAAAAGCTTCCAAAAATGTGTTTTAATATATTGAAGAAATGATTTTACTAAATTTTACTGTTATTAAGCATGATATAAAGAATAAAAGTTCTCGAAGGATTCCATTGACAACGGTCATTGGTAAATAGTTTACTTTTTGTTTACGCTTCCTTGGTTACAAATATCGAAAAGTATGAAATAATGTTCTATAGTATCTGTAAGTAACTTTTTTTACATTTACGTCTTTGGTGAATGATTTAAAGGAGGAAAACAAATGTCAGAAACAAGGGGTATGTCAGAAGCTGTCATGGAGGACAGTAAAGCCGCCCTTCAATCGGATATACCGGAAACAACAGCTTGGAAGGATTTTCTCTCACTTATTAAAGTGGGGATTGTCAATTCAAATATAATTACAGCTTTTACCGGAGTATGGTTAGCCCTTCATTTTTCAGGGCTTAGCTTCTTAAGTAATCTTGATGTAGTGTTTTATACGCTTGCAGGCTCGGCGCTCATTATGGCAGGATCTTGCAGTTTTAATAATTACTATGATCGTGATATCGATCATTTAATGGAAAGAACGAAAAATCGGCCAACAGTAACTGGAAAAGTACAGCCTTCAAAGGTATTGGCACTAAGCTTTGGCTTGATTGCTGCTGGACTAATTTTACTCGCTTTGACTAATATGACAACAGCCATAATCGGTGCATTTGGCGTATTGGCCTATGTTGTCTTATATACAATGGTTTTTAAGCGGAGATTTGTCTCAAATACAATTATAGGCAGCATTTCCGGTGCCGTTCCTCCACTTATTGGTTGGGCTGCCGTTGATCCGGGTCTTGATACTATGGCTTGGGTTTTGTTCGCGATTATGTTCTTGTGGCAGCCTCCTCATTTTTATGCGCTTGCAATGAGACGTGTCGAGGAATACCGTGCAGCGGGAGTGCCAATGCTTCCAGTTGTAAAAGGATTCAAGGCCGCAAAAAGATCGATAATGTTATGGATTATTGCATTAATGTTTATTCCTTTCTTTTTAACACCTTTAGGAACTCCGTTAGTTGTTCTGGCTGCTTTATTGAGCACAGGTTGGCTTATTATAGGAATAAAAGGGTATAGAAAGAAAGATGATGTTAAATGGGCAACATCCATGTTTGTATATTCTTTAAACTATATGACCATTTTATTTGTAGCGATGGTTATTGTCACACTCATTTAGTATTAGTTAAATAATGTATCTTGCAGCCTGTTCCTTGACAGGCTGCAGCTTACTTATAAATAATTGTCCACTAACCGTCAACCATACATATAAACTAAGAACGCATCAAGAGAGTACTTCATAAGAGCGGTTACATGAGCCTATTTTAATAATTCCTTAGATTAGGGATTCTTTCTTTTTTTTAGAAATTGACATAGAGAGAATATTCGCAATTGCGCCCATTTTTATTTTTGTGAGAAAATTTTGACGAAAGAGGGGTTTCTGAAGCTATGAAAAAAAGGCTGCACAAATGGCGCCTAATTGCTTTGCTGGGTATTGTAGGACTTGTCCTTTCGGGCTGCGGCGAACCATTTCTATCCGCACTGAAGCCAGCTGGCAATGTTGCGCAATCTCAGTATGATTTACTGATATTGAGTACGTTAATCATGGTACTGGTTATTATTGTTGTGGTTATTTTGTTCGTTGTAGTGTTACTGCGCTTCCGCCGAAAGGAAGGCGACGAAACAATACCGAAACAAATTGAAGGAAGTCATAAACTTGAAATTATCTGGACTGTTATTCCTATCCTTCTTTTAATTGTTCTGGCTGTTCCAACTGTCGTCACAACTTTTGACTTAGCTGACACAAAAGCAATGGATAAGAAAGATAAGGATGGAAAGACGAAGGACGTACTAGTAGTGAATGTTAGGGCGAACCTTTATTGGTGGGAGTTTGAATATCCAGACCTTGGTGTTGTAACAAGTCAGGATTTGGTCGTACCAACTGACCAAAAAGTGTATTTCAATTTAACTGCTTCAGATGTTAAGCATTCATTCTGGGTACCGGCTGCCGGAGGAAAGATGGATACAAACACAGATGGAGTTAATCAGTTTTTCTTAGAATTCGATAGTAAAAAGGCAGAAGATTCGAACAATTTATTTTATGGGAAATGTGCTGAGCTTTGCGGACCTTCCCATGCTTTGATGGATTTTAAGGTGGTAACAAAATCTAAAACCGACTTTGAAGCATGGACTAAAGATATGAAGTCTGCAAAAGAACCCGCTGTTACTGGTGATTTAGCAAAACAGGGTGAAGACGTCTTTAACCAAAGCTGTATCGGTTGTCATGCGGTTACGCCTAATGACAGTAGACCTGAGGCTGCACGTCAAGCTCCAAATCTAGCTACATTTGGTGAACGTGAGAAAATAGCTGGAGTCTTGGATCATACTGAAGAAAATGTGAAAAATTGGATTAAGGATCCTGAGAAGTATAAACCGGGTAACACGATGACCGGTACTTACGGTGAACTTTCAGATTCGCAAATTAATGCACTAGCAGCTTATCTTTTAGAGCTGAAGGTGGAAGGAAAATAGAACATTGATTAAGGAGGTTAAATCGTGAGTACGTACGCTAATAAAAAAGGATTTGGCGCTACGATTTGGGATTATCTGACGACGGTAGACCATAAAAAAATCGCCATCTTATATCTTATTTCTGGCGGATTGTTCTTTGTGATCGGCGGTTTGGAAGCGATGTTTATTCGTATCCAGCTTGCAATCCCAAATAATGACTTTGTAAGTGCCGGATTTTATAATGAAATTTTGACCATGCACGGCACGACGATGATTTTCCTGGCGGCCATGCCGTTAGTATTCGCTGTAATGAATGCAGTTGTGCCATTGCAAATAGGGGCTCGTGATGTTGCGTTCCCATTTTTAAATTCATTAGGTTTTTGGTTATTTTTCTTTGGAGGTATATTTTTAAATCTTTCATGGTTTTTAGGGGGAGCACCTGATGCGGGCTGGACATCATATGCATCACTTTCATTGCACTCGGAAGGCCATGGTATTGATTTTTACGTCCTAGGATTACAGATATCTGGATTGGGAACATTAATTGCAGGGATAAACTTCCTTGTAACCATTATAAATATGCGTACGCCAGGTATGACCTACATGCGTATGCCGCTGTTTACATGGTCAACGTTTGTTGTTTCTGCATTAATATTATTTGCTTTTCCTCCACTTACTGTAGGATTAGTGTTAATGATGTTTGACCGGATGTTTGGCTCGAATTTCTTTGATGTAGCAGCTGGAGGTAATACGATTATTTGGGAGCATTTATTCTGGATATTCGGTCACCCAGAAGTATATATTCTGATTCTTCCGGCGTTTGGTATTTTTTCTGAAATTTTTGCGACATTCTCAAGAAAAAGATTGTTTGGTTATTCATCGATGGTATTTGCAACCGTTTTAATCGGTTTCTTAGGTTTCATGGTTTGGGCCCATCATATGTTTACCACTGGTTTAGGTCCTATCGCAAATGCAATCTTTGCGGTGGCTACCATGGCTATCGCTGTACCAACAGGTATTAAGATATTCAACTGGATTTTTACGATGTGGGGAGGAAGCGTCAAGTTCACGGTTCCAATGCTTTATGCAGTTGCCTTTATACCTACATTTACCATGGGTGGCGTAACAGGTATCATGCTCGCATCCGCACCTGCTGATTATCAATACCATGATAGTTATTTCGTTGTTGCCCATTTCCACTATGTAATTGTCGGTGGGGTTGTATTAGGTTTATTGGCTGGAATCAATTTCTATTGGCCGAAGATGTTTGGAACTATGTTAAATGAAAAATTGGGGCAGATCACATTTTGGACGTTCTTGATTGGTTTCCATCTAACATTCTTTATTCAACATTTCTTAGGGCTGATGGGGATGCCTCGTCGCGTATTTACATTCTTGGACAATCAAGGTCTCAATACAGGTAATATGATTAGTACCGTTGGAGCCTTCTTAATGGCATTTGGTGTCTTGGTAATGGTCATCAATATAATCATAACATCTGTGAAAAATGAAAAAGTAGGCAATGATCCATGGGGAGATGGTCGTACGCTTGAATGGGCTATTCCATCACCACCGCCATTTTATAATTTCAAACAACTTCCGCTTGTGCGTGGTTTAGATCCTTACTGGGTTGAAAAAATGGAAGGGAAAAAGGAAATGACTCCTGCAGAACCACTTGGAGACATCCATATGCCAAATTCATCTATTCTTCCTCTAACGATTGCTTTCGGTTTATTTGTAGCTGCATTCGGTGCTTTATATAATATGGATGATAAGACATGGACCCTACCTATAATCATTGTTGGACTTTTGATTACATTTGGTTCAATGTTAATCCGTTCCGTTAAAGACGATCATGGATACCATATTCATAAAGAAGACCTTATGGACGATAAAGATAAGGGAGGTAAGGCATAATGCAAGCAGATGAAAGATTCACGGATGCTACTTGGCCTGCTTCTCCCGAGAAAGCGACTTTAGAAGGTAAAAATAAGTATTTGGGATTCTGGTTGTTTCTTGGTGGAGAGACGGTATTATTCGCCTCACTATTTGCAACTTACCTTGCTTTAAAGGATAAAGTTCCAAATGGTGATGCAGCCCTAGCAAAAGATTTATTCGAATTACCACTTACTTTTGTTGCGACTATGCTGTTATTGACTAGTTCATTAACTAGTGTGTATGCAATGTATCATATGAAAAATAATCACTTTAAACAAATGCAGGCTTGGCTTGTGATTACGGTTGCACTTGGTTTTGCTTTCCTAGGTCTTGAGATTTATGAATTTAATCACTATGTTCATGAATATCATCATACTTTTACGAGTAGTGCGTTCGGCTCCGCTTTCTATACGTTAGTCGGCTTTCACGGAGGACACGTTGCTTTCGGTTTGATGTGGATCATTTCGCTGATGGTTCGTAATGCAAGAAGGGGCTTGAATTTATATAATGCGCCTAAATTTTATGTTGCAAGTCTATATTGGCATTTCATTGATGTAGTCTGGGTGTTTATCTTTACAGTCGTATACTTAATGGGAATGGTGGGATAACTGATGGCGAATGAACAATCAAATTCAGCGAACCCGAATGTCGATTTAAAATATCGCCGTAAGAAAAATGCTGAAGAGATGAAACATCAAGTGATATCATTTACACTTATGATTTTCTTTACATTAATTGCTTTTGCTGCAGTAGGAATTGAAGGATTTTCACATTGGTTCATTAAACCAGTCATTTTGCTACTGGCAGTCGTACAAGTGGTTTTCCAATTGTATTATTTTATGCATATGAAGCACAAAGGGCATGGTACTATTGCATTGTTTTTATTCTCTGGCCTTGCAGTCGGCTTAATAACTGTCCTCGTTTTCACAACGATTGTTTGGTTATAAACCATAAAGAAAATCGGCTATTGATTAATAGCCGGTTTTCTTATGTCTTGTTCATTTGTTAGGAAAATAATCCAAGTTTATCTATATTTGTTACTAAGTTTTATTTTAGGTATAATTGAAATAATAAAAAGTTTATGACGAGGTGATTTTTTGTCTATTGATATTTTCGGCTTTCGTGCTTTGTGGAGTCCATACTTTTTTGCCGCCCTCGTACTTATAACAGTTGGATATTTTTGGTTGGTGACAAAAAACAGAGGGAAGTTTCCGGGGAGTTCATCACTTTCCGTAAAGCAGGCAACTTATTTCTTATTAGCAATGTTCCTTCTTTACATGGTAAAGGGTTCCCCGTTGGATTTATTGAGTCATATCATGTTCAGTGCCCATATGTTTCAAATGGCTCTACTTTACTTGGTGATTCCACCATTATTTATCATTGCGATACCAGACTGGTTCTGGAGATCCTTTATAGGTTTAAGGAGAGTGAAACCATTATTTCAGTATTTCACGAAACCCCTCGTGGCTCTTTTACTATTTAATGTTCTTTTCTCGTTGTACCATATCCCGTTAGTTTTTGACTTTATTAAAACGGGGATTTGGATTCATGCTGGCTACACGGTGATCTTATTTACGACAGCAGTTCTGATGTGGTTTCCTCTCGTTAATCAACTTACAGAACAAGAAAGTCTATCAGGTGTTAAAAAAGTAGCTTATATTTTTGGCAGTGGTATTTTAATGACACCAGCTTGCGCATTAATCATCTTTGCTGATTATCCGATGTATGATACGTTTACGAATGCAGAATCATGGGCCAGTGCGATGGAGCTTTGCGTGCCTGCTTCAGCATTGTCCAATTTAACACTCAGTGGTCCAGAAATGTTTAATGGGCTGCCTTTGCTTGAAGATCAGCAGCTTGGCGGGGTACTAATGAAGGTTATTCAAGAAATAGTATTAGGATATGTTTTAGGAGTCATTTTCTTTGCTTGGTTCAAAAAGGAGAATGGAGAGCAAAATGGGATCGATCCGATTCCTTCAGAATTTCAGACCATAGAATAGTCGTATCATAAAAGACTTGTCTATTAACGGACAAGTTTTTTTATGATGTCATTGCCTTTGCATTGCTGTCTAACGAAGTCTTTAATAGGGAAAAGGGGTCGCCTTTTTTACAAATCGCAAAAGCTAGTGAGCAGACTTGGCTTTTCTATAAAAGTGAGCATTCTGTTAATAATCCTTGATTGTATTGAATTTTATGATTACCTCTTATAAAATGGTAGTTGATTAATAAATATAGAGAGGACTACAATTCTTATGTCTTTACCAATCCTTCCAACGATAAGTACAGCTTTCATTGTATTAAGTGCCATCACTGTTGCAATAGGCTGGTATCAAATTAAACAGCGCAAAATCGAGACCCATAAGAAGACAATGATGGTAGCTGCGGTTTTTGCGGTAATCTTTTTCACTATCTACCTTTCACGTACGGTCTTTATTGGTAGTACGTCATTTGGTGGACCTGATGACATTAAAATTTACTATACGATTTTTTTGATTTTCCACATAACACTTGCTACGACAGGAGCTGTTCTGGGAATTATTATGCTTACAACTGGGTTTAAAGGCAATTTTGCCATCCATAAAAAAATTGGGCCTACGACAAGTATTATTTGGTTTTTCACTGGAATCACAGGAGTAGCAGTTTATATTCTACTTTATGTCATTTATCATGGTGGAGAAACAACATCTTTAATAAAGGCAATTCTAGGGTTTTAAAACAAAGAAAAAGCCTGGTGCAAAAAAGCATCAGGCTTTTGTTATAGATATTAAAAAAAGAGAGAGCCTCTATAGACACCCTCTTTTTTACCGCACTTTTTGCTAAAGGCTTTTACAGGCCATTAAATTGTGTGAGTTCTTCTTTAATCTGAGCAAGGATTTTTTCACTTTGTTTCACTAATGAAGCAGGGAAGTCCTCTCCTTCGCCGTATTCAACGCCGTGTGGATAATAGTGTTTTCCTAATAGAGGAACCATTAGTTTGATGACGGCTCTGTGAGCGCCTACATCGCCTTCTGTAGCAAAGCCAAGTATTCGCAGGTAGAACGTGCCTTCTTTTATTTCAAATTTACGATCGTAACTAACTCTTTCGTAATCCCATTGTTCTGCACGTATTAAACCATATTGTGGCATTAGGTCATCTAGTCGGTTTAAGTCGGCTGTGATGTTCTCGATTCCAAAGCTTTCAAATTTCACGAGTAGTACCTCCTATGTTTACATTTGAGAATTAAAATGACATACCAGGAAAATGTTATGTACATAAAATATTTAAATAATTCTCCAGTATGTTTATAATATACCATTTTATCCTATATTTTATAATAGTACGAAATGGTGCAAGTTGCAATGAACTCAAACATGGTATTTTCATCATTCACAAAAGTTCCACTTTTTAATAATAAATTAATTGAAGTGGCATTCTATTGTAAATTAGAAAATTATGATTGAACAATGATATAATCAGGAAAGAAAGATGTGAGCATTGGATACATAAATTAGATAGAGAGAGGGAGTGTTCCTCTGCGCAGGTTAGGTAAGGTAACGGTATTAATTATTATTTTTTTTGTAATCGGTATTTATCTTAATATCGGCGGTGAAGATGAAAGTAATCCCCTAATTGATGGTAACAAAGGTGTTAACCCTAATGAACATATAAATCAGAAAAGTACTTCTTCTGAAAAAGAAGAGGTGACTGAAGCTACAGAAGGTTTGGCAGTTACAATTGGGAAAAATGCGAAAGAGATAGAAAAAGAATTCGGAGAACCTGATCGAATTGATATGTCCGCTTATGGCTATGATTGGTGGGTTTATAAAAAAGACTATAGTAATTATTTTCAATTAGCCATTGAAAATGAAAAAGTGGTATCTGCATATGGTATAGGTGATAAGGTTAATGTTGCGCCATTTAAAATCGGACAATCCATTGATGCCATCTATTCTAGTTTGTATGTAGAACCGACTGTTGATATTGAGGTTGGCGATAGTTCCTATCGTTTTGAATTGTCAGAGGAAGATATGAATATGAGGCCTTTGATTAAACTTGGGGATATTTATGTACAGTTGTATTTGGATAAATTCTCAGGAACGGTATCAAGTGTTCGGTTTTTGAATGATTCTACCCTTTTAAAACAAAAGCCTTATGAGTTGACCTACCGTGGTAAGCTTGTGATGGTTGAGGATCTTTCAGAGGAAGATTGGGGAAAGGTGGAGGAAGGCAATGGACAGCAAATATTCGATATTACGAATATCATGCGAAACAGATTTAGTTTGGAGCCTCTAGAATGGGATGAAGCTACAGCCGATGTTGCTTACCTTCATAGCCGTGATATGAAGGATGCTCCTGAAGGAACTCACGTTTCTGAAACAAAAGGGGATTTGGAAAAGCGTCTGAACGCAGGTCACGTTAAATACAGCGCAGCAGGGGAAAATATCGCTACCAATTATGTTGATGCAGCGGCAGTCATGGAAGGCTGGCTAAATAGTAAGGGCCATCGGGATGCAATACTGAATGAGGAATTTACGGATTTGGGTGTAGGGGTATATAAAAAGTATTATACACAGAATTTCATAAGAAAATAAAAACGGATCCCTAGTGGGCTCCGTTTTTATTTTCTTATTATTTCATTTTCAAGATGAAAAAGTTGCCTGTCGATACCGCGCAAAGTTCGCCATCATCACGGTATACCTTTCCTTCGACGATAATCGTTTTATTGCCTCTATGTATTAACTCACACTTACATGTTAAATGATTACCAATAGCGGGTTTTACATACCGAACTTGTATATCTGTCGTTACTGTAGCGTACCCTTCTGAAACTGTTGAGTTAGCAAGAATTCCCATACCTGAATCTATCAAAGTAGCAATCATTCCGCCGTGAGTAATATGCAATTCATTGTGCACAAGTGGTGTGTTAGGCATGGTCATTGTAAGTGAGGTATGGCTTACATCCTTATTTAACTGCAATAGGCTTGAAATATAGGAATATTTCTTTTGTTCTCTTTTTGCCTGTAATCCTGAGATTATTCCCGATAAAACGGCTAACTCCGTTTCATCTGCTGACTTTGCCAGTTTTTGAAAGTCTTCTACTAAATCCCTGAAATCTATCATGAAAATCCCCCCTCATTTTCTAATATTATACTATAAGGAAATGCAATAAAATTCGGAATAGAAATGCCATGCACTTTTTATTTCATTTTTGCATATGGTGAACATAGGCGATGTTTTAGTGTGAGGTGAGAGTAATGGCAAAAAAAAAGCGCCCCTCCGTCGATGGGTTTCGGGAGTTTGTCAAGGAGCATCCTTATTTAGTAAATGAAGTGAGAAACAAGCAAGCAACATGGCAGGAACTTTTTGAAGAATGGTACTTACTCGGTGAAGATCATCCACGCTGGCAGGCTGACGGCAGCTTGAATGAATCTATAGTGAAGTCTGAACCTCAATCACAGTCAGAAAAGGGCGATCAAAGTACGGAGTTGATAGGTTCGTTAATGAGTGCAGTTAAAAATATGGATATGGGTCAGATACAACAATATATTACAAATGCCAATCAGGCCATTGGGGCAATACAGGGAGTTCTATCGGCTTTCCAAGGGAATAAATCAGGTGGTGATTCCACTCCGCCCCCGAAGGACAAAGGGCAAAGAGCGAATCCATTTATATTTAACAAAGATTAAGTAGCGAAGAGGAGGGGGACTTTTCATGCGGCAGAATGTATATGAATTCATTCAAACAAGTGAAGATATGCGTAATTACTTGAGGGTTCAACCTGCATGGTACAAAAGGTTAATGCGGAATCCTCATGAAGTGGACTTATTCGAAACAGAAGCGAAATACTATTTTGAGAAGTCGATTCCACATCGGGTTTCTAAATTTTCGGAAAGCGTTCAGGTTGCTTCCATGATGCTTCATATGTTTCAAGCGATGAATACTCCAGGAGAATGAAGAAAAAAAGAGTAAATTACTCCTTTTGGCGAACAATAAAGGCAAAAGGGGGACGATGATATGAAAAGGTTCATTATGGTTCTAACAGTGTTGATGGCAGCGACAGGTTGTGGAAAGAAAATACCGGAACCTGAAAATTTAGAAGCAATACAAGAAGTTTCTAACTTAAAAGCTGCCACCACTGTATCAACCGTCCGAAATTTGGATGAGGACTTTCAGGTGAAAACTTTTGTGAAAGGGAACTCTGTATATGTTGAATGCTATCTAAAGGATTATGGTTTTTCTGAAACAAATCCCAAACAATTGGCAACTGTGGCGGTATCTATTGATAATCAAAAGAAAAAAAATATGCGAACAGCGGCTTTTATTTTAAAGGATGTTCCAAATGGCATGCATAAGATTAAGCTGGAGATTTTGAATGGTGCAGGTAAAACAACAGGATTGCAAAAAGAGTTTGAGGTACATATCACTTCCTCTATTTAATCAAACCATTAGCATATGAAAGGAAGAAATGCTAAAATGATGGTGGAGGTGAGCTTGTTTATGCTTGCTACTATGGAAATTATCGACATTTTACAACAGGCTGATGGATTAGCTGAAGTTATCCTTCAATCTGAAATAGGAGAAGAATATCTCCTTAGTTTATATAAATTACAGAGCGACAAAGATGCACAGCAGAAGATTTCAAAGTTTACCTCTCTAAAGGATCTGTTTGAAGATGTTCAAAGGTTCGGTAAATATCATCCGGACTACAAACGTATCAATTTAGAGACTAGAGAAGCCAAACGAGATATGGATATGCATCCTACTGTTGCCCAGTTTAAGAGGGCAGAGACGGAATTGCAATCCGTACTTGACGAGATCAGCGGACGAATTGGCCGGGCAGTTTCTGAGCAAGTTAAAACCCCTGCGGGAAATCCATTTTTTGTATCTTCAGGTGGATGCTCAACCGGAAGCTGCGGTACCGGTGGAAGTTGTGGTTGCTCAGCTTAATAGGAAAAAGCCTGGTCCTTCCAGGCTTTTTTTTATAGCAGTGTTAACTTCGAAACAAGATACAGTCCGGGCAGAGATTCCCGCAGCAAAACATCTTTTGTTGTGGTACATAAAAACGATGGCGAAAAACATATAATTGGTTTTCCTGCCGGACAAAAACGGTTTCACAATGGAGTTGCTTGCCGCGCATTGAACGGCTTGAAGCTTTTTTTATTAAGAGAAAGAGATTATTTTTTTCGTTTTCCTTTTCCTTCAGAGAATAATGAATATATATAAATGGAATGCCTGTAATTTTCTTTACCGAGGCTTGGATTATCTCTTCATTATCTACTAGATGTCCGATAAATTGATTCCAGATTTGGTCTAAATCCATATTTTTTCGGCTCCTTTCGTATTATTTATATTCATAATAGTAAGAGAATTTAGTTTATAATCTTTTTTTCTTGGTTGAAAGTACAGATTCTGCTATGCTAAACTTAGTTAAAACCTTTATAAAAGGGAGTTATTAATATGCTTGGAGCGAGACAAGGAATTATCGTCTATTTACATACATTAAAACAAGCCAAAATGCTTAGGAAATTCGGGAATATCCATTATGTTTCAAAAAAATTGAAATATGTAGTCCTTTATACAAACATGGATGAAGTCGAACCACTGGTAGAAAAGCTGAATAATTATTCGTTTGTAAAAAAAGTGGACCTATCTTATAAGCCTTTTTTGAAAATGGAATTTGAAAACTCCAAACCAGATAAAGCGAAAGAATATGATTATAAAATGGGAATTTAAAAAAAGCTGACTCATGCGGAGTCAGCTTTTTTAATTCGGGACATCTATTTTTCTTTAACCTAATGGAGGCAGATATCTATTCATTCGCAATATACCAATCAAATGCTGATAGTATAACTCGATTTCTGCAAAGAGGACGGAAGATTTTACATCGATTTCAATAATGGATTTATCTAGTTCCTCTGCTAATTTCTCGAAAAGCTCATAGCGTTTGTTTACGGTAACATGAGGGTTCGGAATTCCTTCACGGCAAATATAAAGCGGTTGGAATTTCCCTGGATCTGTAGGCTGCATTACAATAACTAATGAAGTCACCTTTTTATCATTTATCGTAGTGTGCAGAGCTAAAAGCCTTGCAACACGATGCTTTTGATTGCGTCCTACTTCAAGCAGCTCATATATATCAGAATATCCTTGTCCAAGTTCAATAAAACGTTGAATCAATTAAACCTCTCCTAACTAACTTATTATTCATTACTTTATCATTTTCTCCTATAAAAGAGAAGGACAATTTCATTGTCTAATCATGACAAAGACCCATGAGTAATGGAGGTTTATCAAAAAAAAAGCCCTGCAAAAATCTGCAGGGTCCTTCTATGTCTAACTTAGGACTAGAAGGCAAAGGGAGAGGAGAAACCGGAGGAAGAACTTATGGGGAAACGTAAGCCTTCTCCGCGGTTGGCAACAACACCTAATAAGGAATGTTGTTATTCACATTATTGCCAAAAACAACTTAATTATTCAAAATGTAAGAGATTTATAAAAAGAATGGATGAAGAATAGGTGACTTGTAATTAGGTGTAGGAAAATATAATTTGATGTTTGCATTAGGAAGAAGGAATTGACTTTTATTATTGGCTAGCTTTTTCTAATATGTTAGGATAGGAAAGTAACAGAAATTTGTCATAAAATGTGGTGAGAATGATGAGGGTCGTTTCTGGAATTTGTAAAGGAAGACCACTAAAGGCTGTACCGGGAACAGGAACCCGGCCGACTACGGATAAAGTGAAAGAATCCATTTTTAATATGATTGGTCCTTATTTCGAAGGCGGGCTCGTGCTTGACTTGTTTGCTGGTAGCGGTGGACTAGGAATTGAAGCATTAAGCAGGGGCATGGATAAAGCCATATTTGTAGATCGAGACTTTAAAGCAAATCAAACGGTTAAGGCAAATTTGGAAATATGTAAGTTTTCAGAACGTGCAGAGGTTTACAAAAATGATTCAGAACGTGCATTGAAAGCTTTGGTGAAAAGGGGAATAACTTTTCAATTAGTCTTTCTTGATCCACCTTATAAGAAACAAAAGCTTGTGGATTTACTTGAAGAAATACATAAAAACCGATTGCTAAGCGATACGGGGTATATTGTTTGTGAGCATGGCCATGATGTTACATTGCCTGAGCAAGTTGGCGATTTTACTGTTAAGAGAAAAGAAGTTTATGGTGTCATTGCTGTTACGATTTATCATTGGGGGAACGTAAACGAACAGGGGGAACTATGAATGTCAAAAATAGCGATTTGTCCGGGAAGTTTTGATCCAATCACATTTGGTCATCTTGATATCATTCAGAGGGGAGCGAATGTGTTTGATGAGGTATATGTGGTCATTGTGAACAATTCAGCAAAAAATTCATTGTTTACGGTAGAAGAAAGGCTGGAGTTAATTACAGAAGCTACGGCTCATATGCAAAATGTTAAGGTGGATTTCTATCAGGGACTGACAGTCGACTATGCTGAAAGCGTTTCCGCGAATGCGATTATCCGAGGATTAAGGGCGACTTCTGACTTTGAATATGAAATGCAGGGAACTTCAATGAACCGTTTCCTGAACAATAACATAGAATCGTTCTTTATCATGACAAAAAATCAATATTCTTTCTTGAGCTCAAGTATCGTGAAAGAGGTTGCGAAATATGGCGGTGATATTTCTGAACTAGTGCCTCCTGTTGTACAGAAAGCCTTGACTAAGAAGTATAAGCAATAAAAAGAATAGAAAAAAGAGCATTGTCGACCTAGCCAATGCTCTTTTTTCAATTTAAGAAAGGCCTTTGAATAATCGTTTGGCAAATATCATGATGTAAAGGGTTAAAAAAGCAAGGGTTAACAACGGACCGAAATCAAGCATATTCTGATAAAGAGAGCTTGCACGTTCACCGGTCAATCCGCTGACTGGGAAGGCATTGAATGGGTTACCGCTGTAATTATTGCCTTTATATAATGGCTCCCATAGCAAAACAGTGAAAATGGAAGCAAGAAAACCATGTGCTATTCTAGCTAGAAAAAATGGCTTGAACCGAATGTCTGTTGCAGCTATAATACTGGCTACCTGCGCTTGAATGCTGAATCCATTGAAAGCTAAGATGAAACTTGTCAGTATTGTCTGCTGAAGGAGGCTCGCATTTTCGACTGAACTGGTTAATTTTGAGCCAAGAGTCATTTCAAACAACCCTGAAATGAACGGGAGGCTTAAAGAATCAGGGAAATTCATAATATGCAAAATTCCTCCGATCCACGAGGCTAGCAGTCCGGTAATATTCATATGAAATAAAAGTTTATTGACTACCGAAAAAAGAATGATGAATCCACCAATCATTAGAAGAGTTTGAATGGAGGATAGAACAGCATCTCCAAGCAAACTTCCAAATGGTCTCTTTTCTTTTAGCCGAGTTAGATGCATCTGCCTAAATGCTTGTCTAATGGAAGGTAGTTTGGTAATTTCTTTCGATGGGGACTTTTCCTCATTCCAACGGTAAAAGCGCATTAAAATTCCTACACAAAAATTTCCTAGGTAGTGGGAGAGTGCAAGGATGATACCTAATTGAGGATTATGGAAAAACCCTACAGCTACGGCAACAAACAGGAATAATGGATTTGATGAATTAGTAAAGCAAACGAGTCTTTCAGCCTCAATGCGGGTCACCTGTTTCTCTTGACGAAGCCTTACGGTGAATTTGGCTCCGGCTGGAAACCCGGAGGCAAGTCCCATCGCCCAGACAAAACCGCCCACTCCGGGTACTCGAAATAAAGGGCGCATGAACGGCTCGAGTATGACTCCAATGAATCTCACAACACCAAAACTGATTAATAACTCTGAGAAAATTAAGAAGGGTAGGAGAGAAGGAAAAACAATTTTCCACCACATATTCAGCCCACCTTTGGAAGCTTCAAAAGATTCCTGGGGGAAGATGATTAAGCCAACTGCCATCATCGTTACGGTGATAGCTAATATTACTGTTTTAGATTTTGATTTAAGCAAAGTTCAGCCTCCTCTTGAAGGGATACTAAATAAGGGCAGTTCATTTCGTCTGTATAAAATACGAACTTTCTTTCTCGAAAAGTAATGCACAGTATGGGTTATCGATTGTTAAAACGTGATAAAATGAAGATACTAGGTACAAGAAATGACTGTAATATTTCAATTTCATTACATTGGGAGTCTGTGTTCGTATTACCATGCTTGTTTCACTGTCAATATAAACAATATGCTTCTATAAATCTGTTTAAGACCATAACTTTGTATGAGTGTTATTTCAATATTTTGAACTTCTTACAGAGAGGGGGGATTTCTTTGTCAAAACCAAAGATTGGGCTTGCACTTGGGTCTGGAGGAGCAAGAGGCTTTGCCCATATTGGCGTGATAAAGGTGTTGAAGCAAGAGGGAATACCGATTGATATGATTGCTGGAAGCAGCATGGGGGCGATGGTTGCTGCCTTTTATGGCGCAGGTTCAGATATTGAGAGGCTTTATAAGCTGTCGAGGGCATTTAAACGAAAATATTATTTAGACTTTACGATACCTAAAATGGGTTTCATTTCGGGTAAACGGACAAAAGATTTAATTAGGGTATTTACATATGGAAAGAAATTTGAAGAACTGGATATTCCTGTGGCAGTGGTTGCTACGGATATAAAAACTGGAGAAAAAGTCATTTTCCAGGAAGGACCTATTGCTCCTGCTGTCAGAGCAAGCATCTCAATTCCAGGCATCTTCATTCCGGAAAAAATCGGAAATAGACTTCTTGTCGATGGAGGCGTTGTTGACAGGGTTCCTGTTTCTGTAGTGAAGGATATGGGAGCGGATATCATAATAGGAGTAGATGTCGCTCATGTTAAACAAGATATGGAGATAAACTCTATCTATGATGTTATCATGCAAAGCCTCGATATCCTTCAAATGGAATTGGTTAAAAGTAGAGAGTTTGCCTCAGACGTCATGATCCGTCCTAGGGTTGAGAAATACAGCTCGAAATCATTTACAAACATTCAGGAGATAATTAGTATTGGAGAAGAAGCTGCAAGAGGAAAGATAGATCAAATTAAGCAAAGCATTGTTACTTGGAAGGAGTCATTTGAAGATGAGCCGTAAAATGTATGTACGCACTTTCCTGGTGGCCGCTATACTTCTGATAGCATCTGCTCTTTATTCGTTACCTTATTATGTGTCAAAACCAGGAATGGCTAAAGAATTAGAGCCAATTATTAAGGTTTCCGGTGGTGATGAAGCGGAAGGTAGCTTTATGCTGACCACAGTAAGGATGGGCAAGGCTAATATTTATTCCTATATGCTGGCAAAGTGGAGTGATTATCAGGAGATTTATCCGGAGACATCGATTCGTAGCGAGGATGAAACAGAAGAAGAATATAATATTAGGCAGTTGCATTTAATGGACGGTTCTAAAAATAATGCAATCAAAATAGCTTATGAAAAAGCAGGGAAAGAAGTGGATTACGAATACTTAGGTGTATATGTTTTGGACGTGCTAAAAGGAATGCCAGCTGCTAAAGAATTGAAGGCGGGCGACCAAATCATTCAGGTGGATAATTTGAAATTTAAGTCTGCAGAGGAATTCATGGATTACATTAATGGGAAAAAGGCTGGAGACGAAGTTGAATTAGTGTATAAGAGAGAAGAGACAGAGAAAACAGCTCTTCTCTCGTTGCAGCATTTTAAAGATGATCCAAGCAGGGTTGGGATAGGCATTTCTCTCGATGATAATCGAAGGGTCACAACGAAACCTGCCATCGCCATAGATTCAGAACAAATAGGCGGTCCTTCAGCTGGATTGATGTTTTCTTTGGAAATTTATAATCAATTAACAGAGGGAGATCTCACAAAAGGTTACGATATTGCGGGGACAGGAACGATGTCAGATGATGGAACAGTCGGCCCGATAGGAGGAATTCAGCAAAAAATTGTCGCTGCCGATAAATCCGGAGCGGAAATTTTCTTTGCGCCAAATGAAAACGGAGCAGCTGGTTCAAATTATGAAGACGCATTGGTAGTAGCAAAGGACATTGAATCAAAAATGAAAATTGTCCCGGTTGATAATTTTGATGATGCGTTGGATTACCTAACGAAATTAAAGGAAAAAGGAGAATAAAAAAAGCGCAAGCAGTTCATCTGTTTGCGCCTTTTTTTGATAAATTTCGATGTCAAAAACACTGCTGAATTTCACGAAGAAAGAAACTGGTGAGACTTGGTGGCCTGGGTTAACCTCCATTTTCTTTATTTAATAATAATTGGTGATTCGTATTCTCGTTTCATTAAGGAAGCTTGATATGGTTCAGGTAAGCCCAATGCATACACCTGTGCCGCCCGTAAGTCCGTTTCAATGCCATTCTTCTGATATGCTGATAGTTTAGAGATGAGCGGAACCGGCAAGTCTTTCTTGACGGTGCGAAGGTACTCCTGCCCCCGGGCATTCATGCCAAGCAGTCTGATATAAGAAGGGAGATCATTGTGTATCATTTGTTCCTTTAAAGTATGTGTGAAAATATGGACGCACATCCGCTGGAGTCGTGTCCACGTATAGCGCTTTGTCTTCATTGCAGCCATGAAATCTGAAAAGGTTTTAGCTTGTTTTGCCATTTCCTTAAATCGGTGCTCAATGCCTTCTTCGATTTCGTAGATTTCTGCCAACTCCATGAGTGAAGAGGATAGAATCCGGTATTTCAACATAGGCCAATACATTTCCCAGTCATGTAAGGTATGGTAGGTCGATAAATAATGCTCAAGGCCAATTCGTGTTGATTGTGGAATATAGCCAGCAATAGGCTCTAATTCCTGTTTTTGTTCCATGATGGCTTTCCGGATTCCTGTTGCACTTGCTATCGACTCGGAAGACAACTGTGTTTCATGGTATCCGGCCGCAACTCGTTGAATCGTATAGGGTTGAATTGAAAACCCTTTTTTTAGGGCAACACTTACATATTCTTTACCAAGAATATTATTTGGCTTCGTCAAATCCAGCACATCATCATTCTGAATTATTGATTGAAAGGCCAGGGAGGCACTTGTGGGATAGCTGTTACCGGCATCCATGGCCGATTTAATGGCTGCATCGAATGCTACAGAATTGTCAGAAAGAATTCTATGAGCCGTTATGAATGGTTCAATTCGGCCATCCTCGCTACCAAAGCAGAAAGAGTCGCAGCCAAGGTATTCCAAAAGGGAAATCGAGCCTTTTGCAAAGATCTCCGCCTTCTGGGTTGCAAATGCATAGGGGAGTTCGATGACAAGGTCAATGCCGCCTCGTAAAGCCATTTCCGCCCTTGCCCACTTACTGACAATAGCAGGTTCACCGCGCTGTAAGAATGGTCCGCTCATAACCGCCACCACGACATCTGCCCCTGTATTTTTTCTACTTTCTCTAGCATGTAAAACATGTCCATTATGAAAAGGATTATATTCGACTACTAAACCGCAAGCTTTCATTCCTTCACCTCAGAGAAAAACTTTGTATTTTTTCAACTTAGTGCTAAAATAGTATTTCAAGTAAAATTACTATAATGATTCTTCGTGATTTTTTGATTAAAATGAATCATAAACTTGGATAATCAGTTAGGATGACTACATTATAGTGTAAAGAAAAAATATTGACAAACTTATAATTGAAAGCTATAATTATTTTTGTTGCCTTGGGGTGATTTCATTTGAAATGGACGATTAGTCAACTTCAAAAAATTCGGGACAAAGATTTACGGTTTGATGAACTAGTGGATGTCTTAGACATTAAGGAGAGAGACCCGCAAATTCGCGATGTTTCTCCGATTAGAGTAGCAGGAAGAGCTGATATCAACTCGACCGAGATTACTTTTCACTTGCATCTTTCAGGTGAATTAACATTACCTTGCTCCCGTACACTGGTAGACGTGAAATATCCGATTGATATTGATACAAAGGAAACCTTTCTTTTAAAGGCAGACGACACTGATTTCTACGGAGATGATGTCACTGTTGTGGAAGGCGATGTTGTAGACCTTATACCGGTAATTAAAGAAAATTTATTGCTAGAAATTCCGATGCAGGTTTTTTGTGAGGATGTCGATTCGAACGAAGCTGCTCCTCAATCTGGGAAAGACTGGGCTGTTATTTCTGAAGAAGAAAATAAACATAAGGTTGATCCGAGATTTGCAAAGCTTGCCGACTTTTTTGACAACAATAAAGAATCTTGATTGGAACGAAAAATCGTTAATCCGATTTTTCCAGCTTTTTTATATTTTTTAAGGAGGTGGGAATAATGGCTGTACCTTTTAGAAGAACGTCGAAAACTGTAAAAAGAAAACGTCGTACACACTTCAAGCTTCAAGTACCTGGTATGGTAGAATGCCCAAGCTGTGGTGGAATGACTCTTTCACATCACGTTTGTAAAGAATGTGGAACATACAAAGGAAAAGAAGTTGTCGCAAAATAATTTCTTGACCTACTTGAAAGCTTTGCTTTCTTGGTGCAACACGCTAAAAAAAGCGCAGAGATATTTCTCTGTGCTTTTTTTACCAAGATTTTTAGCGGAATATTTAGAATATTTTGCAGCTTGACAGACAATTTATGGAGAAGGTGTTTACATGAATCAGGTGCTTATAGTTGAAAAGGATGTACGCGGTTACATGAAGATTTTATTTAATAGACCGGAAAAAAGGAATGCTGTAAATTATCAATTGATGGACGAACTTGAGGAAGTATTGTCAAAAGCAGCAAGCGACGACGAAGTAAAGATGCTGGTCCTTACGGGGGCAGGCTCTCAGGCATTCTGTTCAGGTGGGGATTTAAGTGAGTTTCATGACCTTTACACAGAGGAAGAGGCCTTTGCCATGTTATCAAAAATGGGTAAGATTCTTTATACACTAGCAGTTTTCCCAAAACCTACACTAGCGCTTCTTAATGGGAGTGCTGTCGGTGGCGGATGTGAAATAGCGACTGCCTGTGATTTTAGATTGGCAAAAAGTGGCGTTAAACTTGGTTTTGTACAGGGGACACTTGGGATTACGACAGGTTGGGGCGGTGCTTCGCTTTTACTTGAGAAAATACCAGAGCAAAAAGCGCTTAAACTTTTGTTGGATGCAAAAATACATAAAGCTGAAGAAGCCAGGGAATTTGGATTCGTAGATGAGATAATCGATGAAGATACGAATGGATGGGAAGAATTTGTAGAAGATTTACTTCGTCATGAGACAGGAGTACTGATGGCTTATAAAAAATTATTGGTCAAGAAATGGGAAGATAGCGGGATTAAAGGAAGAATGGAGGAGGAAATTCGTGAATGTGCTAAACTATGGGCGACCGATGCGCATCATGCTGCAGTCGATCGGTTTTTAAACAAGAAAAAATAAATGTTACACCATCTATATTTCTTCTATCTTTCCTAGCATGTGCATATTATGAAGTAAAACTTGCTGGGAGGTAGAGAGATGTCAATTACGAGACAAGATGCATGGACACAGGATGAGGATTTGTTACTGGTTGAAGTGGTACTAAGACATATTCGAGAAGGCAGTACACAGTTAAGGGCATTTGAAGAAGTAGGGAAGCAGGTATCAAGAACATCAGCGGCTTGTGGATTTCGTTGGAATTCTTTTGTAAGAAAACAATATAAATCAGGAATTGAGCTTGCCAAAAAACAAAGGAAAGAGCAAGTAGTCAAGGATTCCGATTTTGAAATGGGAACTGTAGTAGCAGAATTCAAGACTATTGAACAAAAGACAAATAAGGAAAGTGAAAATGAATCTATTACCCTTCAGGAAGTAATATTATATTTAACGAAAATGGATGAATTAATCCAGCTTAATAGTAAGGAAAAAGAACGAATTTCTGAGCACTCATTTTTACTTGAACAGGAAAATGATCGTTTACAGGAGGAAAATAGACTGCTGAAAGAAAACTTGAAAGTGGTAGAGGAAGATTATCGTGCGTTAATGCAAATTATGGAGCGAGCTAGAAAGCTTAGTGTGCTAGAAGACGAAAAAGCGAATCCGAAAGTGAGTTTTCAGATGGATAAAAACGGAAATTTAGAAAGAGTAAATAAATAAAAAATGCGGGTGGAAATATCCGCCCGCATTTTTTATTACCTTATTCTTGTGTATCTATGTTTATGTTCTCTTCTTGTTTGTCAAATGGGCTCCAAATTAGCGGGTTTTCACCGAGGTCCCGATCCATATCATAGGAAACAGCAGAGAAGTCCATTTTTTTCCAAAAGTCTTGTGAATGAACTCTTGGGTTCGTTTTGATTGGCATGTTCAGGCTTTTAGCGAATTCAACTAGAGCTCTTCCATAACCTTTTTTCTGATAGTTAGGCAAGACTTCAAGCTTCCAAAGAACGAGGAAGTCCCTTTTATTATCAAAATACTGGTCAAAATTAGCATTTTTTTTGTATAGACTCATCCTAGCTACAAGTTTGTCACCATAAAAGATACCGTAAAAAGGTGATTGGCTGTCGTTTTCAATGATGTTACCTTCTAAATCATCGAGCATTGACAGTTCTTGTATCCCATATTCTTTGAATTTTTTGAATTCCTCAAGCGTTTTAAAATTTACAAGTAATCGCTCCACCTTGTATTCCATAAAAAAGCTCCCCCTTAATTCAGATAATACTCTTCCGACAATACCTTTGAAAATACCTCAATGCTAAAGTTATCGTCTGGAATTCCAGCTTAAGTCATAAATCTAGTGTGGCATCAATCGATTCATCCTAGCTGATAAAATGCTACAGCCGTGTATCCCCCGCCTTTTTTTCTTCGATTTCTCGTCGACTTAAAAAAGGAGGTATCTTTTGTTCCTATAAAGTCAAAAAAATGGCTCGGCTTTTATATCTAATATACCATTAATTTATCTTATAAAGAAGGAAATAAAACTTTGGCTGTCGTATTTATAATTCGCCCCCTTTATTTTTATCGCTAGCGGAAAAGAGCATGGGGATAGCGATATTTTTAATTAAAGTTATTTAGCAGGGTTTTGTTCGATCGAGGGGGAGGGAATCTGCAGGATTAAAAAGAAAATGTGTTAAAATAGTAAATATATATCAAAAAGTAAGGAAGATTATTATGAGAATTGGAATCATTGGGGGCGGGGCAATCGGTTTGTTATTCGCATCTCGTTTGAGTGGGAATCATAGTGTTACCCTTTATACTCGTACAACGGAACAAGCATCCATCATAAATCGTGATGGTCTGTGCCTTATTGAGAATGGGAAACGTCGGTTGCTGACAGGGATAGTGTCGAAAGCTATAGAAGAAGGTATTTCGCGTGAAGATCTTATCATAATAACTGTTAAGCAATATCACCTTTCGCAAATCTTACCCGTCATTGAACGTATACAAGTTCCGTTGCTATTCTTGCAGAATGGCTATGGACATATTTCTTATTTGAAACAGCTGCAATCACCAGTTATCTATGTGGGGGTAGTGGAGCATGGGTCACAGAAACATGACCAGAATACTGTAGAGCATACAGGACTTGGTATCACGAGGGTTGCCTCGTTCAAAGGAAGTCTTGATCAGCTGTCGTTATTAGATAAAAAAATTGATCGTTTTCCTTTTTCTAAGAGCGAGAACTATCACTCTATGCTGATAGATAAGCTGGTCGTAAATGCAGTGATTAATCCATTAACAGCAATACTAACTGTAGAAAATGGAAAATTAATCAGTAATCCCTTTTATTATCAACTGTTTCAGGCTCTTTTCGAGGAAATTTCTGCAATTTTAGAATTGCCAAATAAGATGGGGTCATTTGAACATGTAAAATCCGTTTGTTTTGCAACAGCAGAAAACCGATCTTCCATGCTTAAAGACATAGAAAATGGCAGGAAAACGGAAATCGATGCTATTTTGGGTTATATCCTCTCTGAGGCAAAGAGTAAAGAGAAAAGTAATTGTGTAACGGCTGCTCTATATAAGATGGTTAAAGGAAAAGAGTTTCAGGGAGGGTGAGGGTGTGCCGAGTTTTGTATCAAGTCTTGCTGCTATATTTATTACCTTGCCCTTTATAGGGTATATTCTATTTTTTATTGTTGCTAAACAATTTACTGGAAACCATAGACGATCCGTTCAATTTGCGATGGATATGAGTACATTACTATTCGTTTTATCAGTCCATTATTTAATTATTACAATTTGGAATATACATATTCTTTGGGTGATCATGCTGATCATGATTGCAAACGCATTTGTTGTTGTTCTTGTCCATTACAAGGTGAAAGAAGAAATCATTTTTCATAAGGTTTTAAAAGGCTTTTGGAGAGTGAATTTTGCCTTCTTTTTCTGCGCTTACCTCCTGTTATTTTCCATAGGTTTGATTACAAGTATTACGAAGATATTGACTACATAACATAGAACATAACATCAATTTTCTGCTGCTGGGCAACTTCTTTTGTTTTCTTAAAACAGAATGTTATACTCTAAAAAGAATTGTAGTTGCAGAGAAAGGGAGAACAGAAATGGAGATGAAAGATCTCGCGTTACCATCTTTAAATCGTTTTGCATCGGACTATTTACAAAACCGTCTTGAAGCCGAGGAGTATTTTCACTATGACTTGTCCAATCCGGACATATACCGTAATAGATACCATGAATTGATGAACCGCTCGTTTTTACGGGGGGAGATATCAGATTACATACAACAATACATGTCTCGTTTTCCAAGTAGTGATGCTGTTAATGTTAATATTGAAAGGTTACGTAGTAACGATTCAGTGGTCGTGATTGGCGGGCAGCAGGCTGGTTTATTGTCAGGTCCGCTTTATACGATACATAAAGTGATATCGATCATTAAGCTTGCAAAAGAACAAGAAAAAGAACTAGGAAAGTCTGTAATTCCTGTTTTTTGGATAGCTGGTGAAGATCATGATTTAGCTGAAGTCAATCATGTTTATGTAATGAAAAACAATAAACCTAATAAAAAAACATACCCTTCTTATCAGCCATATAAAACAATGGTTTCGGATGTGGAGCTTGATACGGAAAAGGCAGAGAAGTGGTTTGAAGAAATCATTGAAACATATGGAGAAACAACCTTTACGAATAAACTTCTTATTGATATTAAAGAAACGATCGAGCAATCGAACACATTCGTCGACTTTTTTGCCCGTCTGATTCATGAATGGTTTCATGAATATGGCCTTTTACTTGTCGACGCCGGTGATCCGAAACTAAGGGAAATTGAAACAGGCTTCTTTGAATCGATGATTAAAGAAAGTGAACGAATCGCAGAAGTTGTCGTTGAGCAACAAACATATATGCATGCTCAAGGCTATGCAAAAATGATAGAAATGGATAAACAGGCAGCAAATTTATTTTATTATGATACAGATAAAAAAGATCGATGTTTGCTTGAACGGGTAGATGGTATGTTCAGCGGGAAAAACGGAGAGGTTTCATTTTCTGAGAAGGAACTCTTGCAGATAGCCAAAGGTCATCCAGAACAACTAAGCAATAATGTCATTACTCGTCCACTTATGCAGGAAATGCTTTTCCCCGTATTAGCCTTTATTTCTGGACCGGGGGAAATTGCTTATTGGGCTGAATTGAAACAGGCATTTGAGTTGTTTTCAATGAAGATGCCGCCAATCGTTCCGAGATTAAACATCACGCTTGTAGAGCGTGGCGTTCAAACTGATCTTGAGGAAACGGAACTCGAGTTGGAGACCGTGTTGACTGAAGGAACAACGAATGCTGTCCGATGTTACCTTGATACTGTGAAGGATGAGACGGTTGATCAATTATTCGGGAAGTTGAAATCGCAACTTGAAGATAATCATGCAAAACTATCAGTGCACGCTGTTTCTTTAGATAGAGGTCTTGAGCCGATGTTGAATAAAAATATCGAATTCATCCAAAAGCAATTGGATTTCTTGTATGGGAAAATTGGTGACCGTACTAAGGAACGACACTCGGTTGTATTGAAAAAGTTTGAAAGGATATCGAATTCGTTGTATCCTCTGGAATCACCACAGGAGAGGATTTGGAATGTTTTTTATTACTTAAATCAATATGGACCAGATTTTGTTCGGGAGATTATGAAACTGGATTATCAGTTCAATAACCAGCATAAACTGATTTTTTTGTAGGAAAATCACCTGATTGGATGAGAGTGGTGGGCTAATGATTTTGAATAAGGAGACTCAGCTACCCTTAGGATCAACGGGACTATAAAAACCAGCAGAAAGACAGGCGGCCAGCCTGTCTTTTTTTTGTTGGTGGCCATTTGGCAGGTAAGCCTTCGACAGTATTAGTGTGACTGTGTCCTAGTCTGCGTTAATTCGAGTGAAATGTTGTTGTCTTTAAATAAATTGGCTAAATAAACTTAAGGAGAAAAGAAGGGAATTTTTACTTATAAGGAGAAAGTAAAAACAAGTGGAGAAAGGTGGGGGAATGTGGTACATTGAGATTAGAATGTGGGGGTTGTGGGTATGTTCATGGGAGAGTACCATCATAACATCGATATAAAAGGTCGTCTGATTGTCCCAGCGAAATTCAGGGACAACCTTGGGGAACAATTTGTACTGACCCGTGGACTTGATCAATGTTTATTTGGTTACCCTATGGAAGAGTGGAAGCTGCTTGAAGAGAAGCTGAAAGCCCTGCCTTTAACAAAAAAAGATGCCCGAGCCTTTACCCGTTTTTTCTTTTCGGCAGCAACAGAATGCGAAATAGATAAACAAGGGCGAATAAATATTCCCACGCCGCTTACTTCATATGGCCAATTGGAAAAAGAATGTGTAATTCTTGGTGTTACCAATCGTATTGAGATTTGGAGCAAATCCCTTTGGGAAGACTATTTTTCAGCTTCAGAGGATTCTTTCGCTGAGATAGCAGAAAATATGATTGGCTTTGATATTTAAGGCTGCCCTCAGAAATAGAGTTACTCAATAACCGATTGGAAGGATGTCTAACATGTTTCAACATACAACAGTGTTATTAAAAGAGACGGTTGATGGATTAAACATCAAACCTGATGGAATTTATGTAGATTGTACTTTAGGAGGGGCAGGTCACAGCGAATACTTGCTTTCACAGCTATCTGACAAGGGCAGACTTTATGCTTTTGATCAGGACGAAACGGCGATTCAAAATGCTAAGGCTAAATTAGAAAGCTATGGCGACCGTATTGTACTCGTTCCTAATAATTTCAAATACCTAAAAGAAGAGTTGAATGCCCGGGGAATCGAGAAAGTGGATGGGGTTCTTTATGATTTAGGTGTGTCATCTCCACAATTGGATACACCAGAGCGAGGATTCAGTTATAACCATGATGCGCCGCTGGATATGAGGATGGATCAGAGCGCTACCATTTCTGCATATGATGTTGTGAATACTTGGTCATTCCATGAATTGATGAGAATCTTCTTTCAATATGGAGAAGAAAAATTTTCTAAGCAAATTGCGAGGAAAATTGAAGCAGCTCGTGAAATAAAACCGATTGAAACAACGTTTGAGCTTGTAGAGCTAATTAAAGATGGAATTCCTGCACCGGCAAGAAGAAAAGGTGGACACCCAGCCAAACGAGTATTTCAAGCGATACGAATTGCTGTAAATGATGAACTGGGTGTCTTTGAAGATTCTTTAGAGCAAGCTATATCGCTTTTGGATGTAGAAGGAAGAATATCTGTCATCACATTCCATTCACTTGAAGATAGAATTTGTAAAACAGTATTTAAAAAAGCCAGTGCCCTGCCAGACCTTCCGCATGGACTTCCTGTCATCCCTGACGAATTCAAACCACCTATGAAAATAATTACGAGAAAACCAATCTTACCTTCAGAAGAGGAATTGGAAGGGAATAATCGTTCTCGGTCGGCTAAGTTAAGAATCGCCGAAAAACAATAAATTATATAAAAAATCAGTAAGGGGGAACATGAATGAGTTCCATAGCCAAAAAAATACAAGAACAGCAATATGAAGACCAACAGCAACAGCAGACACATCAAACAGTGGTCATCCGTAAAGCGAAAATATCAATTGGTGAAGTATTCTTACTATGTGCCCTTGCTATTATGGTTACCTTTATGGGAGTAAAAATAGTTTCTAATCAAGCGGCCATTTATGAAACGAATAAAGAAATCCAGCAAGTCGAAGCATCAATTGATGAACAAAGTAAAGTGAACGAAGATTTGAAAGTGCAGGTTGACGAACTTAGTACATACGAAAGAATTTGGAAAAAAGCTGAAGAGCTAGGGTTCGAGTTAAATAAGAATAATGTGAAGGGTGTGCAGTGATAATGCAGAAACAAAAAAATATGAAGCATGGAGCAGCCGGATTATTCTTCTTATTCGGCCTGCTCTTTTTTGTATTAATTTGCCGCTTTTTGTATATTCAGGTGACAGGTACAGCTGGTGGTGAGGTACTAGCTTCGAAAATCGACAAGAAATATGAAAGAGAACAGGTCATAGAAGCTAAAAGGGGAAGTATCCTCGATACAAAGGGTGAAGTCATTGCAGAGGACACTTCTTCCTATATTTTAAGGGCTGTACTCAGTGAAAAGGAAGCTGAGCATGTCAAAGACCCAGAAATGACGGCTGCTAAACTTGCTAAATATATAGATATGGATGAGCAGGACATCTATGAGCGCCTTACGAAAAAAGGGGCATACCAGGTGGAGTTTGGAAAGGCCGGCAAGGATTTGACTCAGGTTGTCAAACAGGAAATAGAAAAATTGGAACTGCCGGGAATTACATTTGGAAGAACGAATAAACGCTTTTATCCGAATGGAATCTTCGCATCCCATCTAATTGGCTATGTAGAAAAAGATGAGGGAACGGGAGAAATGGCTGGTAAGTTCGGAATTGAAAAGTACCTCAATAAAGAATTGCAGGAAACGGATGGAAAGCTGACATATGACAGTGACAAATGGGGAATTCTTTTACCGGATACGAAGGAAAAGGTGGAAGCTCCAGATAATGGTAATGATGTAATGCTGACCATCGACAAGAAAATTCAAACTTTCTTGGAAGATTCGTTGAGTAAAGTGCAAGAAAAGTATGATCCCGAGCAAATCATAGCGATTGTATCCAATCCCAAAACGGGGGAAATTGTAGCGATGGGGCAAAGACCTACCTTCCATCCGACAACGAAAGAGGGGCTAACGGATACATGGCGTAACCTGGCAATTGAAGAAACCTTCGAACCTGGATCAACCATGAAAACTTTCACCCTTGCCGCGGCTGTTGAGGAAGGGGTCTTTAATCCAAATGAAACTTTTACTGCCGGTACTTACAAAGCGGGTTCAGGGGAAATTCATGATCACAGTGGCATTAAAAGAGGAAAAAGTATGACCTTTCTCGAAGGGGTACAACGTTCTTCCAACGTAGCTTTTGCTACTCTTGCTATGGATAAGATCGGAGCTGATACCTTCCGTGAGTATTTGACCAAGTTCGGTTTCGATAAAAAAACTGGGATAGATTTGCCAAACGAGATAACCGGTAAAATTCAATATAAGTATAAGCTTGAACAGGTTACAACCTCCTTTGGACAAGGTTCGACCGTTACCCCGATTCAACAGATCCAAGCAGCTTCGGCAATTGCTAATGATGGAAAAATGATGCAGCCGTACGTGATAAAAAGCATTTCCGATCAGGATACCGGAAAAGTATTGAAAACGACAAAACCAAAAGTATCAGGTGAACCGATTTCAGCAGAGACTGCTAAACAAGTACGTGACTATTTGGAAACAGTAATCTCCGCAGAAAAAGGAACAGGGAAAAAATATGCCATTGAAGGATACGAAGTAGCAGGGAAAACAGGTACAGCTCAGATTGCCGGTCCAACTGGCCGATATTTAGAAGGGAAGAATAACTATGTATTCTCCTTTTTAGGTATGGCTCCAAAAGATGACCCGCAACTGGTCATCTATGTGGCGGTTAAAAAGCCAAACTTAGGTGCTACTTATGTAGGAGCTGATCCATTGTCTGAGATATTTAATCCTGTTATGCAAAATAGCCTGCAATATTTAAACATAAAACCTTCTGATGTTAAAAAACAAAAAGCCAATAAAATCGTTGACTATACGAATCAAACCGAGAGTTCAGCGGTCAAAGAGCTGAAGGAACTTGGCTATGATGTAAGTACGATCGGAAGTGGGCGTAAAGTGCTTGATCAATCCCCGAAAGCCGGTAGTACCCTATTACAGGGTGAAAAAATAATCTTGAAAACCGAAGGCGAAATGAAAGTTCCTGAGATGAAGGGATGGTCCTTGCGCGATGTCATGAAATTAGCTAAGGTTGCAAAACTGGATCTGAAAACTACAGGAACTGGCTATGTGAGTAAACAGGGTATCGAAGCCGGGAAAAAGATGAAGGAAGGGGATACCTTCAATATTGAATTATCCCAGCCTGAAGGGGCTGCAGAAGATATACCAACTAAAGAGAAAACAGAGTGATGATAAAGAGGAGATCCAAACGGATCCCCTCTTTCAGTATGTAGACAAAAGGGTTTCGGAATGATCTCATTCCGAAACCCTTTTGATTTCTTATTGGATTTGAAGCAGTTATAGAGAATAGTTAACCTCTCCGAGGTCATTATTTAGGCCATTTCTGGCCCTTGCCAAGTCCGGTTGGCCATCGTTCTTTACATTCATGGCAGCGAAAGTAAGCATCGCCTGCATCGACAATTTTTTAAGTCCCCTTAAAGTAGTCCAACACATACCATGCTTTTCTTTTGCATCTGCGAATACTCGCTCAATTGTTTCTTTGCGTTTCGCATAAATTGGTTTTATATCTGCATGATGGCGAAGATGATCTGCTTCTTCCACATATTCTCACCAAATGTGACGTATCACTACTTTTTGATGATCTTTACTTTCGGTACATTGTGCTAAAAAAGGACATGTTGCACAAATGTGTTTCGGTGATTTGTACTCACGATAGCCCTCTTTTAGTGGTTGTAGAATAAGTCAAAGAATTCATCGTAAACATATTCACTCTCTGGATCGGTTGTACTTTCTTCAATTTCTTTCTCTTCTTCCTTATCGAACTTTTCTTAAGAGATTGGCTTTTTTTCGTGGTCTTAGCGGTCTTGGTTAATCTCACTTTGAAGACGTTCTCGATAAGCAAGTGTTTCTTTCCTAACGATTTTCTTTTCAAATTTGCGCTTATTCGCCTTCTCCTTCACATGTGTGGAATCAACGAAAACGTGTTCTGCACTGATTAACTTTTTCTCCGTAGCAGCCTTTAATATACGGTAGAAAATCTGTTCAAACAGGTCTGTATCTTTAAAGCGACGCTCGTAGTTTTTTCCAAAGGTAGAGAAGTGAGGTACTTTATCATGAAAGCCGTAACCTAAGAACCAACGATAGGCCATGTTCGTATCTATCTCTTCAATGGTCTTGCGCATCGGACGAATACCGAAGGTATATTGAATGAATGTCAGTTTAACTAAAATAACTGTTTTAATATTTAAAACAAAAAAGACTGTTGGCAAAAGGGGTTCTATCTAAATGTTAAAACAAAGTTGATTGGAACGAAAGGTGCGAGACTCCTGCGGGAAAAGCGCGTCCAGGGGAGACCCCACAGGCGCAAGCCGAGGAGGCTCCCGGACCGCCCGCGGAAAGCGAGTGCCCTACGTTCCAATCAACGTTCAAATTGTACAAGCCATAAAAAACTGTAGACAAACTCAATTATTATCGAGTTTGTCTACAGTCTGAAAAGAGGGTGATCCAAGTTGATCACCCTCTTTATTTTTTTTGATTGTTTTCATAGTCTAGCATTGAGTAGACAAGCATATATATTGAAGCATGTATGAAATGGAGGTGCCTGTTTTTGCGTGTTTCGAATGTTACGGTCCGAAAACGGCTGGCAATCGCATTGGCAGTAGGTCTCGTTGTGTTTTTTATCATTGATATCCGCTTAGGGATTGTTCAATTTTATCTTGGGGACAAGTTGACCGGGTTGGCTAAGGATTCCTGGAGCAGGAATATTCCTTTTGAGGCCAAACGTGGTGAGATTTTGGATCGGAATGGTGTCGAACTGGCAACGAATATATCAGCTCCAACTGTATATGTCATCCCGAGACAGATTGAGAACCCTGGTGAGACGGCGGAACAGCTGGCTTCAATATTAGATATGACGAAGGAAAAAGCTTATCAATGGTTAACTAAACAGGAGATGAGTGTCAGAATTCCGGAAGGTAGAAAGATATCTCATGAAAAGGCGAAAGAAATAAAAGCATTAGGGATAAAAGGCGTGTATATCGCCGAAGATTCAAAGCGTCATTACCCATTTGGGGAATACCTCTCGCATGTGCTTGGCTTTACGGGTTCAGATAACCAGGGATTGATGGGAATTGAATTATCGTATGACAAGGAGCTAAGTGGGGAAAAAGGATTTGTGAAATTTTATTCGGATGCCAAAGGGAAAAGGCTTGAGAATATGGCAGATGACTATAAGCCGCCTGTTGATGGAGATAACTTGAAACTGACGATTGATAGCAGAATTCAGACAATAGTAGAACGGGAGCTCGATAATGCAGAGGCGACTTATAATCCTGATGGTCTTATTGCCATTGCGATGGATCCGAATACTGGGGAAATATTGGCGATGTCGAGTAGGCCGACTTTTGACCCAGCTAATTTTCAAAATGTACCCTCTGAAGTGTATAATCGCAATTTACCAGTTTGGAGTATTTATGAACCGGGTTCGACGTTTAAGATCATTACCCTTGCTGCAGCGCTTGAGGAAGGGAAAGTCGACTTACAAAAAGAACACTTTTACGATTCCGGTCATGTGGAAGTCTCAGGATCCACGCTGCATTGTTGGAAAAGGGGAGGACATGGGGACCAAACTTTCCTAGAAGTTGTTGAGAACTCATGTAACCCTGGTTTTGTAGAGCTTGGTAACCGTCTTGGCAAAGAAAAGTTGTTTAAATATATTAATGATTTCGGTTTTGGACAAAAAACTGGAATTGATTTAACAGGAGAAGGAAGAGGAATCATGTTTAATATGGATCGGGTAGGTCCAGTTGAGCAGGCAACAACTGCGTTTGGACAAGGTGTTGCTGTAACTCCCATTCAGCAGGTCACAGCTGTTTCGGCAGCAGTTAATGGAGGAACATTATATACACCTTACATTGCAAAGGAAATGGTTGATCCAAAAAATGGGGATGTACTAATGAGAAAGACCCCCCAGGCGAAAAAAAGGGTGATTTCAGAAGAAACTTCCAAGAAAGTCCGTGAAGCACTTGAATCCGTTGTTGCGAAAGGAAGCGGTAAAGGAGCTTTCGTAGAGTCGTACCGGGTCGGTGGGAAAACGGGTACAGCCCAAAAAGCGGAAAATGGCCGATATTTAGAAAATAATTATATACTCTCATTTATTGGAGTAGCCCCGGCAGATGATCCGCAAATCGTCGTCTATATAGCAGTGGATAATCCTAAAGGAACTGTTCAATTCGGTGGCGTCGTTGCCGCACCAATCGTCGGAAATATCATGGAAGATTCATTAAGGGCTATGGGTGTAAAGCCAAGGAAAAACCAGATTGAAAAGGAAACGCTCTGGACGGATCCTGTTATGATCGAGGTGCCTAATGTTGTGGGTATGAGCAGGAAAGAGCTACAAACCCAGCTCATCGATCTTAAACTTGATATTTCCGGGAATGGGGATAAAGTCATAAATCAAGCTCCGGATGCAGGGGTTAAAGTAAAAGAAGGCTCTACAATAAGAATTTATCTTGGCGAAAATACAGAATAAGTATAAAATAATATATGATTAGTTAAAGCGGCTGAAGAATCATCAGCCGCTTTGTTTACGGAGTCGTATAAAGCCAGTATAATTAAAATTGGTTTCTCGACAAGCCAAAGTTAATCACATATAATGAATCCTCAAATTAAGTTGAGAGGGATGGAAAAATGAAGCTTCACAAATTACTATCTTATTTACACTCCTTATTTAAGTATGAAGGAGAAAATCCTGAGATCACCTCCATTGAAAATGATAACCGTAAAGTCAAAGACGGAAGTTTATTTGTTTGTATAAAAGGTTATACAGTCGATGGTCATGATTTTGCCCAATCAGCTGTCGAACAAGGAGCTTCGGCAGTCATCGCCGAACGACCGCTTGACTTGAATGTTCCAGTAATTGTTGTCCGTGATTCAAGCAGAGCCATGGCGGTCCTTGCTGATGCATTTTTCGGCCATCCGACCCAAAAGGTGCGCTTGATTGGAATTACAGGTACGAACGGCAAAACGACGACCAGTCATTTACTTGAAAAGATATTCGAGGATCAAAAGGAAAAAACAGGATTGATTGGCACCATGTATACGAAAGTTGCTGACAAGGTGTATGAAACTAAGAATACGACGCCAGATAGCGTTATATTGCAGAAGGCTTTTCATGAAATGACCGAAGCAGATGTCACAACGGCTATCATGGAAGTTTCTTCACATGCGCTTGAACTTGGGCGCGTCCACGGCTGTGATTATGATATTGCCGTTTTTACAAATTTAACGCAGGATCATTTGGATTTCCATAAAACCATGGACAGATATAGGCAGGCGAAATCATTATTTTTCTCCCAGCTCGGCAATGCCTACATAGAAAATCGTCCCAAATATGCTGTGCTTAATGCTGATGATGATGCAACAGAAGATTTCATCAAGGTGACCGCTGCTACAGTTGTTACATATGGAATTGACAAAGAAGCTGATATTAGTGCCAAGGATATAACGATTGATGCAAAAGGCACATCATTCACCTTGACTGCAGGTAAAGAAGAACGTGAAGTTCAGTTACAGCTAATTGGTAAATTCAGCGTCTATAATGTTCTAGCAGCCATTTCTGCTGCTCTATGCGCCGGGAACGATCTGGATGAGACCATAAAATCTATTGAGGAAATACAAGGTGTTGCCGGCCGTTTTGAGCTTATTTCGGCGAATCAGGATTTCCCGGTCATTGTTGACTATGCTCATACTCCGGACAGTCTAGAAAATGTTTTGAAGACAGTAGGAGAATTTGCTGAAAAGAAAATTTTTGTAATAGTTGGCTGCGGTGGGGACCGTGATAAAACAAAGCGTCCAATCATGGCCGAAATTGCTTGCAGATTGGCGTCTGACCCAATATTCACTTCAGATAATCCACGTAGTGAAAATGCCGCCCAAATCCTTCGGGATATGGAAGCTGGTGTAGCTGGTAAAGAATACACGGTTATCGAAGAACGCAGAGAGGCAATCGATTATGCTGTTTCCAAAGCCAAAGCAGGAGACGTTATCTTAATAGCGGGAAAAGGACATGAAACTTATCAACAAGTCGGTAACGAAGTGCTTCACTTTGATGACCGTGAAGAAGCAGAAAAAGCGATTCAAAGAAGGTTGGGTTCAGTCTGAATCATTGATATTTGACCCACCGGACAAACATGAAACGACAACAAGTAGAATTTATATTTGAATTGTGTTAGGAATGAGGGAGTAAGGAATGTTGGAACAAGTAATTTTTTATACGATTTTGGTGGCGTTTTTAGTAACCGTTCTTCTATCGCCGATTTTTATCCCGTTTTTAAGAAGATTGAAATTCGGGCAAAGTATCCGGGAAGAAGGACCACAATCGCATCAAAAGAAAACGGGAACACCTACTATGGGCGGACTGGTCATATTATTATCGGTTACCATCGCTACATTAGTAATGACTTTTAAATTTTCGGTACCATCTACAGAAACGTATTTATTATTATTCGTTACTTTAGGATTTGGTTTATTAGGTTTCTTGGACGATTTTATCAAAGTGGTCATGAAGCGGAATCTAGGCTTGACTTCGAAGCAAAAACTATTGGGTCAAATCGTGATATCCGTTATCTTTTACTTCGTCTTTAAGCAGACAGACCGTTTTAATCCGGAATTGACGATTCCTGGTACTGATTTTTCGATTGATTTTGGCTGGTTTTATCTCTTTATTGTGATTTTCTGGCTAGTAGGTTTTTCTAATGCCGTCAATTTGACGGATGGGCTTGATGGACTTGTCTCAGGTACGTCTGCTATTGCTTTTGGTGCTTTTGCAGTACTAGCTTGGAGTCAGTCCCAATATGATGTTGCTATATTTTCTGTAGCAGTTGTCGGTGCTGTTTTAGGTTTCCTTGTCTTCAATGCACATCCTGCAAAGGTATTTATGGGGGATACAGGGTCCTTAGCTCTTGGGGGAGCGATTGCTACAATTGCCCTGTTAACGAAACTTGAAATACTGCTAGTAATCATTGGTGGCGTCTTCGTCATTGAAACGCTATCGGTCATTTTACAAGTAGGATCGTTTAAAACGACTGGAAAGCGTATTTTTAAGATGAGTCCGCTTCACCATCATTATGAGCTTTCTGGCTGGTCGGAATGGCGCGTCGTCGTGACTTTCTGGACAGTAGGGCTGCTGTGTGCGGTACTCGGAATCTATTTAGAGGTGTGGATATAATTGAAAGAGACAGCAAAGTATTCAGAGAAAAAAGTATTGGTATTAGGATTAGCGAAAAGCGGAGTGATGGCAGCTTCGCTTCTACATAAATTAGGTGCTTTTGTGACAGTTAATGACATGAAGCCATTATCAGAAAATCCGGAGGCGCAGGGGCTTCTTGAACAGGGAATCAAAGTCATATGCGGTAGCCATCCGATTGAACTGCTTGATGAGGGATTTGAACTGATTGTGAAAAATCCGGGAATTCCCTATCGTAATCCACTTGTTAAAGGTGCCTTGGAAAAAGGGATTCCAGTTATTACGGAAGTTGAACTTGCCTATCAGATCAGCGAGGCACCTTTCATAGGCATCACGGGTACAAATGGGAAAACGACAACGACAACGTTGATTTTTGAAATGTTGAAGACCGGTGAAAAATCACCACTTATTGCTGGGAATATTGGGACGGTTTCCTCTGGTGTTGCTGAGAAAGCAAAATCTGATGACACGATTGTTATTGAATTATCATCTTTCCAGCTGATGGGGATTGAGGAATTCCGTCCAGAAATCTCAATCATGACGAATTTATATGAAGCGCATTTGGATTATCATAGTTCAAAGCAGGAATATGCTGAAGCAAAGGCTGCGATTACGAAAAATCAAATAGCTTCAGATTTCATGATCTTTAATGCAGATCAAGACGTCGTTTTAGCTATGGCGAATAAGTCCAAGGCTGAGCTTGTACCGTTTTCAACTGAAGTAAAACATGAGAATGGAGCATATGTCGAAGATTTTGCTGTCTTTTTCCGAGGTGAAAAAGTGATTGATGTTTCAGACATCGCCCTTCCTGGAAAACACAATTTGGAAAATGTGCTAGCTGCAATTTCAGCGGCGAAACTAAAGGGTGTTGCTAACGAAGCTATTCAAAAAGTATTAAAAACGTTTTATGGTGTAGAGCATCGTCTGCAGTTTGTGGCGACGGTTGAAAATCGTAAATTTTATAACGATTCGAAAGCCACGAACATTCTTGCAGCCTCCAAAGCTTTAACATCATTTACAGAACCTGTGATCTTATTGGCGGGCGGGTTGGATCGTGGAAATGAATTTGACGAGTTAAAACCTGCTATGAAAAATGTCAAAGCCGTGATAACGTTTGGTGAAACGGCAGAAAAAATTGAACGGATAGCCAAAGAAATAGGAATAACGAATATAAAACGTGTCGATAATGTAGTAAAGGCCGTACCGGCTGCTTTTGAATTATCAAATGAAGGCGACTGTATTCTCCTCTCCCCGGCTTGTGCAAGCTGGGATCAATATAAAACTTTTGAGCAAAGAGGAGACATGTTTATGGATGCTGTGCATAAACTGAAATAAGAGCTCTCGCAGAAGGAAGTGAACCTGCTTCTACGTTGACACCTTGGAAAAAAGCGATAATGAGCCGTTATCGCTTTTTTTTTGACTAAAGTGCTGACAAGCAAATCAGCATTCAGGTTTTATATTCGAACAGGCTCGAAAAACTTCCTAGAGGTGGATGTCCGTGCCATTAAAAAAATCCAATCCTGATCTCATACTCATTATCGTCACCTTAAGTCTCTTGACCGTTGGTTTAATCATGGTTTACAGCGCGAGTGCCATTTGGGCGACTTATAAATTTGATGATTCCTTTTATTTTGCTAAAAGACAGCTGCTGTTTGCCTGTGTTGGGGTCATAGCAATGTTTTTCATCATGAATGTGGATTACTGGACATGGCGAACTTGGGCCAAAATCCTAATCATCATTTGTTTCATTTTGCTATTGGCTGTGCTAGTTCCTGGTATCGGAATGGCGAGAAATGGTTCGAGGAGCTGGATTGGTGTAGGGGCCTTCTCGGTTCAACCCTCAGAGTTCATGAAGCTAGCGATGATTGCTTTTTTAGCTAAGTTTTTATCTGAACGGCAAAAGTTGATCACCTCCTTTAAAAAAGGGATGCTCCCATCTTTGGGCCTTGTATTTTTGGCATTTGGACTAATCATGTTACAGCCTGATCTTGGGACAGGAACGGTCATGGTTGGAACATGCATCGTTATGATTTTTATTTCCGGGGCAAAAATCAGCCATTTTGTTGGCTTAGGGTTAATCGGTGTATTAGGTTTTGTCGGTCTGATTTTGTCGGCTCCATACCGGATAAAAAGGATCACTTCGTTTCTGGATCCATGGGAAGACCCATTGGGTAGCGGGTTTCAAATGATTCAATCGTTTTATGCAATCGGGCCCGGAGGATTGTTTGGTCTCGGATTGGGCCAAAGCCGGCAGAAGTTTTTCTATTTACCAGAACCGCAGACCGATTTTATTTTCGCAATACTTTCTGAGGAACTAGGCTTCATCGGAGGCTCGATGATCATTTTGTTATTTGCGCTTATGCTCTGGCGGGGCATTCGGATCGCTCTCGGTGCACCCGATTTGTATGGGAGTCTTGTAGCGGTGGGAATTATTGCGATGGTCGCCATTCAAGTGATGATCAATATAGGCGTTGTCACAGGTTTGATGCCCGTTACCGGAATCACCTTGCCGCTTTTAAGTTATGGAGGTTCATCCCTTACGCTCATGCTGATGGCTATCGGAGTACTATTGAATATTAGCCGATATTCAAGGTTCTAACAGCAAGTAAACATGTGTTTTTATCAAAAGGAAGCCCTGTTCAAATGAACTATACCCCGGATAACGGACACACATAAAAAAGTGTCCCTTATCCGGGTTTTTTTATGTTTCAATAGATGTAATGAGTATGGACGGAGGGTTTCTATGAGTAAGAATATATATACTGAATTTCAGATTAAAGAACTTGAAAAGAATCCAAATATCATTAGTGCTTCCGAGCGATCTA
>NZ_JBNNTG010000037.1:0-40454 GCF_050278525.1 Peribacillus sp. NPDC096540 | reverse complement strand
CAAACAAAAGACTAAAGCAGAGGGGAGTCCCCTCTGCTTTAGAACATTATCTAAAAGTACACACTGTGATATAAATTGAAACGCCGTATACGCGAACCGTACGTACGGTGTTGTGAGAGGGGCGAAAATAATACACTTATTTTCCCCCTACTCGATTATGCAACTATCGGGGCAGGTTAGTGGAAGAAGGATAAGTGGATATTTTTTATTTAACTTACGGCTACTCAGTAGAGTAGCTTTTTTATTGTTAAAATAAAAAATGAAACCAATACATAACTCAGTCGTCTTAGCATTAAGTGAGAAATGAGGTGGTATAAGCTTGAGTAGAGTAATGGGTAAGGAAAATGTAAATCCAGAAAATAAAAACGCGTGGTTTGAAATAATTATGGATGAATATGGTGACAGATTAACAAAGCTTTCCTATAACTATACAAAGGATTGGAATCTTGCAGAAGATATAGTTCAGGATGTATTCATTACTTGTTATAAAGAATATGAAAACATTGATAAAATTGTATCTTTAAAAGCTTGGATATTTAGGATCACAATAAACAAGTGTAAAGATTTATTAAAGAGTTCAATTTTTAAAAGGGTTGTTACGAACTCTGACCTACTTACACTTACAAAATCTTCAGAATTATCACCGGAAATGTCCATAATGAAGAGCAGCGAAGAGGAATTTTTATCTACTTGTGTTTTAGTACTACCAATTAAATATCGTGAGGTTATAACACTATATTATTATGAGGAATTATCGATTGAAGAAATAAGTGAAATCTTGAAGAAAAATAGAAATACAATAAAAACTAGACTGAATAGGGCAAGGATGAAATTAAAAGCATTGATGGAAAGGTGGAAGTAAAATGGAGAAAGAACTTTGTAACTTACGGAAAGCAATGAATTCTTCCACTCACAAAGGTATACACTTTACAGATATACAGAAAAAAAAGATTAGAGCCTCACTTGACCAGCAAGAAATAAGTGTGATTAGAAAACCAAATTTATATATTTATTTAATCACCACTCTGGCAGCATCCTTGTTTGTTTTATTGTTTTATACAGGTTTATTAGCCAATTTATCTTCTAATAGCGGTGTAAATCAAGGAGCTAAGCAGACTCTTGAAAGCGAATGGAAGGTTCGAGATGAATACTCAAGGAATAGTAAGGTACTGTTCAGTGTTTACCCAGATCCTAATCTTTCTGCCGGTAAACCTTATGGCTATGTGTTTAGTTTTAAGGAACCTTTTGATACCTATAAGGGAAAAGAAATAGAAATATACGCAATCCATAGAGAGACAGGTGAGCGTATAAATGTATTACCTTCAAAAAAAATTACCGAACCTTCCTCTGGATATTCAAGTTTAGGTAGGTTTACAACAACGTTAATAGTACCAGAAGGTGGACTTTGGAAATTTGAAGTCTTCTTTGATAAGAAATTATATGGTGATGTAGTATTGTCAGTTGGAGAAGAAACCATCCAAAACAAATTAATATTACCTACAAATATTCCTATCTTTTGACTGGAACCGAAAAGCCGTGGATTTACGTAACAATATCTTAGGGAATGAAAATAAATCAGGTGTTATTGGTGCTGATATGCCAAGCATAAACATCAACCAAAAGTGGATGTGGCACCTTTGGGGGATTGAAAATCCGAAAGAAACCAAACTAACGGTCGTTGGTTTTCACAGAGAAAAGGGAACTGTCAATCAAATCCTAACAACAGGTTGGACGATAGGTCTTGGAGGAGAGAACAATGGAGCAGATTCACACGCACCTTCAAGCGTAAACATTCCAACGGCAGGAGAATGGGCGATATTACTTTATGTTGATGGGAAATTATTCGATGTATTAGCCTATAACATAAATGATTAATTAAATAAGCAAGGGAGGACGTTATCAATAATGTTAACGTCCTTCTTTAGGAAATTTCTTATAGTTTGTGAAGAATTGTACTTAAATTAACGGGTGCGTTAGTTGAATTACAGGGCGAAAAAGGGCTGCTTAAGGCAAGTTGTAAGAGGGTACGGTGATGTTTCTACAATTTTTTTACAAATCAAGATAACCAATAATTAACAATTATAATAAGCTTAATTTTGTTATATACATCATTTTTCAAGGGATGGTGCAAGGGATGCTTAAACGAATAATAACTAAGTACGAACACGAAGGTCTGACCCCGGAGGAAATTGAGCATTTAAATACTATAAAAGGACAAAATCCTTATGGGATGCTAACTCTATTATTAGGTCTAGCATCCTTTATTTTTGGGCCACAGTATATAATTATTCCTATCGTATCTTTGTTATTGGGTTTTATTACTTACCGGACCTTTGATTCTGAAAAAGAGGATAATCCTTGGACTTTTTACATTGGACTATTATTTGCTTTTACAGGATTAATATTGAACTTTTTACATTATGTACACGTATTGGGCTAGATGTTTCTGCTATATTTATTTGTTTATTTCTTTAGCTAGATATTCACGGTCAATGGCTTGAGGTGGTCTTTCAAACCAACCGTGCTTAATCATTAAGTTTGCAGCATCTCCATCAAATCGAAATGAGAGATGTAAAGTGTTTAATTTTGAAGCAGAAAAATAAAAAACCACACAAAGTGGTTTCAGATTGTAGACAAAAAGGTTTCGGAATGGTCTCATTCCGAAACCTTTTTGATATTTTATTGGATTTGAAGCAGTTATAGAGAATAGTTGACCTCTCCGAGGTCATTATTTAGGCCATTTCTGGCCCTCGCCAAGTCCAGTTGGCCATCTTCTTTAAATTCATGGCAGCGAAAGTAAGCTTCGCCTGCATCGACAATTTTTTAAGTCCCCTTAACGTTGTCCAACGCATGCCATGCTTTTCTTTTGCATCTGCGAATACTCGTTCAATTGTTTCTTTGCGTTTCGCATAAATTGGTTTTATATCTTCGTGATGGTGAAGATGATCTGCTTCTTCCACGTACCTGTGAAATACTCAAACCCTCATTGTCATCACCCAACTGGTTGTGATGATTCCCATTACAACCTTAGCCTAATCCTATAAAAATAAAAGAAGAAGATTAGGGCGGCTTTTTGGGCTTCGATTTCCCAAAAGGGGTGCCCTAAAGCTTCTGTCCCACTAGCTTTATTCTGCTCTAACAACGCTTTCGAAATTACCTTTGTGGGACCCGTCACAAAAAGGTTTATTATCTGAAAGTCCACATCTGCATAGGGAAAAGGTTTCTTTGGTTTCAATTTTATTCCCTTCACCATCGACTAACTCTACATTCCCTGATACACGTAATGAACCATTATCATTAACTTTAATAGTAGCTATAATAAATCACCTCTTTTTTAAAACATTTTTCCCAAGGGGGAATAACTTTAAACGATAAATAAGATGTTCTACTTCCTCAATATTATTTGATTGACATCCTGCAATTACAAAAAGAAGAAGTGTTATACCAATAAAAACACCCCACATTTTATCGCCCTCCCCTACTCATTTACACAAAATTATTGACGGTACCGAAACTTTATTTCACTTTATCCGTATATTTTATTATCATAACAAGTAGGTTATAAAATTAAATAATTTTATTTTAACTTAACATAGATCAACTGAAATAACTGACTCTGTTCAGTGTCTGTTAGTACTGCCAAGATAAAACTAAGGGATTAATAGATAAGCTATTTAGAATAAACCTATATAAATTGGGAGATGAAGAATCATGAATGAAAAAGGATGCATGAAATGCGGAAGCAATGATGCTGCTAAGAAGGACGTGGCAATGACTGGAACAGGATTGTCGAAAATGTTTGATGTCCAGAATAATCAATTTACGGTTGTGTATTGCAAGAAGTGCGGCTATTCGGAGTTTTATAATAAGCAATCATCAGCAGGCAGTAATCTGCTGGATCTATTCTTTGGATGATCACTGTGTTTACGAACAATTAATGTGTTTGGAGTTTAAAAAACAATAAAGTTCTTTAAAAATGAGAGTCAATATTATCTATTGAAATTGTGAATAAATGTACTTAAAGCAACGAAGCAGGATAACTCTATATAAAAAAACAGCAGAAGAATTTATTATTATACCGTCTGGACGGTTTTTAAATCAAATTTTTATCGAACTAACGGGTGTGTTCGTACAGTAGGATACACTAAGGAGACCACAATAGTGAAGTGAACCCAAAAAGTTAGACACTTTATTTAATTAGGCAGCCTTGAGGGCATGAACCCGGTAATCTACCGGGCTCATGCCTTTTAATTTTTCTTTGATTCGTTGGTGATTGTAGTAATGGATATAATCTTCTAGTTCTTGTTTGAAGTGCTCCATGCTGTAGAACTTCTGAATTAGCAACCGCAGCTTTAAAAAAATTGTCATTAGATCAAGAGCCAGCTCGATGGGACAAAATATTTTGGACTTTGGTCATAGAGCTTGTAGCGTTTTCCATGATGTTCGGTGGAGGACTTCATGCCCTGCAATCAGTAGTAGTCATTACCTCCATTCCACTCATATTAATAATGGCGACGGCATCGATATCAATCATTAAATGGATAAAAGAGGATCACGCAGAAAGCAGTAGCATAGAAAAAACTATCAATGAAGAACCTACAAAACTAACATCTTAATATATTATTCAAACTGAAAGAAATGTGCTGAAGTTTTGATGAAAAAGAAACAGGCACCAGCTAAAAGAACAGCTGGTGCCTGTTTGGTGGTTGCTGATGCAACCGTAAAATGAAAGTCTTTTTGGATGACCATTCCTTGTTAAACTCGAAAACAGCAATTAATTATACGAAAATGCTGGTGGAAATCTGCCGATTATTGATTTTAACTGTCATTTATCCCCACAAGAGGTTTGGAAAAACAAACCCTATGAAAACAACATTACACAATTGTGGCTTGACGGCAAACTTAAAGCTATAGAAGAAACTCGTCAAAAATAACTCTTTTACTCAAATTAAGTATAGGCTGTAATTCCCTCACCTTATTTTCAAAACTACGTTCCATTATTACCTGATTAATCCCCAGTTACTTAGCATTTATAATCATTTCCTCCAAGTGTCTCTTTATTTTTCTTCATGAAAAATCTTTTCAATATGAAAATTATGTAATGTGAGTTTCAGGATTTTCTGTATAAAATAACCTGGATGAAGAAACATAGAAAAATGGAGTTAGAGCGACCTGCAAAAAAATGGGGGTAACCAGCTTGATTCGTAATGTGAGTAAATTGTTAAGAAAAACGAAAGAAAAAAAACCTCTTGTACAAAATAATTACCAGGATTCTAAACCAGAGGATCCTCTTAATGAAAATTTTAGCCAAAATGTAGAAACACTTCGTTTGGTTTATGATAATTGTTCAGATGTCGCGTTCCGCCCGTTCTTGCTTTTCGGAAAAACGAGAGCAATGCTTATTTACATTGAGGGTCTTTCAGACATCGAGGGGATAGAAGAATATGTGCTTTCGCCACTCATGCAGGAATCGGCAGATGTGCCACAACCATTAAATGACTTTCTAGTACTTAAAATGCCCGTTTCAAAAGTGAAAAGAGTGAAAACGATAACGGATTGCATTGAATCTATCTCCATTGGAAACCCGCTCCTTCTATATGAAGGGGAGAGTGATGGATTTTCTTTAGGGTTGTCCAAATGGGAAAAGCGGGCGATTGAAGAACCTGTTGCAGAGGGAGGAATTAGGGGATCGCGAGAGGGATTTAATGAATCTCTAAAGGTAAATACGTCTCAATTGAGACGTATTATTAAAAGCCCTGCTCTTAAAATGCAATCGATGAAAATCGGGACATATACCAAGACGACTGTTGTGATTACTTATATTGATGGAATTGTGGATAAAACACTGATTGAAGAGATTACGACTCGGCTAGAACGAATTGAGCTGGACGGTGTTTTAGAAAGTGGATACATTGAGGAAATGATTGAGGACAACCCATATTCACCTTTCCCTCAAATCTTGTCAACCGAACGGCCGGATGTAGCCTGTTCGTGCTTGCTGGAGGGACGGGCTGTCATTCTTGTAGAAGGAACCCCTTTTACTTTAATTGCTCCAATAACTTTTTTTTCTTTGATTCAATCACAAGAGGATTATTATCAACGTTTTATGATAGGCACTCTTATCCGTTGGTTACGTTATTTTTTTATGGTGTTATCTCTATTGCTTCCTTCCTTTTATGTTGCTATTTTGACGTTCCATCATGAGGCGGTCCCAACTGCACTGCTGCTTAGCATGGCAGCATCCCGGGAAGCGGTCCCTTTTCCTGCTATAGTCGAGGCATTGATCATGGAAGTTACGTTTGAAGCACTAAGAGAGGCAGGGGTTCGATTGCCAAAGCAGATAGGCTCAGCTGTCAGCATTGTTGGAGCGCTAGTGATTGGTCAAGCTTCCGTACAAGCAGGGTTGGTTTCAGCACCAATGGTGATTGTGGTTGCGATTACGGGGATCTCTTCTTTTATGATGCCTCGTTATATTGCAGGAATTGCTATAAGGATGCTGCGTTTTCCAATGATGCTGCTTGCCGGTACCTTAGGACTGCTTGGCATAATAATGGGGGTTATTGCCATAGTCATTCATTTGTGTAACTTGCGTTCCTTCGGCGTACCTTATTTAGCACCACTTGCACCTATAAAAGGTAAAGAACTGAAAGATGTACTATGGAGATCTCCTTTGTGGATGATGGATACACGCCCGAGCTTTACAGGAAAATCTAACGAATACCGTCAGTCTCAGGAACAAGGGCCAAAACCCAAAATGGGAAGTGGAACGGAGTGAAGAATGGTTGGAGGCGATCAAGGATATTGGAGAAGGTAAAGAGGCGTCACTTCATGAAAAGCGTCCTGCTTTTTCTCGGCATTTGTGGAGCAATCCCTTTAGTAAGCGGTTGCTGGGATCGAGTGGAGATCAATGATTTGGCGATTGTCACAGCAGCAGCAATCGAAAAAAAGGAAGAAAATCAAATCGAGCTATCCATCCAAGTATTTATCCCTAAGTCATTAAGCAGCGGAGGCGGTCAAGGAGGGCCAGGTACAGGAGGTGGAGTAGCTACAACATTGGTGAGATCCGAAAAAGGATCTAATATTTCAGATGCATTGTCTAAGCTTCAAACCAAGGTTCCACGCAAAATTTTTTGGGGACAATGTAAAGTATTTGTATTCGGCGAAAAGGCAGCAAAGGAAGGAATACAAGAGCACCTGGATTTCTTGCTGCGCCATCCGCAGCCAAGGGAGAGAGCATATGTGTATGTCAGCCAAGGGAAAGCGAAGCCTATCCTTGAATCATTGCCTCCTCTAGAAACCTATTCAGGGGATGTGTTGAAGGAACTAACTGATTTACATATAGGGATGCGGGTCACATTACAGAATTTAAATGAAATGTTAACGGGTAAATCTCAAGCTGCCGCACTTCCGTTAATTGGTATTTTACCGCCTGGGAAAGGTCAAAAGAAATTACAGGGGATTCCTTACATTGTCGGAGCAGCCGTGTTAAATAAAGATAAAATGACTGGCACGATGACGGAAAAAGAAACAAGAGGGGTATTGTGGTTAAGAGATGAAATAGAATCATACACAGTGACCTTAAAACCCAAAGGTGAAAAAGGGGAGATATCTTTAAACCCAGTGTCAGCACAAGTGAAGCTGGTTCCGCAAATTCAAAAAAAGAAATGGAAATTGTTGGTGAAGGTTAATACAGAGGGATCTGTTATTCAGAATGGAACGAATATGAACCTTTCAAATCCAAAAGCACTAAAGGATGCAGAAAGAGCTTATCAAAAAGAAATAGAAAAGCGTATCGAGATGGCTTTTCTGCATACTCAGAATAAGAAAGCTGACATTTTAGGGGTAGCTAAAGAATTCTATCGGAAATATCCTAAGCAGTTTAATAAAGTCGAAAACCACTGGAATGAGAAATTTGAGGAGATTAAATTGGAAATTGATGTTGAGGCCCATATTCGCAGACAGGGTTATATAGACAAGCCGGCGGGGCTGCCTGAGAAAGAGGTGAAGGACAAGTGAGATGGGGGGCTTTTTTGTGTACAACCGTAATTGTAGCTCTAATCATTTTGTATGAGTGGCCGAAAATGAAACAAAATCCTAAAAAAGACAAAATAGCTTTTTTTTCACTGCTCCTCATGGGTTTGGTTCTGTCCATGTTCAATATTCAATACATGTCAGGACCCACTGCATGGGTTGAAACACTTTTTAAGCCGTTTGGAGAGTTCATGGAAAAGTAAAAGCCCGTGATTGAGACGGATATCGTTTACCTCATGCAGAGGGAAGGAGAAAAATGATGGAGAAAGGCAGAATTTCATCGATACAGATGGCGATCATGATGTATCCTACGATTGTGGCTACGGCTCTTCTCGAGGTTCCAAGCGTCACAGGGAAATATGCCCAAAATGATTTATAGCTGTCCCCCATTTTGGCAGCCCTCATCGGGTATGTGACGGTGTATATCGCTTATAAACTGCACAAGCTTTATCCGAAACAAACGGTTATCCAGTTCAGTGAACAGTTTATTGGTCGATTCGCTGGAAAAATTCTCGGTTTTTTATACTTGTTTTTTTATATCCAGGGCACGGGACATATCACCAAAGCTTAAGCAGACTTTATAGTCAACTCTTTTCTATTCAAAACCCCGATTATCGTGATCACAGTATCTATGGTAGTCCTCTGTGCCTTTGTCGTACGAGGTGGTTTAGAAGGATTAGGGAGGGTTGCCGAATTATTTTTACTATCGTTAGGGCCATTTGGGTAGTAAGGGCTTTTGTGAAAATTTCTGTGTTTTATTATGCAGCTGTTTCAGGTACCGCACAGTGGCTAGATCTTTCAGACTATCGACTTGTTGTATGGCCGTTAGGGATTCTGATCGTAGCATTCGGTTTTTGGTCGCTTCCTAGCTCAATGGAAGTGTCACGTTATAATTTCGGGGCCTTTCCCCCTCTCGGACTAATGTTGCAAACAATTATTCCTTTGTTTTTGTTGGTGATTGCTGTTATTAGGAATAGAAAACGTAAAGGAACTAAAACCAGCTGAGTGGAGTTTTCATCCTAAAGTACATTTCGATTGGTCGCTATCCATGTTCGTACTCGCTTAAATGGAGTGCTTACTGCATTTGATTGAAAATCTTTTCAGGCCCTTTGGACAGTTTATGGAAAGTAAACGTCCGTGATTAAAGCGGATATCGTTTACCTCATGCAAAGGAAAGGAGAAAAGTGATGGAGAAAGGCAAAATTTCATCCCTGCAGATGGCGATCATGATGTATCCTACGATTGTGGCTACAGCTATTCTCGGGGTTCCAAGTGTCACAGCGAAATATGCTAAAAATGATTTATGGCTGTCCCCAATTTTCGGGGCCCTCATCGGGTATGTGACGGTGTATATCGTTTATAAACTGCACAAACTTTATCCAAAACAAACGGTTATCCAATTCAGTGAACAGATCATTGGGTGGATTCCGGGGAAAATACTCGGTTTTTTATACTTGTTTTTTTATATCCCAATCACGGGGCAAATCCTAAGAGAGTACGGAGAATTTGTTGTCGACTCCTTTATGGTCAATACCCCGATTATTGTGATTATGACATCGATGGTACTCCTCTGTGCCTTAATCGTCCGCGGGGGTATAGAGGTATTGGGGAGAGCTGCCGACTTGTTTTTACCTATTTTTATCTTTCCCCTCATTTTCTTAATGATCTTACTGGGCTCTGATCTTGAATTTAAGAATATATTCCCGATATTGGGGGATGGGATTATGCCCCCAATCAAGGGTGCGATTATACCGGGGGGGTGGTTCAGCGAGTTTTTCATGTTGATTTTTCTCCTCCCTTTTTTAGCGGATAGGAAAAAAGGAATGAAATACGGGATGATGACTGTTTTTGCCGTGATGATTACGTTAGTTGTGGTAAATCTAATCGTTCTTTTTGTACTCGGAGAAACGACAAGCTCTAAGGTTTATCCCTTGATGAATGTATCTCGATACATCAGTTTCGCCGACTTTTTTGAGCATTTGGAGTCCACCGTTATGGCCATCTGGGTAGTAGGAGCGTTTGTCAAAATTTCTGTGTTTTATTATGTGGCTGCTTTAAGTACCGCCCAGTGGCTGAATCTATCCGACTATCGACCTATTGTATGGCCAATAGGGATTTTGATTGTAGTATTCGCCTTTTGGTCGTTTCCTAGCGCTATTGAAGTCGATCGTTATGATGTTATCGCTTTCCCTTTTCATGGAATTTTGATGCAAACGATTATTCCTCTGTTTTTATTGGTAATCGCTGTTGTAAGGAATAGAAAAAAGGAAACTGATAACTAGCTGACTTATGTATAGGGCTAGTTACATAGATTGAAACTCATTATAAGCGCTTTGAGAGTTTATGGAAAAGTGAATCTTTCAGTGGGCTGAGGGAATTCGATTTTCCATTCTATCACAGAAAGGAGAAAGATGATGGAGAAAGGCAAAATTTCATCACTTCAAATGGCTGTCATGTTGTATCCTACGATTGTGGCTACTGCTATTCTTGGAATTCCAAGTGTCACATCGAAATTTGCAAAAACTGATTTTTGGCTTTCTCCTATTTTGGCGTCCCTCATGGGGTATGTGACGGTGTATATCGCTTATAAACTGCACAAACTTTATCCGGAACAAACGGTTATCCAATTCAGTGAACAGATTATTGGCCGAGTAGCGGGGAAAATTATCGGTTTTATTTTCATGTTTTTTTATCTTCAAATCATGGGAATCATTGTCAAAGAGTATGCAGAATTTGTTATCGCCTCTTTTCTAATTAATACACCAATAATCGTGGTCATGGGATCAATGGTAGTCCTCTGTGCCTTCATCGTACGAGGTGGTTTAGAAGGATTAGGGAGGGCTGCCCAATTGTTTTTCCCTGTTTTAACTATTCCACTGCTTATCGCAATCATTCTTATGTTCCCCGATTTTGAATTTAAGAACATTTTCCCTATTTTAGGGGATGGGATTATGCCTCCTATCAAGGGTTCAATTGTTCCGGGTGGATGGTTCACGGAGTTTTTTCTTATTACTTTTTTCCTGCCTTTTTTAACGGATAAGAAAAAAGGAATGAAATATGGAATGTTGACGGTCTTTGCTGTGATGATCACGTTAGTTGTGGTAAATCTTGTCGTTCTTTTTGTACTCGGAACAACGACAGCCTCTAAGGTTTATCCTTTGATGAACGTAGTTCGGTACATAAGTTTCGGCCGCTTTTTTGAACATATGGAGTCCGTTGTCATGGCCATTTGGGTTGTAGGGGCATTTGTGAAAATTTCTGTGTTTTATTATGCAACTGCTTTAGGTACTGCACAGTGGTTAAACCTTTCGGATTATCGGCCCGTAATATGGCCGTTAGGGATCTTAACTATAGTTTTCGGCTTTTGGTCAATGCTTACCTCAATGGACTTGGAGCGTTTTAACGTCGAAGCTTACCCTATTTATGCAGTATTCATACAAACCATTATCCCGCTGTCTTTATTGGTGATAGCTGTTATCCGTAAAAGAAAAAGCAAAGGAAAGGGAATCAATTCAGGATAATATTTCAGATTGTTGTCGCTATATTCTTTAATTTTTTGAGGTATAGAAAGGGGATGTGGATTTTCCCTGGAAATAACAGGTCAGCTGGATAAGTGTAGCGGGAAAATTTGTTATTATGAAAGTATTGAAGAAAGTAGCTTCCATCATCGTAATATCGATAGTTGTTATTCGGATCAATATAAGCAGGTTCGAGCCATTTAACTTCTGCATAATACCGTAAAGTTTCTTTACTTTATCCAGCTATCTCAGCAAACTCACTAATCTTGTACACCTTGCCCTCCCACTTCAATAGTAAACTGTAGGGTACACCACACGGTCAACATTTATTTATATCCCCATATATTTTTAGGCAAAAGGAATATGAATGGATTTAATTTTCCCTTTCTTTTTCTGTAATGTCTAATCCCATGCTGGAGCCAACTTTTTCTCATCCCTACTAGATCAAATCTAGATTAACATTTACCTCTCTTTTTAGTGCCTATATGCTTATGCTTCGACCTATCAACATACGTCTCGAGTTAAAACTCACTAAGATGAGAAGGGATGATATAATTTGGGTATATATGATTATTTTACTAAAAAAGAATTCATCTACCAAATATTATATTTTTTGGGAGGGTAAACAATGAGACATAATTTAGTAGAACATGAAGAGCATTTTCAGCGAGAAGAATTAGAAGTTGCACGCTGGATGAAAACGGATTTTATTTTTTTGCTTAATACCACTACGTTAAAAGATGCAGCGGAGCTTCTTTTAAAGAATCAATTGAATGAGGTACCGATTGTTGATGAACATCAACATTTTCTTGGTGTATTATCTTTATCTATGATTATGCAATCCTTGTTAAAAGACACTTCCCTAGCCGAGTCAATCGAAATACATTATGACCGGGGGATTAAACCACTATCCTTTCAAGAAATATTATCAGACATTTCTCCACTGACAAAAGCTAGTGTACCTGTTGTTAATAATCAAAATATTTTGATAGGTGTGTTGACTCAGCATGATATTTTAGAAGTTCTTGCCCAAACCTATCATAAAATGAACTTACTAGAAACTAAGGTAGAATGGTTCAATGTTTGTTTTGATAATATTTATGAAGGAATTATTGTAGTTGATAAAAATGGTTTCGTCAAAATGATTAATAAAGCATATAGTAGTTATCTTGGGGTGGAACAAGGGGCAGCAATTGGGCAACATGTAGTAAGTGTAATAGAAGGAACTCGCTTACATATTGTTCTTCAAACCGGTATTCCAGAACGGAATCAAGTTCAATTTTTGCAAGGACAAGAAGTGGTTGCTCATCGTATTCCTATTTGGAGGAATAATGAAATAATCGGTGGGATAGGGATACTCGTTTTTCAAGGGGTATCTGAATTATATAGGATATTTGATAGAATCCAGGACTTAAAAGTCACAAAAAATTCTTCACTTTCTAATATAAATATTGAACAACAGCCTCCAAAAGAGGATCCAATAACCTTTGCTCAAGTCATTGGTGAGAGTGAAAGCTTTGCACATGCAAAAAACATTGCTCGTCGTGCAGCAAAGTCACCTGCATCCATTTTGATAACGGGTGAAAGTGGTGTAGGAAAAGAGATATTTACCCAGACAATCCACTCCCTTAGTAATTATAGCGGAGGTCCTTTCATCAGTGTTAACTGTGCTTCTATTCCTGAACAATTATTAGAATCAGAACTATTTGGTTACGAAGAAGGGGCTTTTACTGGTTCAAAGAAAAAAGGGAAACCAGGTAAGTTTCTTTTAGCGCACAAAGGGACCCTTTTTCTCGATGAGATTGGTGATATGCCTTTACATATGCAATCAAAGATATTACGTGTCCTGCAAGAACGAGAAGTAGAACCGGTTGGTGGATCAAAGCCTATTACTGTCGATTTCCGACTTATTGCTGCGACCAACCGCCCAATCGAGGATATGATAAAAGAAAATAAATTCCGAGAAGATCTTTATTATCGTTTGAATGTCATTCCCATCTATATTCCACCATTAAGGGAAAGAAAAAAGGATATTCCTCTCCTTGTTGGTCATTTTATAAAATTAATTTGTAAAAAGTATAAGATACCATCTAAGGAGATTAGTAAAGAAACGGTAGCAGCTATGATGGAGTATGAATGGCCAGGGAATATCAGGGAGCTGGTGAATGTAATAGAGAGGCTAGTTACATTGGTAGAAGGTCATGATATTTATTTTGATGATTTTCAGCGCTATTTTTTAGAACAAAAAAAGCAGATACCAGAATTCACAACAATTGAAAAAACGAAGCTTGAAAGTTTTAGCTCATTTGAAAGCCTTAAAAATGCAGGATTAAATAAGGAAAAAGAATTATTACTTCTAATTATTAAAGAAGAAAAGGGAAATAAAACACGTGCAGCAAAAAAATTAGGGATTTCAAGAGCTACTTTATACAATAAATTGAAGGAATATAACATAGAGTTGTCTACATAATTAGACGGCTGAACAAAATATTTTACAACTGTATAATAAGTTATACAGTTTTTTTAGTTTGAATATAAAATAATTGTGTGTTTGCACAGTAATCAAAATTGGCACAGTTATTGCATTGTTTATAGGCAAGAGTCGAATGAAAAAAACTAAATAATGATGGAGGTGCTAAATGGTCATTAGCTTTATAGGATTTTTTGCCGCCTTAATTTTATTAATTCTTTTTACTATGCGAGGAGTTAATATCATCGTTGCTGCATTAGTATCCTCAGCAATCCTAGCGTTAACAAGCGGGTTGCCTTTGGAGAAAGCGCTTACAGTTAGTTATATGGATGGGTTCACTGGATATTTTGCTTCATGGTTTCTAGTGTATTTACTTGGCGCTGTGTTTGGAAAAGTTATGGAAGAAACGAAGGCAGCAGATGCTATTGCAGAATGGATAAAAATCAAAGTAGGTGCAAATCGAGCTGTGTTTGCTGTTGTTACAGCCTGTGCTTTGATGACCTATGGTGGAGTAAGTATTGCCATCGTCGCATTTTCGGTTTATCCAATTGCAGTCTCTTTATTTAAAGCAGCAAATCTGCCTCATCGATTTATCCCAGGTGCTATTGTATTTGGATCTATCTCATTCTCAATGACTTCACCAGGATCACCGGAAGTTCAGAATCTGATACCTATGGAATTCTTTAATACTCAGCCAACAGCAGGTGGTTTGATTGGTGTTATCATTGCTGTATTTATCATGATTCTAGGTGGTTTTTGGCTTAAGAGCATGGTCTCTAAAGCAGTCAAAGATGGTGAGGTTTTCAATTTGCCGAATTCGGAAACGGGTGGGGCAGCATTAGCAGAAACAGCAGCAACAGTAGAAATGAAAAAGGATGAAAAATTATCGAATATTCTGATTGCTATTTTACCACTGGTTGTAGTAGTCATTGTTTTGAATATCGTGTCAAAGTTTCTTTCTCCAACTGGTGCAGCGTTAGTGGCTTTATTTTTAGGGGTTATCGTTGGGCTTGTACTGATGAATAAATATACCCGGAAATATGGCATGATTTTTGGTAAAGGAAGTGAAAACGCTATCATTGCAACTGCGAATATCTGTGGAGTTGTTGGTTTCGGTGCAGTTGCAAAAGAGTCTCCAGCGTTTACATATATTGTAGATTCACTTGTTAGTATGCCTGGAATGGCTTATGCGGGATTAGCAGCAGCTGTAACGATTATTGCTGGCGTTACAGGTTCGGCCTCGGGCGGCCTTGGAATTGCCCTTCCGATTTTGGCTCCTCTTTATAATGCACAAGGGTTAGATCCAGGGGCAATGCACCGTATATCGTCACTTGCTTCTGGGGGACTTGATTCGCTTCCGCATAACATAAACGGGCTTATAAGCCAATTTTTATTCTGAGTGTTGTTGTTCCAATGATCGCATTGGTTTTAGCGGTCTTGTTATATACAATCTTTTATTAACATGAAAACAGTTTAATAAATATGGAGGGAACTATATGAAGGAATTTCAAACAATAGCTTTTATTGGTTTAGGAAATATGGGACTGCCCATGGCTACTAATCTTGTGAAAGCTGGATATACCGTTTACGGTGTGGATACAAATTCTGAAGCAGAAAAGAAGTTTTCACAAGATGGTGGAAAAATAGGTGTCCCTATCGAGCTTTTGGCAAAGCAAGTAGACATTGTCATGACAAGTCTTCCTAATCCACAAATTGTTGAGAACGTCTACTTAGGTGATGGTGGAATCGTTGAAAACGCTGATTCTGCTCTAACTATTATTGATTTTAGTACCATTTCTCCTCAATTAAATGAAAAGATATATACCATTACCAAGGAAAAAGGAATCGACTATCTTGGAGCACCAGTAAGTGGAAGTGTTTCTGGGGCAGTAAATGGCACCCTAACGATAATGGTAGGTGGAGACAAAAAGGTTTATGAACAAGTTCTGCCACTCCTGAAGGTATTGGGTGACAATCCATTTCATTTAGGTGAAAGCGTGGGTGTGGGGACCGTTATTAAACTATTAAATAATCTAATGATTGGTTTTTATACACAAGCTGTCGCAGAGGCAGTTGCCCTTGGAGAACAAATGGGTGTGAAAGCTGATACGATTTATGATGTTTTAAGTGTTAGTTTTGGTCAAAGCAGAATATATGAAAGAAACTATAAAGGACATATTGCACAAAACGACTTTAATCCAGGTTTTTCAACAAATCTCTTATTAAAAGATTTAAAGCTGGCAAAACAAATGGCAGACGAAAACCAGACTCCATTGCCAATTGGGGATAAGTTAATTGATTTATATTCTGAGGCTGTGGAAAAAGGATATGGTGAGCAGGATATGGCCTCTGTATATCTAATGGTCAAGGAATTAATAGCAAGTAAAAAAGATGGTTTAGTAACTAATAAAAATTAGGAGGAATAAAAATGACTACAATTAAAAATGATACAAAAAAATTAACACATTTTATTGGCGGGGAAATGAGAGCGGGAAAAAGTGAACGATTTGGTAATGTGTATAGTCCTTCAACGGGTGAAGTAATTAATTTGTGTCCATATGCTTCTGTAGAAGATGTGAATGAGATAGTTAATGTTGCACATGAGGCATTTGCAGGATGGAAAAATACTTCTGTCGGAAAAAGAGTGGAGGTCATCCACCGTTTCAGAAGTCTTTTAGTAGAAGAAACAGATAGACTGGCCAATATAATAGGTCTGGAAAATGGGAAAACGATCGATGATGCAAAAGGGGAGATTAGTAGAGGGATTGAATCTGTTGATTTCGCTATTAATGCTCCTCATATGTTAAAAGGTGAATATTCGGTCAATGTTGGAGGAAATATCAATGCTTTCTCCATGAAACAACCATTAGGCGTAGTTGCAGCAATCTCTCCTTTTAATTTCCCGGCAATGGTGCCGCTCGGTATGACGACGATGGCAGTTGCTTGTGGTAATGCAGTGATCTTGAAACCATCTGAACGTGTTCCGAATGCAGCTTTATTCATCTCAGAATTATGGAAAAAAGCTGGTTTGCCAGACGGGATTTGGAGTGTTATTAATGGTGATAAAGAGGCAGTTGATGCCATACTTAAAAATCAAAAAGTACATGCTATCTCTTTTGTAGGTTCCACGAGGGTAGCTGAATATATTTATCACGAGGGATGCCGAAATAATAAACGAGTCGCTGCTTTTGGTGGCGGAAAGAATCATATGATCATTATGCCTGATGCTGATTTAGATCAAGCTGTTAATGCCTTCCTGGGTGCAGCGTATGGTTCGGCTTCCCAACGTTGTATGGCAATTTCAGCAGCAATGCCAATTGGCGAAAAAACAGCTGAAGCATTCGTGACAAAATTAAAAACTCGCGTTGACGAATTAAAAGTGGGAGCATATAACGACGAGAATGCAGACTTTGGAGCCGTTATTACTCAAGAATCGAAAAATACGATCATCAAGTATATAGATGAAAGTCTTGAAGAAGGTGCAGAATTATGTGTGGATGGTCGTAATCCAGAAATTTGCGAAACAAACAAAGGTTTTTATTTAGGAGCAACACTTTTGGATCATGTTACTCCTGAAATGAAAATTTATCGTGATGAAGTGTTTGGTCCAGCTCGTATTGTAGTACGTGTTAATAACTTAGATGAAGCTATTTCATTAGTTAATAATCACGAATTTGGGAATGGTGTCACGATCTTTACAGAAAGCGGTGCTGCAGCTAGAAAATTTTCTGAACAAATTGAAGTAGGGATGGTAGGAGTAAACGTACCTATTCCAATCCCAGTAGGATATCACAACTTTGGTGGATGGAAACGTTCAAAATTTGGAGAAGGTCACATGTTTGGCCCAGACACTGTCCGCTTTTTCACAAAAACCAAAACCGTTTCAGAAAGATGGCCTGAATCCAAAGAAATTGAAAATAAAACGGATTTTTCTTTTCCTAGTAATTAATTAATGTAATGCCCCGATCGAAAAAGGACCCTTTTTCGATCGGGTATTTTATGTATGAAATATTTTCTAATTAAAAAATTATCTGTTTAAGCAGATGCTTTCAGACTGTAGACAAACTCGATGAAAATCGAGTTTGCCTACAGTTTTTTTATGGCTTGTACAATTTGAACGTTGCTTTCCACTCCAGGCACTCGCTTTCCGCGGGCGGTCCGGGAGCCTCCTCGGCTTGCGCCTGCGGGGTCTCCCCTAGACGCGCTTTTCCCGCAGGAGTCTCGCACCTTCCGCTCCAATCAACTTTGTTTTAACATTTAGATAGAACCCCTTTTGCCAACAGTCTTTTTTGTTTTAAAATGGAAGTATTAAAACTTGAGGTGATGAGGATGCTTTCTAAACATGATTCTATTCAAGGAAGAAACCAAAGAAATTAAACAAGTACAACTGACCGTGAGAGTGGCTACTATGTCAAAGATGAACGAACAAAACAGTTTGCCTATTCATTTCATGCGGCTGCCGACCGCAACGGTTTTGTACTGGGGACAATTGTAACACCTGGAAATACGCATGATAGTCACATCTTAGAGCCACTTGTTGGACAAGTAATTGAAAAAGTTGGGAAACCAGAAGCTGTTGCCGCAGATGCAGCTTATAAAACACCAGCGATTACAAGCTATCTATTTAGTAATAAAATAACACCGGCTTTACCGTATACACGTCCTCGAACAAAAGAAGGATTCTTCCGCAAACATGACTATGTTTACGATGAACATTTTGATTATTACCTTTGCCCATCGGGCGAGATTTTAAAGTACTCAACAACGAATAGAGAGGGCTATCGCGGGTACAAATCACCAAAATACATTTGTGTGACATGTCCATTTTTATCAAAGTGTACCGAATGTAAAGACCATCAAAAAGTAGTGACACGTCATATTTGGCAAGATTATATGGAAGAAGCAGATCATCTGCGTCATCATCAAGATGTAAAACCTATCTATGCGAAACGTAAAGAAACGATTGAGCGTGTTTTCGCAGATGCAAAAGAAAAGCATGGCATGCGTTGGACTACTTTAAGGGGACTTAAAAAATTGTCGATGCAGGCGATGCTCACTTTCGCTGCCATGAATTTAAAGAAGATGTCCAATTGGACATGGCGCAATCCCAGCCGCAGTCTTACCAGCTACGGTAGCAGACCCAACCAATTGCTACCCTTAGGATAGCAGCTATTCGCCAAGTAAGGAAAACGGCCGTTTTTGATTGAGGAACATCATGCTTTGGTTTTAAATCATTAAATCCGGAAACTTTTAATTAAAAATGCATCTGCTTAAACAGATGCTTTCAGTTTGTAGACAAAAGGGGTTCGGAATTAAAACATTCCGAACCCCTTTTGAAATTCCCTTTGAATTTTGCTCAATATTAAGGGATTGGGTCTGCACCTCTTGTCGGGGCCACAGGTGTAAGTCCAGAACTTATGGTCTTAGATGCTTGTGAAGGAAGTATAACTTTTTCTCATGTGAATGATGCAGGTTTGTGGATTTACAAGGAATACTTTAACCTTTCAATAGGTAAAACCATTAAAACCTGGTCCGTTATGGTCACCATTATTTTCCTAGTAAGACTGGCTGGTGTACTCATCATCAATATGTTCTAATAATAGAAAAACCCTATTCTTTCTATAAAGTTATAGAAAGGATAGGGTTTTTTTATGGTTCAACAAGAATTCTTTTATTTTCATCCATACTTTCGGTAAAGAATCCACAGATTACTATATGAATCCTTTAAGTATTTACTTTTTCGTTACGATATTACCATGTCCAGCCTTCCTCCACCTTCAAACGAACGAATTCTCTCTCCAATTCTTCTGTATATGTTTGAAAGGTTTGCCCCTTTTTTGCCATAGAAACATCACCACCCAGATAGTTTGTTTAGAACATTTTATCTTTCTCTATTTTTTCTCTGTCTACCTGTAGGGGATAATACCAGACTTGCTTCTCAAATTCGAAAAAGGGAGTAAGACAAGGTTTGTTGTTTTGTACTTCAAACTAAAGCGTTTAAGTTCTATCATGACAGAGTAGTTTTTGTGCTTATTTATTCATTAAATCCTCACAGTACTCTCGGATTAATGTCGAAGCTTTTGTTTGGCTGATACAAAGGTCCTTCGCGACTTTCCTAGATGATTTGTATGTTTGATAAGATTTTCTGATTAAGATTCGCTTTGTTTCGTCAAGTGCCTTATCGAGCGAAGTGGGAAGAGCGATCTGGGTGACTTGTTCAACGTTTTCGGTGATCATTTCCGGCAAGTCAGCCATCAGGATAACGGAGTCGCTTATTAGGACTAATCGTTCAATCAAGTTTTCGAGCTGGCGCACATTACCAGGCCACGAATATTGGATTAATATGTTTAAGCATTCTTCCGAGATAACTTTACTCTCATGGTATCTTTCATTGAACTTATTTAAAAAATTGTACGTAAGGGGAATGATATCTTCTTTGCGCTCACGCAGTGGAGGCAATTGAATATCAATCACATTCAAACGGTAAAATAAATCTTCTCGGAATTTTTTGTCATTGACCATTTCTATTAAGTTCTGGTTTGTAGCGGCGACGATGCGAATATCGACTTTTTTCATTTCACTGCTGCCAACGGGAATGAACTGTTTGTCCTGAATTACTTGTAAAAGCTTAGCCTGCAGAGAAAGAGGTATTTCCCCAATTTCATCAAGAAAAATAGTGCCGCCGTCCGCGGATTCAATCAATCCCCGTTTTCCAGTTTTGTTTGCTCCTGTAAATGCGCCTTTAGAATAACCGAATAGTTCTGATTCTAGCAGTTCTTCTGGAATGGCTGCGCAGTTTATTGTCAGGAACGGCTTGTTTTTCCGTTTACTAATCCTGTGAATAAATTGGGCTAGCACTCCTTTTCCTGTACCTGATTCGCCTTGGATTAAAATTGTAGAATCTGTTGGAGCTACTTTTTCGCAAAAGGTCAGAATTCGGTTGATTTTTCCGCTATTAGTAATAAAACGACCCATTTCATCTTCATCTTGAGTGGTTTTTAACTCATCATCCGTTTCATTTGCTTTTAGCATTTTATATGTTTGTATTTCTGTTGATGTAGTAACGACGAGTTCGATTTCCCCCTCATCATTTAAGATTGGAATGGCTGACGTCATCAGTTCAGCCCCGATATAAGTTTGCTGCTTTATGTAGCAAGGCTTTTTCCTTTTAAAAACTTCCGGTACAATGGATGGTTTCCAATAACCTTTTTCAAATAAGTCGACATTATATTTGCCGATTACATCAGTCGGCTTTAGGCCATAATGGCGCTCGCATACTTGGTTAACGTAAAGGATGCGCTTTTCGCCATCAAGCACAAAAATTTCGTCTGACGAATGATCCAGAATTTTCAAAAGGGTTTGTAGCGTCATCTCAACACTTTCCGTTGAATCCTTACTTTTCATAGAATGATCCTCTCTTTTCAAGGGAATGAGTGAATTTCGAATGAGTATTTTGCGATATTGAGTTAATTATAACTCGATGTGACAGCGTTTTCAAAAAAAAATTCTAAATATTTAGTGTATTAATACCGTACTTATAGTGTTTTTGATGTTTGGCATGCGAATTGCACTATATAAAATCGACGAGTTGCTAGGTTTTCCTTTTTGCATGTCGATAATTATTGCATTATTTGACACTTTAGCAAAGCAAGATTCTAGTAAAAAAAATTTTTTAAGTATGACATCAAGGGAGGAATGAATTTGGAGAAACAATCTGAGGTTTTTGACATCACAATTATCGGGGGAGGGCCGGTTGGCTTGTTTACCGCTTTTTATGCAGGAATGCGCCAAGCCTCTGTGAAAATTATCGAAAGTCTTCCGCAATTGGGAGGACAGTTATCTGCTTTGTACCCTGAAAAATATATTTATGATATCGCAGGTTTCCCAAAAGTGCTGGCTCAAGATCTGGTGAATCAATTACTGGAGCAAATGGATCAGTTTGACACGGAAATTTGTCTTGAACAATCTGTAGAGACCATTGTTCGTTCAACTGAGGGTATTTTTGCAATTACGACGACTGAAGAAACACATTATACGAAAGCAATTATTATCACAGCTGGAAATGGAGCATTCCAGCCTCGAAAGCTAAAAATTGAGGGCGAAGAAAAATTCGAAAATGCTAACCTTCATTATTTCGTTCAGGATATTAGTCAGTTCGCCGGAAAGAAAGTGGTGGTGTTTGGCGGCGGTGATTCAGCAGTTGACTGGTCGCTAATGCTCGAACCAATAGCGGAAAAAGTAACACTCATTCACCGAAGAGACAAATTTCGTGCCCATGAACACAGTGTGGAACGTTTAAAGCAATCTAAAGTGGAAATTTTGACTCCTTATGTACCAGCTCAATTAAGCGGTGATGAAAAAATAGAAAAAGTGATTGTGACGGAAGCAAAGAGCGGAGAATCACTTGAAGTTGAAGTAGATGACGTCCTTGTCAATTATGGCTTTGTTTCTTCAATAGGTCCCATAAAAGATTGGGGTCTTGAAATTGAAAACAATTCTATCGTTGTTAACTCTAAAATGGAGACGAATATCAAAGGCATTTACGCAGCAGGGGATATTTGTACCTACGAAGGAAAAGTGAAGCTGATTGCGAGCGGGTTTGGAGAAGCGCCGACAGCTGTCAGTAATGCAAAGGTTTATATTGATCCAAGTGCAAAAGTTCAGCCGCTGCACAGCACGAGCACAATGGGAGGAAAAGAGAAAAGCACAACGTCCGTTTAATTATGTAAAAGGGGAGGGAAACCACATGGCTATATACACAATAGTTGACCAGGAGACATGTATCGCTTGCGGGGCATGTGGAGCGACTGCACCGGAAATTTTCGATTATAACGATGAAGGAATCGCTTTTTCAATCCTGGATGCCAACACAGGAATAACTGAAGTATCCGAAGATCTGGAGGAGGACTTGGAAGATGCTTTTGATGGTTGTCCGACAGATTCGATTAAGTTAGCTACAGAACCTTTCGCCAATATACCAGTGTCAGCTGGCTGAAGCGGAAGGGCTGATCAATTAAGAAATATCAATCTTAATATCCAGTATGGCAGGAATGCTTGTAATCATTTTTAGGGGGAAATAATGATGGCTTATAACAAGGTGGAAAATGTTACAAATCGTACATTTGAAAGAACATTGACATATGACAAATACACGGATCCGAAAGTTCTCGAAAAGGAAATCGATCTAGTATTCTCTAAATCTTGGCAGCTTGTGGGTCATGTCAGTCAATTGGAAAAAGTGGGATCATTCTTTACGACAGAAGTAGCAAATGAGCCGATCATAGTAAACCGCGGCCAGGATGAGGTGATCCGCGCTTTTTATAACGTTTGTCCGCATCGTGCCACTAAGCTTGAAAAAAGTGAATCAGGCAAGAAGAAAATTTTACAATGCAGTTATCATGGTTGGACGTTCAAATTGGATGGGAAATTGAACAAAGCGCCGAATTTTAAAGGAGAAGATGAAGCCTGTGTACAAGATGCCTGTCTACGTTCCGTTCGTATGGAAATCTTGGAATCTTTAATCTTTGTCAACTTGGATGATAACGCGAAACCGCTTAGCGAATCTTACGGCGATTTCTTCGACCGTTTAAGAAAATATCCATTTTTAAGTGAGTTAAAAAGAACTAGCCAAAAAACTCGGGTGATTAAGGCAAACTGGAAAGCGTTTATTGATAATTATTTAGAATGTGACCATTGCCATGTAGCTCATCCAAGCTTTGTTGCAGCACTCGATATGGATGATTATCAAATCATTACATGTGATAACTATTCACTACAAGGATCAATCGTTAAACCGGATAAAAATTATGGAACAGTGGATTTAAATCAGGCAGAAATGCAAGGTGGTTCTTTTTTCTGGCTGTGGCCTAACTTGATGTTGACAATTTATCCAGGTCCCGGAAATATGGCAACCATTCAAATGGTGCCGATTGATCATGAAACGACTTTAGCTGTTTACACTTATTATTTCCGTGATGAGAATTTGACTCAGGAAGAGAAAGACCTAGTTACATTTGCTGAACAAGTCCGACAGGAAGATGTGGAACTTGTAGAGCTAGAACAAATTGGTTTCCGCTCTCGTGCATTTAATAAAGGTAGATATTCGTCTTCGGAAAAAGCAATTGTTCAATTTCATGAAATGGTATTGGAGGCCCTAAATGAGTAAATTAGCGAATCAATTGAAATCAATGAAACAATATCTGATGATCAATGGTGAAAAAGTCGAAACGGAAAGCTATGCCCCGCTATATTCCCCTTATTCCGGGGAAGAAATCGCCCAAATTGCCATGGCGGATAAAGAGCTGACGGAAAGGGCGATTGCAGCCGCCTACAATGCGCGCGAAGTCATGGCAAAAATGCCAGCATATCAAAAGGCGGATATATTGGAGAAGGCTGTCGCGTTATTAATGGAGAATGCGGAAGAAGCGGCAGAAATCATATCCCGTGAATCAGCCAAACCGATCATGTTCGCAAAAGCGGAAGTTGGAAGGACCATCGAAACGTATAAGTTCTCGGCTGAAGAAGCTAAAAGAATTCACGGTGAAACGATTCCTTTTGATGCAGCCGTTGGTGGAGTTGGAAGAATTGGTTACACATTAAGAGAGCCGATTGGGGTCATTGGTGCAATCACTCCATTTAACTTCCCTATGAACCTTGTTGCTCATAAAGTCGGACCAGCAATCGCGGCAGGAAATACCATTGTTTTGAAGCCAGCGTCGCAAACTCCACTGTCTGCGCTTTTTATAGCAGAAATTTTTGAAAAAGCGGGTCTTCCAGCTGGTGCATTAAATGTGGTGACAGGTCCCGGCAGTACGGTTGGAGAAGCGATTGTGGAAAACGACCGAGTAAGCATGGTTACATTCACAGGCAGCCCGAGCGTCGGAATAGGCATCCGTAATAAAGCGGGCTTGAAAAAGACGACCCTTGAACTTGGCTCAAACTCGGCATTAATTATTGACAAAGGCATTGAAATTGATCAAATTATTGATCGTTGCATCATGGGTGCCTTCTCCAATCAGGGGCAGGTTTGTATTTCTCTACAGCGAGTGTATGCTCATGAAGATGTGTATGAAGAATTCGTTGAGAAATTCACTGAAGCTACAAAGAAGCTGAAAATTGGCGACCCGCTTGATCCGGACACATACATTTCTTCCTTAATCTCTAAAGGGGAAGCAGAACGTGTGCTGGGCTGGATTGAAGAAACTAAAGACAGCAAGGCAATAATCGCAGCTGGCGGCAAGCTGCAAGAGGGCATTCTTGAGCCGACAATAATTACAGATGCGGATCATAAGCTAAAAGTTTCTTGCCAGGAAGCATTTGCCCCGGTTGTCATTGTAAATAAAGTGGGTTCTGTGAAGGAAGCGATTGATCAAGTGAATGATTCCCGCTTTGGATTACAGGCAGGGATATACACAAACAATGTGAAAAACGCATTGTACGCATCTCAGGAATTACATGTGGGAGGAGTAATCATCAATGACGTGCCAACCTATCGTGTCGATCAAATGCCATACGGTGGAGTAAAAGAAAGCGGGACTGGTCGTGAAGGAATTAAATACGCTGTGGAAGAAATGACCGAAATGAAATTGGTCGTTTGGAACCAAGACTGAAATCGAGGAGATCATTTATGAAACAATTCAAAATTGCGGTCATCGCAGGAGATGGCATTGGCCCTGAAGTGATTAATGAAGGCATAAAAGTATTAAAAAAAGTGGCTGAACTGGATTCAGGTTTTCAATTGGATTTCACATACTTCCCATGGGGCTGCGAATTTTATGCTGAAAATGGTAGAATGATGGATGATGATGGGATTGATAAGCTGAAAGAGTTTGACGCGATTTATTTGGGAGCGGTAGGGTTTCCGGGCGTTCCAGACCATATTTCACTATGGGAGCTATTATTGAAAATCCGTAAAAGTTTTGATCAGTATGTCAATATCCGGCCCGTGACATTGTTAAAAGGGGCTCACTTGCCTCTCGTTGATGTGAAACGTGAAGATATTGATATGCTGTTCATCCGCGAAAACAGTGAAGGTGAATATTCAGGAGCAGGGGACTGGCTGTTTAAAGGGCAGGAAAATGAAGTTGTTTTGCAAAACGGTGTATTTTCCCGTAAGGGCACGGAAAGAATTATCCGTTACGGCTTTGAAACGGCGAAAAAAGAAGGAAGATCGCTGACGAGTATATCTAAAGCAAATGCCCTTAATTATTCGATGGTTTTCTGGGATCAGGTATTTGAAGAAGTGAGCAAAGAATATCCTGAAGTCGAAACGGCTTCATATCTCGTCGACGCAGCGGCGATGCTGATGATTAAAGATCCGAAGCGCTTTGAAGTCGTTGTAACTTCGAACTTGTTCGGTGATATTTTAACGGATTTAGGTGCAGCGCTTGCTGGAGGAATCGGTCTTGCTGCCGGAGCCAATATTAATCCTGAAAGGGACTTTCCATCGATGTTTGAGCCAATTCACGGTTCAGCTCCTGACATTGCAGGCAAAGGAATTGGTAACCCGCTCGCTTCCATTTGGTCAGCAAGTCAAATGCTCGACTTTTTTGGATATGAAGGACATGGAAAAATTGTTCTTGATTCGATTGAACAACTTCTGTTGGAGGATCGGGTGCTCACCCCGGATATGAATGGTACCGCTACTACTTCCGAAGTGGGTAACCGGGTAACGGAAATCATCGAGTCAATCATTTTATCTAAAGGTATGGCAGTGAAATCACGTATATAACGATATTACGTTTTTAAAGAATGTTAACCCTATCTAATTCATTAGTCCTCGGAATCGATTCGAGGACTAATAACTAAAAGCTATAGAATTTATTTTGCGTGATTAGAAAGCGTTTACAAATAAAGGAGTGTAAGCTGTTGGATGTGTTTTTAACATATTATTAAGAGGTGATTAGATGAGAAGTAAGAACCTGGTCTTTTATACATCATTAGTGATCAGCCTGGGCTTAATAGGCATTGGTGTGTTTTTGCCGAAACAACTAGAAAAGTTTTCTAATGGATCGCTAAATTTTATCTATAATAATTTGGGATGGTTTATTCTTGGAAGTGTCTTTATTTTCTTTGTGTTTTGTATGTATATTGGACTTTCTAAATTTGGTCACATACGTTTAGGTGACGATACCGATCGCCCTGAATATAAAACAGCAACATGGATTGGCATGCTATTTAGTGCTTCTATCGGAATCAGTCTAGTATTTTGGGGTGTAGCAGAACCTGTTTCCTACTATATTAATCCTCCTTTTGGTAAAGCATCCTCCGAAGAGTCAGCAAAGCTCGCAATGCAGTTAGTCTACCTGCACTGGGGAGTTTCCGCTTGGGCCTGTTATGCACTTGTAGGAGTATCTTTAGCATTCTTCCAATTCAGAAAAAAATTACCGTCTTCATTAAGCTCAGTTTTTTATCCGATAATTGGAGAAAAGGTCAGAGGCCCCATTGGCAAGGGAATCGATGTGATTGTTATTCTCTCCATTGTCATCGGGATTGCAACGTCACTAGGTTTTGGTACGTTGCAAGTCAACAGTGGGTTAAATTTTCTATGGGGTCTACCGATAAATGTTAGTGTTCAAACATTTATAATCGTTGTGGTATCCATAATTTATGTAGCATCAACCGTCTCAGGGTTACAAGGAGCCATGAAACATTTATCCAATCTAAATATGTTTCTTGCATTTGCGTTATTGGCCTTTGTTCTTTTTCTAGGACCGACACAAACGATTTTTAAAGTCTTTTTTCAAGGTGTAGGCGATTACGTTCAAAACTTTGTTGGTATGTCGTTCAGGACAGAGCCATATAGCGATAGTAAAGGGACATGGATAGCTAGCTGGACACTGTTTTATTTTGGTTGGTGGATCGCTTGGGCTCCACTTGTAGGAAGTTTCGTAGCCAGAATATCAAAAGGCAGAACGATTAAAGAATTTATGATGGGTGCCGTCTTTATCCCGGTGCTTGGATCATTCTTTTGGTTTGCCGTTATGGGGGGCTCAGCCGTTCATTTAATTCAAAATATGGGTGAAACAGCACTAGCTACTGCTGTTTCAACAGATGTGACATCGGCGTTATTTAAGTTTTTTGAGTATTTCCCAATGGCAACATTTTTAAGTATCTTAGCCATGGCACTTGTACTAATTTTCTTTATCACTTCTGCCAACTCAGCGGTCTTTGTTTTAGGCATGTTTAGTGAAAATGGAAATCCAAATCCTTCTCATATCATTAAAATCATTTGGGGGATTATCATTGCTGCAATCTCGGTTGTATTGATTATGACTGGCGGTCTGGCAGGCTTGCAATCTGCACTTGTAGCTACGGCAGTTCCGTTGGCAATACTCATGCTTATTATGTGTTATTCAACGTATAAAGGTCTTAAAGAGGAAATGCATCTTATGAAGGAGAAGCAAATTAAAAAAACGGATAAAAAAGTAACAGTTGCTGAAAAAAAAGCCTTATAAATTAAATGAAGCGGTTTTTTAACCGATTCGAATAATGGGCACTGCAATAAGGGTGTCCATTATTTGAGTCTTTTTTATCCTTGTGGAAACTTTTTTATATAAATTGTTCCCGATAAATTTTAGGAAATATAGATTAAAAGGAGGTAAATGGTATTGTTATAGAAGGAATGGCAAATAGGCGTTCTAGACTTATTGGTAATGATTAATGGAGGTAGTAATGAAATACGAGGTTATCTTGTTTGATGTTGATGATACATTATTGGAATTTGGTATATCGGAAAAAAAGGCGTTACATGAATCTTTTCTAAAGTTCGGATTGCCTACTGGGTTGGAGGATTATCAGACTAGTTATCAAGAGATTAGTAGGGTATTATGGAGAGATTTGGAACAAGGACTTACTGATTTGTCAGATCTAGGAGTGGAGAGATTTAAGAGGTTGTTCCTCAAGCATGAGCTTGACATAGAGGCAGAGATGTTCAGCCGTGTGTATCTTAACTATTTGAGTAAGGAAATCCATCTTATACAGGGAGCTGTGGAAGTTTGCGAGAATCTAGCAGATTGTCGTCTAGCTATAATTACTAATGGATTCACTGATGTGCAGACATCAAGAATTGGCGGTTCTCCTCTTAGCAATACTTTTGAGCATATTATAATTTCTCAAGAGGTGGGATTCCAGAAACCTGCAAAGGGTATTTTCGATTATGCGTTCTCTAAGTTACAGATTACAGACAAAGCTAAAGTTTTAATTGTGGGCGACTCTTTGACCTCCGATATTCAAGGAGGAATAGATTATGGGATTGACACCTGCTGGTTCAATCCGCATCAAAAGGAAAATAATCTAGGAATTAAGCCAACATATGAAATCTGGAAGCTGATAGATCTTATGCAGGTTGTAGAGTGAACCTTTTAAAAAGAGTGGATTGGAAGTAGAATGTTAGATTTTTGGGAGAATAACAGGTGCGATAAAAGATTGATTACCTGTCTTTCTAATAATAAGCAAGATAAGAAATGAATAAAACAAGTATGGGTGTGTTAGTTTTTTATATAGAAATCCCTGTGCCGATTTATCTATAAAAAGCCGATTTCCTTATGTTTAAGAATCATCGGCTCCTATTTTTCAGATAGAGTTGCGTAGCGTCAGGCTATTCTCTTGGCAAGGTATTAGATTGCTTCACTTCCATTTGAATGGACTGGAAGGGTTCTTTTCCAAAGAAAGCTTGAGCTCTTTTAGCCATTTCATTTAACATCACGTCATTTTCAATTAATTCCCCCCTTATGCGATCTATCAATTGTAGGGCGTTTGGTCCTGTGATTTGCTTTGCTACACGCTCAAGGAGAACTTTCGTATCAACTGAATATTTTTGTGCGAAGCTGTGACACATCACCATATTTTTCCGAAGTGCATAAGAATATTCACTTGTAAAAGCCCTTCGGATGCATCCGCGTGTTCCGGCGTAACCGTATGAAATCTCGGAAGCGGCCCGATAAAAAAGAACTATTCCATCCGCGTGACTGGATTCTGGGTGCAACCGAAGTTCACTTATCAACGAAATTAAATGTTGAACCACTATTTTAGCTGACTCCGTTGTTTTCCACCATTCCATCAAATGTTGGTGATCTTCCATACTTATTTCCAAGGGTTGTGAATTAGGCAATATGCTCTTCTCTCCTTCCTATAGACGTGGGATTGCTTGAATATTCTGGATCCGTGCACGACTGATCTTCCATTCAGGTCCAAAAAAGGCTTTGCCAAGACGTATCGCTTCTTTGATTGATTCTGCGATTTGGCGGTTTAAATATCTACTTTGTTCAATCAAATAAAAAGTATCCGGCTTCGCACCTTTTACTGCTAGTTCAAAATTAGGGTTTAATTGTTTTTCGCTAATACGTAGTGTATCCAGTTCAAACACAAGCATATCCTTTGCAAGAGAAATGGATTCTCCTTGATGTATTCTCATGATTGTTCCACGTACTGCATCAAAACCGTAGCCAATATCAGCTACTGAAGCGTGGTAAGGATTAAGCCCCGGTGCAGTACGGATGGATGGAATATCTCGAAAACCTGTGGTAATGGAACAAACGACTTCTTTAGCAGCTAGACCTTTTTCTAAGGTATTATCAATGGCTTCAAGATAAAAATCCTGTTGATTGGAATTCATCCCCGTAAAAGTAGATGTCATTCATTTGTTTCCCCCTTAGCATTATATGATTAGGATTTTAAATCCTAAATCTTGAAACTAATGATTTTGCTCTACTGTTAAGAAATATACTCCCTTGAATAAGATTATATTTCACCGTATTCAAAAATAATTAGTCGGAAGTTTTTGAGTCAACTGGGCTAGATTTAAATAAAATAGCAGGCCATGCCCATTTTTGGCACTACCCAAATAGAAAAAAGCCTTGCAGAAGTTCTGGATGGTTACCAGCCAGCTGCAAGGCTTTTCTTTTACTCAAAATAGGTATGTAAATTTAAATTTTTTATATAAATTTACATTCAGTATTCTTCTTTTCTATTCCTTCTTTAAGTGTCATATCAGAATGATAACAAGTTCATGGTCACTCTTATTCTAATCCGAATTACCACACACGCAAGCTCGGAGACAGGGAGTAGTTGCTTGAAAAAATTAATTTTTATAGGGCTGAATTAAGAAGATTTTTAACAAGATATCATTCAAAAGTGCTTCTTATATTTCTTTAATTTATAGATGACTGTAGGCTGACTAATTCCCAAATAATCTGCCATCTCGTATGTGGTTTTACATTGTTTGTATGCTTTTGTAATCAGTTGTATTTCAACCTTTTCTAATGTCTTCTTTAGATCGTGATTCTCGTCTGACTCCTGTTCGATTGCCAGGGAAGAGGAATTTTCTGTTTGTTCTATTTGTCCTGTGATGGCTTGGGGAAGGTGTTTGGGAAATATGAAGGGTTCTTCAATGATCAGAATTAACTGTTCAATTAAATTTTCTAATTCGCGTATATTACCAGGCCATTGATAATGAGTCAATACTTCATATGTCGTTGGATGGAATTTTTTTAATTTCTGGTATTTATCATTTGTTTTTTGTAAGTAATGTTGAATTAAGAGAGGTATATCTTCTTTACGTTCATGTAATGCAGGAATTTGGATAGGTATCACATTCAAACGATAAAACAAGTCTAATCTAAACTTTCCTTCACTTACCATCCCCTTCAAATCCTGATTTGTTGCTGCGATTAGCCGGAAATTAATAAAGCTTTCTTTTTTTCCACCGATGCGCTTTATCTTTTTTTCTTGTAACACTTTCAATAATTTAGCCTGCATGGCAAGTGAAAGTTCACCGATTTCATCTAAAAAAAGAGTACCACTGTCAGCTTGTTCTATCAGACCCTGCCTTCCTTGTTTGTTGGCCCCTGTAAAAGATCCAGGTTCATAGCCAAATATCTCTGATTCAAACAAACTTTCCGGTATTGTGCTGCAATTCACCTCAATAAAGGGTTCTTTCTTTCGATTGCTTTGATTATGAACAGCACGTGCAAATGTACTTTTCCCTACCCCTGTTGGTCCTAATAATAGAATCGTGGCATCTGTTTTAGCAACATTGTGGATCGTTTTTAAAATCTGCTTGGTTGCATTACTTCTTGCAATCAAATCGTGGAAATCTAGTTCTTTTTCCCTTAAATCCTCTACTTCTGTTTGATAGCCTTTTACTATTCGTTGTAATTGCTCGTATTGTTCCTGCAATTGCAAAATCTCGGTTTGATCCTGGCCATAGCTAATTACCCTAACGAGAAGGCCTTCTTTATTAAAAATGGGATAGCCCGTAGACATGACAACATGCCCTGTTTGTGTATGCTGCATAATACGCATCGCTTTTTTTTCTTTTAAAACGAGTGCATTGATAGATGGTGTGAGAAGTCCCTCTTTTTCTAATTGATAAACAGATGTACCGATGTATGAGTCAGGTTCCATACCATAAATCTCCCAGAGTTTTGGATTAGAGTATAAAATGATTCCTTCTTCATCTGTAATTGTAATGTTATTATTCGAAGTTTCGATAATTTTTTTTAACTCCTGCTCCAGCATTCTATCATCCAATAAGTTTTCCTCCTTTTATTACTATAGTTGTTGATTAAAATATTAATCAAAAAGAGCAAATAATCAAAAATTAAATTAGGAAATATGGATTTGATTTAATTTTAAATCAAATCCATATAAAAAAATAGCTAAAATCGTCGTAATTATCTGAAAAATAGTTGGCGTGAATCTTGCTTAGTAATATGTAAGATGAAAATTATGAAAACATGGGGGCGTTTACTATGCTGTAGCAAATATCCAGTACATATTGCCAGTGCTTCTACTATGGTTTTCACACGTGAGGGTCTCAAATACAGCGTTCTAATAAAGGCTACAAAAATATTTGCAATAGAAAAAACAGGTGCTTGAGCACATGGTAATACTTTTAATCGATAGATTTACTATGAAAATCTGAGAGTGTTCCTTCCTACTAATCGTAAAGTATATTTAAAAAATCACATTAGAATATATGCCAGGGTTGGGCAGGAGTGGAATTTGTAATAATAAAAATATAGTAGAAATTTAGGAGGATATTACATGATGAAGTATCAACCGAAGGACTCATTCAAATCACCACGTTTTTGTGGAGTACGCACATTTATGCGGCTTCCATTTGTTGAACAGCTAGATGAACATATGGATTTTGTCATTACGGGTATTCCATTTGATTCAGGGCAATCATTTAGAACGGGGGCAAGATTTGGCCCAGAAGCTATTCGCGATTTTTCGATTCTTTTGCGTCCTTATAATCCTGAACAGGATATTAACATTTTTGACTATATATCAGGGATTGATTATGGGGATATTCCAATCATTCCGGGCTATATTTCTGAAACATATAAAAAGATTGAAGAAGAACTTACTCCTGTCATTGAAAAAGGGATCATTCCTATTTCATTAGGAGGCGATCATTCTATTACTCTAGGAGAGTTACGCGCAATCGTAAAAAAACATGGGCCAGTTGCCTTGCTTCAATTCGATGCCCACTCCGATACATGGGATAGCTATTTTGATCAAAAATATAATCATGGAACCGTTTTTCGCCGCGCAATAGAAGAAGGTCTCATTGATGTATCTCGATCTCTTCAAATTGGTATGAGGGGAGGTCTGTACGGACCGGAAGATCTTCAGGATGCTCGGGATTTAGGCTTAGGCGTTTATACGACAAACGATTATAAACGAATGGGTGTCGAAAAGACGCTAGAGGTCATTCATGAGCGTGTAGCAAATGGTCCTGTCTTTTTATCCTTTGATATTGATTTTCTAGATCCTGTTTATGCACCTGGAACGGGGACACCAGAAGTTTCAGGGGCTAGCATTGATGATGCTTTAACTTTAGTAAGAGGATTGACGAATATTGATTTTGTAGGATTTGACCTTGTTGAGGTTTTACCTGCATACGATCACGGACAAATCACGGCCGCCGCCGCCGCTAATATTGTCTATGAGTTCATCACACTTATCGCTCTTGCAAAAAAAGAAAAACTGGAGAAAAAAGAGAGATTGGAAGATTTGGAAACACAGCTTAACAAATAATTTCCTTTTCAATTGGATGGAAGGAATCAGTGAAAATACCCTTCCTTCCATCTTTAAAACACAGTGATATATAAAACCAAACAAACCCAAAAGGAGATGTGTAAATGCATTTTTTGGATATAACGATCATGATTCTATATTTTTCTGTTTTAATCATTGTTGGAGTAATCGGATCTAAACGGGCAAAAACAGCAGATGATTTCATTGTAGCAGGGCGTAATCTAGGTCATTTTATGTATTTATCATGTTTAGCGGCTGTAATATTAGGGGGCGCTTCAACACTAGGAACGGCAAAGTTGGGTTATCAGTTTGGAATATCCGGTATTTGGCTAGTGGTAATGATCGGGCTAGGCATTATCGCAATAGGGTTGTTTTTAACAACTAAGATATTTGATTTAAAAGTTTTGACGATCAGTGAAATGCTGGAGAAGCGTTACAATTCACAAACACGATTGATCAGTGCCTTAGTCTCGGTTATCTATACATTTATGTTGACTGTAACACAAGTGATTGGAATGGGGACGATTTTACATGTTTTGGCTGGTTGGAATTTAACAATTTCCATGATAGTCGGGGGTGGAATCGTTTTATTTTATACAATATTAGGAGGAATGTGGTCAGTCACCATGACTGATGTCGTGCAATTCGTCATTATGACGATCGGTATTTTCTTTATCATGCTTCCAATGAGCATCTCTAAGGCAGGAGGGTGGGGCTCGCTTAAAGAAAATCTCCCTACATCACATTTTGAGTTAGGTAACATTGGCGGAGAGACAATTTTTCAATATTTTTTACTATTTACTTTAGGGGTAGTTGTGGGTCAAGATATTTGGCAGCGTCTTTTTACCGCACGAACCAAAACGATCTCTCGTGGCGGAACGGTTGGAGCAGGAATATATAGTGTTTTTTACGCGATTGCAATCAGTATCATTGGAATGTGCGCTTTTATTATCCTTCCTAATTTAGGCGATCCACAAAATGCATTTACTAGTATAGCAATGGAAACTCTGCCTGTTGGTCTATTAGGTGTTGTCATTGCAAGTGTGGTCTCCGCCCTTATGTCCACTGCTTCAGGAACATTACTTGCTTCATCTACTTTAGTTGTAAATGACATCATTAAAAAATATATCGGTCCAGGAATGAGTGAACGTCAATTTTTAAAAACATCTCGGATTACAACTTTAACGATTGGTGTATTAACCATAATCGTTTCGATATGGATTCAAGACATTTTAGTTGCCTTGGATGTAGCTTACGCAATTTTATCCGGCGCTGTTTTCTTTCCAATCATCCTTGGTTTCTTTTGGAAGAGAGTCACGGCAACAGCTGCATTTTACTCCATACTAGCTAGCATGATCGTTATTATTGTTGGATTGATCATTACTGGGCCTTCCTCCACTCAACCAATTCTATACGGACTGGCTACTAGTTTTGTGGTCATCACCACACTTACATTGCTAAGTTCCAAAAATGAACACGTAAATAAAGATGTAAAAGGTAAAGACGTGGACACCATAGCTAATTGATGTTTCACCTAAAAAAAGCAGAAACGGATTTGAGGAGGAAAGAAAAATGACAAAGACAATATCACTGCAACCCGCAACATTTAATACACTGGAAGAAGAACGTAATCATCGGAAAGAACGGTTAGCAGCTTCATTCCGTCTTTTTTCAAAGTTTGGTTTCGATGAAGGGATAGCGGGCCATATTACGGTCCGCGATCCTAAATATACAGACCATTTCTGGGTCAATCCGTTTGGGATGCATTTTAGTCAAATTTCCGTATCTGATCTTTTACTGGTTAACCATAAGGGGGAAATTGTAGAGGGTGAACATTCAGTGAATGGTGCTGCCTTTGCCATTCATTCAGAAATTCATAAAGCCCGACCGGATGCCATTGCAGCGGCACATGCTCATTCGGTCTACGGTAAGACGTGGTCTTCTTTAGGGAGATTACTAGATCCGATTACGCAAGATGCCTGCCAATTCTTTAATGACCATGCATTATTCGATGATTTTACTGGTGTGGTTTATGCGACTGAAGAAGGGAAACGAATCGCTAGGGCTCTTGGTCAATACAAAGCGGTTATCCTTCGAAACCATGGGCTGTTAACAGTAGGGCAATCTGTAGATTCAGCTGCTTGGTGGTTCATAACAATGGAACGTTCGTGTCAAGCGCAGATTATGGCTGAATCTGTCGGTAAGCCTATTTTTATAGAAGAAGAGTATGCAAAATTAACAGCAGAACAAACCGGAACTGAATATGAGGGATGGCTGAGTTTTCAACCTCTTTGGGATAGAATTAGAAAAGAGCAACCAGATTTCTTGAAGTGAACATAAAAAGTAATTTCAGAAAGAAGATACAAAGAATCAAACGGTGGAGTTCTTGGTTAGGCTTCACCTATTGTAATGAAGATGCAGCGAAATAGACGAAGAATTCAAATTCACAGATTGCCGCCCCTACAATGAATAAAAAGGAATCAATAGGTTCTTGAGGAGGTTTTTATAATGCCCGGTTCTAAGAAAGCAGCTCCTTCACTTTATATAAGGGTCGATATACCGGAAAAATACATTTAAGGAGATTTGTTCTGAAGTCATTATCGAACCTTGGGAATTTGGCGAACCTGAACCAGAGTCCACTGTAGATTTATCAGAGTTTAATGTCCTCTACACGATGGGACTTCACGATAACCTTAACATTCTTAAAAAGGCTTCAAAGATTAAATGGATCCATTCTGACAGTGCGGGAGTGGAGGCCATGCTGAATGAAGACATTCAAAACAGCGATGTTACCATCACCAATGTAAAAGGTTGCACATCTGTCCCGATTGCCGAGCATACAATTGCGATGCTATCTTCATTAGCAAGAGGTGTGCCGACAATAATCAGAAATCAAATAAATAAAAATTGGATGGAAATTCCTGTGATATATATTGAAAAATCAACAGTGGGAATTATTGGGTATGTTCATATTGGCTTTGAAATTGCAAAAAGATGTAAAGCACTTGGAATGAGAGTGATAGGCTGTCGTCGGAATCCGGACAAAAAGAACAAAGAATATGAACCTGCTGATTTGATTATGGGAATGGATCAAGTGGATGAAGTACTTTCTCAATCAGATTTTATTGTATTAGCTCTACCATTTACCAAAGAGACCTCTAATTTTTTAAATAAAGAACGGTTAAATAAAATGAAAAAAGGTAGTTATTTAGTTAATGTTGGTCGTGGTAATACTATTGTGGATGGAGATTTAATTGAATGTTTGAGCAATGGGCACATAGCCGGGGCGGCACTGGATGTGTTTGAAGTAGAGCCTTTACCTAAAGATCATCCTTTTTGGCAACTGGAAAATGTAATAGTTTCTCCACATAACGCATACAACTCTTCAAAACATCTGGATCGTGTGATGGAGTTATTTTTGCAAAATTTAAAGCTTTTTTCTGACGGTAAACCCCTAATGAATGTTGTTGAAAAAAAACTGGGTTATTGACAGTAATGGGCCATTTGAAAAGAAAGCTTCAAAGATCAATGATAAGAATGGAGTACGAGAGCAGACCCTGATAGGGTTTGCTTTTTTTGTTTAAAAGCCACTGCTTATGTTTTTCTTGTATAGGACAATCTCTGAACAGGAAAAGCTGGATGTAAGGAGGCGATGTATGAATGGGTACTTTCGAAGTTATTTCCCTAATGCTAAGCTTTGGCATGTTTGTAATTGCTATTCTTGATTTCAAAAATCATGACAAGAATCCTTGAAGTAACGAAGACAGGCGGATGTTTTGATTAATTATGGAAGCGTTAAAAAAATACCGGATTCTGTATAGAATGTATTGATTTCCTCGTTTCTTTAAACTTGCAGAGAACACCAATATGAGGTGTTCTTTTTGTTGTATAGGTATGCCTTAATTGAAGTAAATCCTTCATTTAACATGTTGCTATCTATATTTACAAAAAATAACATATCATAATAGACCGATTGATATAAATCTCGAGGAGTGATTCTGCTAGGGCAGATAAAAATAAGTAAGTTGAATCACCAAGGATAGTCTGATATATAGCTTAAACGATTAGAGAATGAAACCTGGGTTTGGGAATATGGAAAATTCAAATTTTGCATGTGAAACTAGTGACATAAATGTGAGAGACTGCAAAAGCCTAGAACGCACTTATTAGCTTTTAATAGCTTATAAAGGTATAAGGATAGTCTTTTTTTAACTATCTCATTTTGATGTAACAGAGACCTTTACTCTTCAGTACGAGAGGAGTGGTGGTGGGTTGCTTATTCTCGGTAGAGTACTGCTGGATTACCGATAATTATCAGTGTTCTTTTTTGGGGGAAAATGCGTATTATATTTAGGGAGCAATATATGGTAATTGTCAATTCCTGTTTAGAGAGGGTGTTTAATTTTGAAACAAGTGAAAGGTTTTATCCGAAGCTTCACAATTTTAACACTTGCATTTCTCATGTTTAGCGGAGGGGCAGCTTTTGCTTCTGCTGCTTCAGAATCATCGAATTCTACGCCAGATCTCTTGATTCGGAAAATCATGGGTTTAGCTTATGAATCCCAACAATCGATTAACAGTAAACCTTTTTCTGTTGGTGATTCGTTGAAAAAAGTAGAAAAAGCCTGGGGTCCACCTGAAGATCTAAGTACTGTTGCAGCCAATTATTGGAGCCGTAATGTTCGATTCCTCTATGACGATTCAACAGGTAGAAAAAAGATTACCGGCATTGATGACTTTGATCCGCAGTTGCAAACCATTCATTTATCTGAGTTGAAGGGATTGATTGGTAAACCTGTAAGTGAAGAGGAGCAAGAAGGAATGTACTATGTCACCTATACTGATAACGAAAATTATAAAGTGGTCTTCCTGTTTGAAAGCGCCTGGATAAACCCTGATCCAAAATTGTATATGTATACAGCTGAATCTGCAGATGAATAATGATAAGTAACAAGTCACATAAGGAATCGTCTCTGTATTTTATAGGGACGGTTCATTCAAAAAAATGTTGGCAATAGCAAAGAAAATCCGCCATGTTGGAAAGACGAATTTGAAGAAAATTTCTCAATGAGCTAATAAGGTGTATGGGGAGGAAGATGAAATTCTATTTGTTACGGACTTACATACTTACATACTTCTAATAACAAGCTTTTTCTTCAAAAAAACCGTTAAACCTATATCTAAAATACATAAAAGATAAACAAAAATTATACAAATTACAGCATTTCCTTTTACCAATGTTTTCAAAGATGAAGACGAAGAAGGTGATCAATCTGTGACTCATCGTTTGGTGCTTATTACAAGAAAACCGAAATAAAACATCCTCAAGACTTTTAGTTATGAAAACTTCATCCATCTACTATTTTGAAAAAAAATCCTGTAAGTGGGTATGAGATTTATTTTGTTAATCTCCCCAATAAAATTTTTCATTTGTACGATGGTCATGGGTGCGATATCTTAGCAGCTGATAAAGAAGCTATTAGAGTCCTTTATGAAGAATGTACCGATTGGATTTTGGTTTATGACCGAAGACCTTATGTTTAGGTAGAAAATGATATTCTTCTTCAACTAATGGTGAATTTGCTTAAGATCGGGGCTGTCTTTATGGAAGCTTTTTTTTTATGCAAACTAACAGTTCAGGATAGTGCAATACAAAATTCAATTTATAAAGGGATTTTTACCATTTAAAAAGAATAGTTAATTATAGTAATAAAAAGAAGGAGAGATGAAATGTTTCCAATATTAGAGACAGAAAGACTAATATTAAGAGAAATTACAAAAGAGGATGCAGAAGGTATTTTTGCTTGCTTTTCTAACGAAAATGTAACACGTTATTATGGACAAGATACATTAGAGAGTATAGAACAAGCAGAGAAGTTCGTTGATTTCTTTTCAAATAACTACAATGAAAAAAGAGGCATACGCTGGGGGATTGAAAGAAAAGAGACCAAAGGTATAATTGGAACAATTGGCTTTAATGCTTGGTTGCCTAAACATAAAAGAGCAGAAATAGGGTACGAAATCCATCCAGAGCAGTGGAGAAAAGGATATACTTCAGAAGCAGTATCTAGAGTTCTTTCATATGGTTTTGATGTTATGGATTTAACTCGTATAGGTGCTGTTGTATTTATTGACAATGAAGCATCTAATAGTTTACTAACTAAAATTGGTTTTCAAAAAGAGGGAGTTTTGCAGAAATATATGTATCAAAATGGTGAAGCACATGATACATATGTCTATTCATTACTTAAAAATAATAAGTAAACAACGGATAAAGGACTGTGACGATCAGCTTTTTTTGTATGAAATTACTTTAGTGAAAGGCCATACTTAAATAAGCCCACCATATTCTCATTTTTTTGTATGAAATTACTTTAGTGAAAGGCCAT
>NZ_JBNNTG010000036.1:0-40558 GCF_050278525.1 Peribacillus sp. NPDC096540 | reverse complement strand
AAGGTAAAATTAAAAGACCTGAGTCCGATAGAATACCGAACTCAGGTCTTAGAAGCTGCTTAAACTATATGTCTAACTTTATTGGGTCAGATCAATTTTGCCTACAGTTTTTTTTGTTTTGAAATGGAAGTATTAAAACTTGAGGTGATGAGGATGCTTTCTAAACATGATTCTATTCAGCGAGATCAACTTTAAATAATTACTTTAGATCAACTGGTGCCAGTGAACCATTTGGTTCGAAAAATTGAGGCCGTACTAACATTTAGTTGTATTTTGTGCTGAAAAAAGTAGCTATAGAAGTTAAATAAATTTAATAAACGAAGATTTTTGTAAGCGTCTCCGATTACGGAGAGAATATATCATTTAATACGAAGCCAAGTTCCAATGGTAAAAGAAGATCAATTTTTTTATCCTGATATCGAAATAATAAATTGGCAAATTCATGAAGGGGAAATAGTCAATCTTGTCGAAATGGCGATTGGAGAAATTGAATTTTAAAACTAATAAAGGGAGCAGCTTTAATCTAAAATTTAGAGTGTAACTGCTTCCCTTAATGAGTTTTTATGGAATTAAATCATAGACTGTAATTACAGTATGTTGGTTCTATTTTCGCGCAAAATCCTATTTCCCCCTTGTTTTTTCCATAGAAGAAACTAGTCAAAAAATTAACCTTTGCTCAACGGGAATAAATAGGGGGATTTTAAAATAAAACTATCTATCTATTGAATCAATAGGTTGTTCTAATCTCATATGAATTAATAACAAAGAACAAAATGGAGCGAGCACCTTTAAAAGCAAAGTAAAAACTATCAACTCAACTCAATATAAAAAAGAGGTAGTTGTTCTATTGATCCCTAATATTACTTTACTCACATCATCAAGATTAAGTTCATCTCGCCCATCTGTTATAATATTAATAATTTGACTATATTTGTTAAAAATACTATTATGAAAACGTATACATAGTTTAACTTCATAGATTAACTTCATAGATTAATAGATTGAAGGAGGAGTAACATGCCTAAAACTTTGTTTAAACTTGATCTTAGTAAACCGATGGAGCAACAAGCACACCCGGGGCATAATCGTTGGCATCCGGATATTCCCGCTGCTTTTTCAGTAGAGCTGGGCCAATCGTTTCGTATGGAGTGTAAAGATTGGACGGATGGACAAATTAGCAACAATGACGATCCTCGTGACATTAGGGATGTTATTTTGCCGCGAGTTCATGTATTAAGCGGACCGGTTTATGTAAATGGAGTGGAACCGGGTGATTTATTAGTTGTTGATATTTTGGATATCGGTGCGTTTGCTGAGTCTGAATGGGGTTTTAATGGAATTTTCGCCAAGGAAAATGGAGGAAGTTTTTTAACGGAACATTATCCGGAAGCAGCGAAATCTATCTGGGACTTTGAAGGGATTTATACGACTTCAAGGCATGTGCCAGGTGTTAAGTTTGCCGGGCTTATCCATCCTGGGTTAATTGGTGTAGCGCCTTCAATGGAGCTTTTGCAAGAGTGGAATAAACGAGAAAATGAATTGAAGATGACAGATCCCGACCGTGTACCTGAACTAGCAACTTCTCCCCAAGCAGAGCATGCAGTGCTAGGCACGTTAAAAGGAGCAGAATTTGATCGGGTGGTCAAAGAGGGAGCGAGAACCGTGCCTCCAAGGGAAAATGGAGGAAACTGTGACATTAAAAATTTATCAAAAGGTTCAAGAATTTTCTTCCCAGTATTTGTGGACGGGGCAAAACTTTCGGTAGGTGACCTCCATTTTTCACAAGGGGATGGCGAAATTACATTCTGCGGTGGGATTGAAATGGCGGGATGGATTGATCTTCGTGTCGACGTGATTAAGGGAGGTATGGAGAAATATAAAATTAAAGACAATCCTGTCTTCAAACCTGGTCCGGTTGAACCAAATTATTCCGATTATTTAGTGTTTGAAGGCATTTCAGTAGATGAGTTTACAGGAAATCAACATTATTTGGATGCAAATATTGCTTACCGCCGAGCTTGCCTGAATGCAATCGAATATTTGAAAACACTTGGTTATACAGGAGAGCAGGCATATATGATATTAAGTACAGCGCCTATTGAAGGCCGGATAAATGGAATCGTCGACATCCCGAATGCATGTTGTACCGTGGCCATTCCGACCCAAATATTTGATAAAGATATTAATCCGAAGTAATAAATAGATGGATGAAGGGGGACTTTCCTTGCCTAGTTACACCTTTAACTGCAGTCAATGCGGTGAGTTCACACTATTCTTTAAGTCAATGGCAGGCTATAAAGGAACAGCGCAATGTCCTGGCTGCCATCAGGAGGCTTCCCGTGTCTACCAACCACCCAATTTGTTTTCTAATTCAAAGGAAATACGCACCCGTATTGAACGGGGGATGGAGCCTCGTAGAATGACAAAAGAAGAATTAGGACCAAAACAAAGTAAAAGGAAACCACAAGTCAGTCGTCCATGGCAAGTAGGGCAGTAAGCAAAGACAATTTCTCCTATAAACACTAAAAAAGCACAAAAAGGAAGATCAAATTCCTTTTTGTGCTTTTAGTTTTTATTTAAAGGGATAAAAGGTAACATCTAAGATTTTACCGCGATTTGTTAAAAAGTCGTGATTTTCTAGACAAATATATTGGTAGCAATAGGGATTGAACCCTACAAGAGTATTCTATTGTTCCCTACGCTTATCTAATAGTTCTGCAGCTCTTCTGGCTTTTTCTCTCGAGGAATTAATATAAGGCTATGTTAAAGGAAAAGGTTGATTTATTCGTAAAGTGGTATGATGACGCCTGCCCTACATCTAATAAAATTATTTTAATTTATTTTCCAAATAGATATAACAGAACATATATTCGTGTTATATTTTACTTGATAATACTAACAAGGAGGATAATTGTGAAATTAAAAAACATTAACATTGAAGAACGAATGAAACATTATAAAGTGCAAGGTTTAAGTATCACATTGCTTGAGGGCGGTGAAATTAGTGGAACAGAAAATTACGGCATATTAGAAGTGGAAAGCAATAGAAAAACAAATGAAGATTCTATTTTTAGTGTGTGTTCAATTAGCAAGTTCTTAACAGGAATACTTGCTATGAAGCTAGTAGAGGAAGGACTTCTTGATTTAGATGATGATGTGAATGAAAGTCTTGTATCGTGGAAAGTACCAGAAAATGATTTTACCAAAAATAAAAAAGTGACATTGAGGAACTTACTAAGTCATCAATCTGGAATTAAAGACCCTGAAGGTAGTTTTCCTGAACTGAATTCAAAAATAGGGGTTCCTTCGATGGTTGAATTATTAGAGGGGCAAACTCCTTATTGTAAAACTCCTATTGACGTCAAGTGTGAACCAGAAAGTGAATTTCATTATTCGGATGCAGGTTTTTGTATCATTCAGCAACTGATAGAAGATGTTACTGAAAAACTGTTTCATCAAGTTATGAATGAGCAAATATTTGACCCATTAGGAATGGCAAATAGCCAACTCAATACAACAATGTTGGAAGTGGATAGACAAAATTTTTCTTGTGGTCACAACAAAAACGGTGAATTAGTAGATGGAAAATATCCTATATATCCTTATCCAGCGGCTTCTGGATTATGGACAACTTCTTTGAATTTAGCTGAATTAGTTCGTGAGTTAATGAATGCTGTAAAAGGAGAAAGCATGGTTGGCATTTCGAAAAGTTTAGCAAAAGAAATGATAACCCCACAAAGAGGTAAAAGTTGGACTGGATTAGGTGTGTTTCTTGAAAGCTCTGAAAAAGAACTAGAAATTACATCACTTGGTTGGGGAGTGGGTTTTCAATGTATGATGGTGGCGTTTCCGTATTTAGAGAAAGGCGCCGTCATAATGACGAATGCAGAATTGGGTGTTCATCAAATGGAAGGTATTATAGGAGAAATATATAAATCTCTTTTGTCTTAAAAAGCGTTAAGGGGGGAGAAATATGCAGATAGCCTTAGCAAATCCAACTCATATACCTGAAGTTGTGTCGTTCTTCAACGAAAATTTAGACCGCAATAACAGTGCGGTTTATTCTGAAGAGTTTTTATGTCCTCTTGGAATTAAAGCAGCCATAAGAAGAAAGCAAATGATAGTGGCAACAGTAGAAGGTCAAGTAGTAGGGGCTTTTCGGTTTTACCGAAAAAAAACACAAAACAAAATATCTTTATACCAATTTGCGATTAGTGAAATTTATCGCGGTCAAGGGTTATTAAAAAAGATGTTAAAAACGATAAATGATTTACCTATCATTTCACTATGTCCGACTGATTCCTTTTTAAATGATTATTATGATAAATCAGGATGGTATTTACAAGAACAAAATGAGGAATTTAATGTGTGGATTTTTAATGACTGAACACGGTTTTCCTTTTATCTAATAAGTAGTATAGTCATTTTCTTCTTCAACTAGGGTGTTTAAGTAAAAAACGGACAGCAAGATACATGAGCTTGGAGATACATTTCCCAGCTCATTTTTTATGTGCATTTTTATTTTCCTATAATCTTGGCACTTAGAATGCGAAGTTTCTCAGTCTTAAAGGACTGAGCCTTTGTGGTGTTTTTGAAAGAAAACAGAATTCATTAATCATCAGGGAGTGACAGGCACCGTTATTACGTTTTTCTAATTTCTTACCTTAGCGTTGTGACGGGGGCACTGGTACTTATTACTTTAGTCATCTTAAATAGAATGTTGGATGTAAAGCTTCTGTAAATTGAGATTTACAAAAGCTTAGTGTGGGAATTATGTTTGCTTAATATTTGTTTTGTATATTCATAGTGTGAAACAAAATAAAAACAAACATATTTAGGGGGAAAACGACAATGTCTTGGAACCGTAAGTGGAAAACAGGAATAATCGGTGCAATGACTATTTCAATGTTAGCAGCATGTTCATCAAATAATAATAGTAAAGAATCAAGCGCAGGAGAAGAAGAAGATTATAACAAATTGACATTGACACAAATAGAAGACAAGGCAAAAGAAGAAGGCAAAGTTAATTCAGTTGGGATGCCGGATACTTGGGCAAACTGGGTGGAAACTTGGGATGAGTTGGCCAAAAAATATAATGTGCAACATACTGATACAGATATGTCGAGTGCAGAAGAGTTAGCAAAATTTGCAGCTGAAAAAAATGATGCAACAGCTGATATTGGTGATGTTGGAATTGCCTTTGGACCTATTGCAGAGGAACAAGACTTAACGATTCCCTATAAAACGTCCTATTGGGATGACATTCCAGATTGGGCGAAAGATGATAACGGAGACTGGGTAGTTGGCTATACAGGAACGATGGCAATTATTACAGATAAGAATAACGTAAAAACGGTCCCGACTTCTTGGGAAGATATAAAAAATGGTAATTACACAGTTAGTATTGGTGATGCGCTAACAGCAAACCAAGCACAATTTGCTATATTAGCAGCTGCTTATGCTTTCGGTGGAGACGAAAAGAATATTCAACCGGGTATTGACTTCTTTGCAGAATTAGCGAAACAAGGTCGTTTATCTGCTGGTGATCCAAGTGTTGCTAATCTAGAAAAAGGTGAAATTGATGTTGCTTTACTTTGGGACTTTAATGCACTGGGTTATCGCAAACAAGTTGATGAAGCACGATTTGACGTAACGATTCCAGAAGAGGCATCTGTTACATCTGGTTATGCCACAATCATTAATAAATATTCAAAAAAACCGCATGCTGCTATGTTGACTCGTGAATACATTCTTTCAGATGAGGGTCAAGAAAATTTAGCAAAAGGGTATGCACGTCCAATTCGTGAAAATGTTGAATTATCAGAAGAAGTTCAATCTCTTCTATTACCGGATAACATGTATAAAAATGCCCAACCAGTTGGCGATCAAAAGGCTTGGGAAGAAACAACAAAACAAATTCCTCAAATGTGGCAAGAGAAGGTGTTAATCCATGTCAAATAATCGTTTAATTATGATCGTTGTGGATGCGTTGCGTTTTGATACAGCGTGTTCTCATATGGGTTTTATGCAACATCTCGTTGAACAAGGAAAGGTTGCGCGTTATGAAGTGAAATCGGAAGTCCCTTCTTTATCTCGGCCACTATATGAAACAATTTTGACTGGAACGCCACCTTTAGTCCATGGAATTGTTGGTAATGGAGTCGTCCGCTTATCAACACAAGAAAGTCTGTTTCATTTAGCAAGACGCAGCGGGAAGACAACCGCTGCAGCTGCTTATCATTGGGTAAGTGAGCTATATAATCATGCGCCATTTCGTCCTGGTATGGATCGAATTCAATTAGATAAAGATGCCCCGATTGAAAATGGTCTGTTCTACTTTGAAGATCATTATCCAGATAACCATTTATTCGCAGAAGCTAGGTGGCTCGTTTCAGAAAAGAAACCAGATTTCCTCTATATTCACCCGATGAATGTAGATGATGATGGACATAAATTTACAGCAGATTCTGTTCAATATCGAAATCGCGTTTTAGCTACAGATGCTTTATTGGCACTTTCGTTGCCAGAATGGATGGAACTTGGATACAACATTATCGTGACAGCCGATCACGGAATGACAAGCGATGGAAATCACGGTGGGAATACACCTAATGATCGCCATGTTCCGTTATTTATTGCTTCGAATAAAGTGAAGCCTGTTGTTCAGGATCAAATTATCTCTCAACTACAAGTGGCGCCACTTGCTTGCCATTTACTCGGAATCGATCCATCAGAAGCGATGGTCCCTCTCATAATACCTGGGGTCTAGTCAATTAAATAAAGGGAGACATCATGATTATGAATGGAAAAAAAAGAGTACTTTTCATACTAGTCCCGTTCGCTTTGTTGATGACGTTTTTTTTTCTCGTACCACTCTTTTACATGTTGATGAGTAGTTTTTCAAATAGTGAAGGGTTTACGTTAGAACATTATCATGAAGTGTTAACAAGTTCTTATATTTTACAAGGGTTTAAAAACAGTTTAGCTTTGTCAGTCGTTTCAGCATTCGTCGCGTTAGTCGTTTCCTTGTTAGGTGTGTATGCGATGACGTATTTTCCTGAACCGGTCCGTGAACGGTTATTGATTTTGTCCAACTTGACGTCCAACTTCGCGGGTGTACCACTCGCTTTTGCATTTATCGTCTTACTTGGAAATAGCGGTCTCTTTACATTAGCGCTTGATTCGTTCGGCTGGGATTTATCTTTTTCTCTTTATAGTTGGTCAGGGCTGTTGCTCATTTATATTTACTTTCAACTCCCGCTTTCAATCATGCTTTTATATCCGATTTATTACGGTATTCAGCAACAATGGAAAGATGCCGCTGCGTTATTAGGAGCTTCTAAATTTACATTTTGGAAAAAAATCGGACTGCCTATTTTATTTCCTGGTATTGCGGGCACGTTCACTATATTGTTCGCTAATGCGATAGGTGCATATGCATCTGCTTACGCCTTAACAGGGAGTAATTTTAACTTAGCGGCAATTCGTATCGGGGCACTTATTAAGGGGGATATTTTTGCTCAACCAGAATTGGCGAGTGCCATTGCCGTTTTACTTGGTGTGATTATGATTATCGGGATGTTACTTAGTGAATGGCTCACCAAGAAAACGAGAAAGGATTTGTCGGAACGATGAAAAAATTTACAATCGTCATGCTTATTCTGATCGGTGTATATTTAGCCCTACCAATTCTAGCGACCGCTTTGTATGCATTTTCAACGGAATGGAATAAAACCATTTTACCGGAAGGATTAACGTTGGAATGGATTAATACGTTATTTCGAGATGCAAGATTTATAGAAGCGTTCGGACGATCTGTTCTTCTTTCAGGTAGTGCAGTTTTCATTTCTATATTATTTATTGTGCCGGCGATTTTCGTGATCGTATTATACTTTCCATCGTTAGAAAAGTGGTTCCAGGCAAGTGTTGTGATGGTATATGCTTTCCCTGGTGTTATTTTAGCAGTTGGTTTAATTCGGTTTTATTCAGGAACTAGTTTACCGATGATCCTCGCTGTGATCGGGGTATATGTCATTAGCGTGCTTCCATATATGTACCAAGGAACACGAAATAGCTTGCGGAATGTTCAAGGCCGTCAATTAATGGATGCGGCGGAATTACTAGGCGCTTCAAAAATGGAAGCTTTCCGTAAAGTGTTGCTTCCATCAGTTTATCCAGGATTATTTGTTTCAGCGTTATTATCATTCTCTGTTTTATTTGGCGAATTTGTTTTGATAAACCTCGTTGTAGGTTCTCGTTTTGAAACGGTTCAAATTTATTTAATGTCAAAATTAAGTACAAGTGGTCATGTTGCGAGTGCGATTGTGTTCGTATACATCGTATTGATGGGTATTTTGACGCTAGTAATGGCGACATTAACGAAAAGAGCGAAAGGAATGACACGCGCATGAGTTACGTAGTGTTAAAAGACGTTTATAAACAATATCAAGATACAAAAGTTCTTACTGGAATTGATATGAACATTAGAGATGGCGAATTTGTCACGTTACTTGGACCAAGTGGTTGTGGGAAAAGTACAATCTTGCGTATATTATCTGGACTAACAGATGCGACTGGTGGTCAAGTGATGATTGATGGGAAAGATATGAAGAAAATTCCGCCTAAAAACCGCAGAGTAGGTATGGTATTTCAATCATACGCATTATTTCCGAATATGACCGTATATGAAAATGTTGCGTTTGGAATAAAGATGCTCAAAAAACCAGAAAATGAAGTGGGAGAGCTAGTAGGGAAAATGTTAAACCTCGTTGGTTTACAAGAGAAGAAAGAGGCGTATCCGCATGAACTTTCCGGTGGTCAGCAGCAACGTGTCGCGCTTGCTCGTTCTCTCGTTGTTCGTCCGAAAGTATTGTTACTTGATGAACCGTTAAGTGCACTTGATGCACAAATTCGTAAACATCTACAAGTCGAACTTCGAGCGATTCAACGTGAACTGGATATGACGATGATTCTTGTTACACATGACCAAGAAGAAGCGATGTCTGTTTCCGATCGTATTTTCGTCATGAATAATGGAAAGATTGCACAAGAAGGAACACCATCTGAAATCTACACGCATCCTAAAACCGAATTTGTTGCCAATTTTATAGGACGATACAATGTTTTTTCAAAAGAGCAGATAGGAAAATTAATTGGAAAAAATGTAGCGTTATCCGCAGATAAATATGCGATACGTCCAGAATCTATTCATTTACAAGCTCAGGTCTCCTCTTACAAATTAAGCGCAATTGCTGGCGATTCTATTATGAATGGAAATGTGATCCGTACAACTTTTCATGCGGACAATAAGCAATTTACGACTGAACAATTGCATCATCGTGCCTCTACATTTGAAAAAGGTACGGAATACCAATTATTCGTAGAACCAGAGGATGTAATCGCCTTATCATGAATCAATTAAAGGAAGAACGCCATCGTTTAATTATTCAATGGGTGAATGAGGAGAAACGCGTATCAGTTGCAAAAATGGCAAATAAGTTTTCTGTTACACCAGAAACGATTCGCCGAGACTTGACCGAGTTAGAAGCACTGGAACAGATTACTCGAGTGCACGGAGGAGCAGTTCTATATACAACATTAGAAAAAGAACAAGCTTACTTACGAAAACTCGATATCAATCGTGCAGAAAAAGAACAAATTGCATTCGAAGCGATATCACGTATTGAAGATGGTGATACGATTGCGATTGATGTTGGAACGACCACATTTCATATCGCTGATTTAATTCAAAATGTTCAAAATTTGACTGTTGTGACAAATTCAATTGCAGCAGCGGATCGCTTTAACCAAGCAATTGAAGAGAAGCGTGTGACGGGCAAGGTTATTTTGTTAGGTGGTTTTACGAACCCTGCTCAATCCTCTGTCTCGGGTGCAATGACGCTGGAATGGTTAAGTCATATGCATATGGATAAAGCGTTTATATCCTGCGGTGGAATTGTTGCAGATACAATCTATGATTATGATTTAGATGAGTCACTTGTTTCAGCTAAAATGATGGCAAGAAGCAAGAAGAATATTTTACTTGTAGATTCATCAAAAATAGGTATTCCGTCTTTCTATTCATTTGGTGATGCAAGCCATTTTGATGAAGTGATTAGTAATCAGCCTTGTCCGAAAGAATGGAAAAAATGGTATACAAGTTGGATTATAGCAAAAAGGAGTCGATCAGAATGCTAATCGATTATCATGTACATCTAGAAGAAGGCCCGTATTCTTTTAATTGGCTTGAACGTACGGCGAAAGCCCTTGGATCTTTTCAGTTAAATGAAGTGCAAGTTTACGACTCGAAAGAAAAAATTGAGAATCAAGTGAATCAGTTGCAAAAGCGACTGAATGGTGGTTGTTACGGCGAAGAGTGGATTGATTTATATTTAAAAAAAGCGAAACAAATTGGATTGAAAGAAGTAGGTATTGTCGATCATTTGTATCGTTTTAAAGAAACGAAAAATTATTTTGAAAAGGCGTTAAATCTTGATCCGAACGATTCAATTGGTGAATTACAATCGTATTGGATAAAAAATGTTATGACCGAAAAGATGGATGAGTTCGTTGAAGCGATTGTAGCAGCAAAAAAACGCTGGGAAAAAGAAGGTGTCTCATTAAAGTTAGGAATTGAAGCGGATTATTTTGTTGGGCAAGAACAGGAGCTAGAAGAACTCTTAGAAGGAAAACCGTGGGACTATGTAATTGGTTCTATTCATTATGTGGATGGCTGGGGATTTGATAACCCACAAACCGCATCTCACTTTGAAAAATATGTTTTAGAAGAGCTATACACTCGTTTTTATGAAACAGTTGAAAAAATGATCCGTTCAAACATGTTTGATTTTGTTGCACATTTAGATAATTTAAAAGTATTTAATTTCAAAGTAAACAATGAAACTTTTAATCAAAAATGGTATGAACGCATTGCTGTCGCATTAAAGGAAACGAATACCGCCACAGAAGTGAATGCGGGTTTATACTATCGCTATCCGGCCAAAGAAATGTGCCCATCCATTGATTTTCTATCGACAATTGTTAACCAAGGTATACCGATTACCCTTTCTTCTGATTCACACTATCCAGATGATCTTGGAAAATATGTTGCAGAGAACAAGAAAATGTTGCAGCAATTAGGCGCCTCACATCTAGCAACCTTCCATCAGAGAGAAAGAAACTTAGTACAGATCCGGTAAAATGGGTCTTTTTTTGAGAACCTCCGCCCCTTAAAAGTAAGAGCACAAATTGAAAATCCAGCGACTTTAGCTACAAATTGTAACGGCCAAATATACTTGGCCGATAACAGTGTTCTTCCAACACAAGCTGCTGTTATGCCAACCTAAAGGGGCACGTTAGTTGCCTATGGATGAAACAGATACTTTTTATTACGACACATCTACTTTTGTTTTAGTAAATGACAATGAATTACTTGAGGTAATCCAATTTATTAATGAACATTAATGATAAAAATACAAATTTATAATATTAAATTAACATTTTTTTATTTTAATAGAGTAGAGTAATAAAACGATAGCAAGGAGATGTTTAATTTTGAGTAAAAATCTTTTTTCTAAGAAAAGAACTGTGGCACTCGCACAAATAAAGATGAGCTTACAAAAGCTATTGATAAAGAAATTGGTATTAATAAAACTGGCGGTGTAGGGTATATCTCTGGACTTCCATCTCTTGTTTCAAAATCGGGCGTACAAGATAGTAAAAATCACGAAGACCACCACGGCAAGGAAGATAAAAGGAAATAAATTTTAATAGAAATAAATCAGCCCATGTTTATAAAACGGAGCCTACTTTTTTGAACTATACCCCGAATAACGGACACACAAAAAAAGTGTCCCTTATTCGGGGTTTTTTATGATTCAATAGATGATACGAAAATATAAATAAGTTACTAAATATTACAGGTGTAGTTAGATTTATAACAAGATTCGGAAAAATACTAATTAATATACGACATTACAAAGTTTTCACGTCAATAGTTAGCAATAGTGAATTTTTAAGAACCTATGATAAATAATAAAAATATTTTTACAAAAAGATCCTATAATTCCACATTATGAAATTATAGGATTTTTTTAATTTTCAAGTTTAATATAATGAATTCATAATAAAAGAGTAGGAGGTGAAAAGGTGGATTGGCGCGAATTAAGAAATTGCTTTGGTAATTTCCCAACAGGAGTCACGATAGTTAGCTGGTTTGATGGGAAAGTTCAAAATGGTATTACAGTAAATTCATTCACCTCGGTTTCTCTGGATCCCCCGCATGCTTTAGTGTCAATTCATAAAGAAGCAAAAGCGTGCAATAGCATGAATGAAAGACCGTTTACCATTAATATTTTATCGGATGAACAAGAAGCTGTTGCATGGCAGTTTGCAGGAAGACCACAGGAATCATTAGAAATTGACAGGGATAACAGTTCACCAAAAATAAACGGCAGCATTGCTTGGATGGAATGTAAACCATGGAAAGAGTACGACGCAGGAGATCATGTCTTGTTTATCGGTGAAATCCAACAATATCATTACGATGATTTGGAAGCGCTTACTTTTTATAAAGGTAAAATGGGGTCTACTAAATAACTAGTAAAATAAGGGGGATTTTTATGGCGATTAAAAACGGCCAAGATTATATTAATAGAATTAAATCCAGAAAACCTGAAGTTTGGCTCGGCGGCAGAATGGTTGAAGATATTTATAATGAGCCAATTTTTAAACAACCGATTCACGAAATCGCGAAGTTATATGACATTCAGAATGACCCTGAGTATCAAAATGAAATCACGCATATTTGTAAAGAAACCGGAGAGCGTTTTAATAATGCTTTTTTATTCCCGAAAACAAAGGAAGATCTACTAAAAAGAAGTAAGTTATTTGAAGTGTATGCAAGGATGACATATGGACTAATGGGGAGGACACCTGACTTTTTAAATGTTGTAGTCACTTCTATGGCACATAATTCCTGGTTCCTTGATAAATACAACAAAGACTGGTCTAAGAATATCAAGGATTATTATAACTATATTCGTAACAATGATTTGTTCTTAACACATGCAATCATAAACCCTCAAAATGATCGAAGCAAGGCATCGCACGAACAAAAAGATACGTATACTCACTTAGGGACAGTTGAGGAAAAAGAAGAAGGAATACTTGTCCGGGGCGCGAAAATGTTAGCTACCTTGGCACCTATTACTGATGAAGTAATTATTTATTCTTTCCCAGGATTTGCACCTGGAGATGAACGCCATGCGGTAGCGTTTGCGTTGCCTATTGATACGCCAGGACTCCGTATCATCTGTCGAGAACCAATGCAGGATGGAACGCGCTCGATGTTTGACCATCCACTTGCCTCCCGCTATGAAGAAATGGATGCGCTGCTTGTATTTAATGATGTACTTGTTCCATGGAATCGGGTCTTTTTATACAACAATGTGGAGGCGGCGAACCGCTTGTATCCAATGACGGGAATCGCTGAACAGCCTGCTCATCAATCAGGTGTCCGTGGGTATATTAAACTGGCATTTGCCGTTGAAGTAGCTTGTAAAGTAGCAGACTCTATCGGAGTTGATGGGTTCCTGCATGTACAGCGTGATTTGGGTGAACTCGTTCAATCTGTCGAAGTCATACGTTCACTTCTTCGGGTAGCAGAATATGAATTCACGATTAATGAATATGGAGAAGCCCGGCCAAATCCGGATGCCCTGGAAACGATTCGCGGTTTCCTTCCAGAGATGTATCCACGTGCCATTGAGGTTATCCAGACCATTGGGGCTGGTGGGCTCTTGATGTCACCAACTGGAGCCGACTTTGATAATCCTGATTTGCGCTGCGATATCGACAAGTATTACGGAGGCCGAAGCGGTGTTTCTGCCGAAGAGCGTGTCAGGGTGTTTAAACTTGCATGGGATTTATGTGGGGAAGCATTTGGGCAGCGTTTGCTTCAATACGAGCGCTATTACACGGGAGATCCGGTTCGGAAAAGAGCAGTTTTTTATAATAAGTATAAGAAAAACAAGAACTTTGCAATGGTCGATGAAGTACTGAACAAGCCAATGCAATTCGCTATCGATGCGGTTAATCAGTAACTTTAATAGTTGAATAGGGATGGGGATGTCATGATTTCGTCCATTGAAAAGTTAATAAAGATACTTGATTTATTTACTAATGATGAACCGTCACTTGGAAATAAGGAAATAGCTGAAAAATTGAAAATGAGTCCTAGCACATCTCATCATCTATTGAAAACAATGTGCAAGGATGGAATGTTAATTCAAGGTAAAGATCGAAAATACCGGCTCGGGTGGAAGTTACTTGAGTGGAGCAGTAAAGTTATGTATCAGCAGGATATTCATTATGAAGCAGGTCCTATTATAAGCAACCTTGTCCTACAATTCAAAGGGAATTCTCATATTGGTATGTTTCACGAAGGTGAAGTCAGATTTGTGATGAAAATGACTTCCCCTCATGCAGAGCATATGACCACTCATATCGGTGCAAGAAAGCCAGCTTATTGTACGAGCAGCGGGAAAGTATTACTTGCGTTTAATCCTTCCTTTATTCAACCAACGCTCGCAAAGGGTCTATTAAAGCATTCAACTAATACGATTACTTGTATTAACAAATTGGATGAAGAATTAAAGACCATCCGCAAACAAGGATTTGCGATTAGTGATGATGAAAATGATTTTGGCTTATATGGCGTTGCAGCTCCCATTAAATCATACAACGGTCAAGTTATTGCAGCACTGAACCTTGTTGGTGAGCGAAATTATATGATTGGAAAAGAAAAAACAAATATTATTCAGTCTGTGGTTCGATCGGCTCAAATGATTTCAAAACAAGTGGGATATATGTCGTTGATGTAAATTGTCCAATTATTAAGAAAGTATAAAACGGGAGGTAGTTTTATTTATGAAAGTACACGACCAGTCTCAATTATTACAATCTAGATCACTAAATCTAATGAAAGTTATTGAGGACAATAAAAATTTATTGAAGCCACCGGTTAATAATAAAGTGCTCTGGGAAGATTCCGAGTTTATTGCGATGCTACTGGGTGGTCCAAACTATCGCCGTGATTTTCATGTAGATCCCTCTGACGAGCTATTTTATCAGATAAAAGGTTCCTGCTATGTAGAGTGCATCAATCAAAATGGCGAGCGTGAAGTTGTGGAAGTAAAAGAAGGAGAAATGTTTATGTTGCCTGCTGATGTGCCACACTCTCCTCACCGTGTAGCGGATACTTACGGCATTGTCATAGAGCGTAAGCGCGCAAAAGATGAGCTTGAAGATTTTGTCTGGTTCTGTGCGAAATGCAACCATGAGATGCACAATATCACCATTCAACTGACGAATATCGAAGTGCAGGTGAAAGAAGCAATAGAGGCCTTCAATGGCAGTAAAGAACTTCGGACTTGCAAAAAATGCAATCATGTAATGTCAGAAGAAGTTGAGGCTTGGAAATGCGAATAGATTTTCATACACATATTTTACCGCTGGACCTGCCAGACTTAACCGGGAAATTTGGTCAGGGTCGCTGGCCAGTGCTCGAACAGAAATGTTCATGCGGTGCGGATATTATGGTCAGTGGAGAGCTGTTCAGGAAAGTGACAGATCAGGTATGGGATGCGAAAAAACGCATTCAGGATATGGTTGCCGAAGGAGTCGACATGCAGGTGCTGTCGCCAGTGCCTGTGACATTTTCATACTGGGCGCCAATTGAGCAGGCCCTATATATATCCCAGTTCCAAAATGATTTTATTGCCAAGACGGTGAACAAGCATCCTGACAGGTTCATCGGTCTCGGAACGGTACCGCTTCAGGATTTGAAGGTGGCCATTGACGAAATGAAACGCTGTAAATTTGAGCTGGGCCTCGCAGGGATTGAGATCGGTACTAACGTCAACGGTGAAAATTTGGATGCTCCGGAGTTTATAGAATTCTTTCAGATGGCTGAGAAATGGAACATTCCCCTGTTTATTCACCCGTGGGAGACAATGGCAAAAGACCGAACAGAACGTAACAACTTTATGTATACAATAGCGATGCCGAGTGAAACCGCACTGGCAGCGGCAAGCCTTGTCTGGAGTGGCGTCATGGAAAAGTTCCCGGACCTGAAAATCTGTTTCGCACACGGAGGAGGCTCGTTTCCGTATATTTTACCGCGGATGGATCAGGGATGGGAGGTATGGCCTGACTTAAGAAAAACCTCAATGCCACCAAGCCATTATGCACATAAGTTTTATTTCGATTCCCTGAACTATGATTCGAGGAATATTCAGTATTTGATAGACTGTTTTGGATATAAGAATGTGCTGATGGGTTCTGACTATCCATTTTTACTGAGAGAAATCCCTCCTGGTAAGGTAATTGATGACACTTTAAAGCTTTCCGATGAAGTAAAGGCGAATTTGCTTGGGAGAAATGCATTGAGGTTTTTAAATTTGGAATAGTGAGGGGAGAAGCATGAAAAAGCAGGTCAAAAAACCAGAAGCCATTCTTAACGAACTCGGGATAATACTGGAGCCACCTAGGGAAGCAGTCGGCAATTACGTCAGCCACGTCCGGGTGGGCAATTTGATTTTTACATCTGGACAGGGTGTTGACAATTTTCACGGCAAGCTTGGCAAAGAGCTGACAGAAGAGGAAGGATATCAGGCAGCGAGACAGTCGATGATTAACCTTCTGCGTGTGCTGAAGGAGGAGCTTGGCGAACTATCTAGAGTGAAGAAAGTGATCAAAATTCTAGGCATGGTCAATTCAACCGAAAGTTTTACCGGGCAGCCCAAAGTATTGAATGGCGCATCAGATTTACTTGTGAATGTGTTTGGCGAGCGGGGAAGACATGCGCGGTCAGCGGTGGGAATGGCGCAGCTTCCAAATAATACTGCAATTGAAATTGAAATGATCGTCGAAATACAAGATTGAGAAAATGGCATTAGCCATTTTCTCAATAAGGGGAGAGGGATGTTTCATGGAAGCAGCAAAAGTTGGTATAGATACAGCTAAATCAATAGATTGCCGGCATTTTATTAATGGAGAATTCCTGAATCAAAATCAAACAAAGACTTTTGACAATATCAATCCCGCAACAGAAGAAAAACTTGGATGGGTGGCTGAAGGCGGGAAAGAAGAAGTGGATCAGGCCGTTACGGCAGCTAGGCGCGCTCTGCAAGGTCCATGGAAAGCATATACTGATAATCAGCGCTCCGCGATTCTGCGGCGAATTGGCGATCTAATTCTAGAAAATAAAGAAGAACTGACCGTGCTGGAAACCCTTGATACAGGGAAACCATACAGCCTAGCACTGGAAATGGACATCAAACGTGCAGCCCACAATTTTCACTTTTTTGCTGACTATATTACGACACTTGGTAATGAATCATACAATCAGAACGACATTGCACTTCATTATTCTATTAGACGTCCCGTCGGGGTGGTAGGGATGATTAATCCATGGAATTTGCCTTTGCTCTTGTTGACTTGGAAACTGGCACCTTGTCTGGCAGCTGGCAATACTGCTGTTATGAAACCAGCTGAACTGACACCGATGACTGCGACAAAATTGATGGGAATTTGTAAGGAAGCAGGGGTTCCGGACGGGGTTGTCAACCTTGTGCATGGATTCGGTGTAAATTCTGCTGGAGCTGCTCTAAGCGAGCATCCTGACGTCGATGCGATTACATTTACAGGGGAAACAAAAACGGGAACATCGATTATGAAGGCTGCCGCGCCGACATTGAAAAAAATTTCATTTGAACTTGGCGGGAAAAATCCGAATATTGTGTTTGCTGACTCGAACCTCGATGAAGTTATCGAAACGACATTAAAGTCGAGTTTTATGAACCAGGGTGAAGTTTGTCTGTGTGGATCACGAATCTATGTTCAGCAAGATTTGTATGATGAATTTCTTGAAAAGATGGTCGTGGGCACAAAAAAATTAAAAGTTGGGGATCCCTTTGATGCAGAAACGAAAGTTGGAGCTGTAATAGGAAAGGAACATTACAAAAAAGTGATGAGTTACATTGAGCTGGCGAAAGAAGAAGGAGCGGAAATATTAACTGGAGGAGGGCGAGCGGTACAGTTTGAAAAAGGATTTTTCATTGAGCCGACAATTATTACCGGTGTTACGCGTGAATCACGTTGCGTACGGGAAGAAATTTTCGGCCCAGTTGTAACTGTCATACCATTTGAAACGGAAGAAGAGGTACTAGAACAGGCTAATGACACTCATTACGGACTGGGGGCAACTATCTGGACCAATGATTTAAGACGGGCGCATCGTGTGGCTTCTAAAATAGAAGCAGGAATTATTTGGGTGAATACATGGTACTTGCGTGATTTGCGCACACCATTTGGCGGCATGAAGCACAGTGGGATTGGCCGTGAAGGAGGAGCGCATAGTTTCGAATTTTACAGTGAACTGTCTAACGTTACGATTAAATTATAAAGAACGGAGGAAAGAATCATGTCCGTTAGTTACTCAGAATGGTCTACGAGGTTTTTGAATGCAGAAAAAACGAGAATAGGAATATCAGCTCCCACAAGTGAAATTCAGGATTTGGATGTGAAAGCTGCTTATCAAATTCAGCTTGAAACGATTCATAGGAAAGTTCTATCCGGTTTGCATGTGACCGGTAAAAAAATAGGCTTGACTTCAAAAGCAATGCAACAGCTACTTGGTGTAAATGAACCAGATTACGGTCATTTACTGGATGGAATGAAAGTACAAAATAACGGATATATTTCCGAGTGCAAAGTTCTACAGCCCAAAGTGGAGGCGGAAATAGCTTTTATATTAAAGAAAGATTTACAAGGTCCAAATGTAACTGTTGAAGATGTAATCGAAGCAACTGATTATGTGGTTGCTTCAATCGAAGTCGTTGATAGTCGTGTGATGAACTGGGAAATTAAGCTACCTGACACTGTTGCCGACAATGCCTCATCTGGCTTATATATTTTAGGAGATTTCAAAGTTCTATTGAAAGACATCGACCTTCCTTCTATACAAATGAGTTTATATAAAAATGAAGAATTTATTAACCATGGAACAGGTAACGCAGTACTAGGAAATCCGGCAACATGCGTAGCCTGGCTAGCGAATAAATTGCATGAATTTGATATTTCATTGAATGCTGGAGAAGTAATTTTATCCGGTGCATTATCAGCGGCAGTTGAAGCGAAATCCGGTGACCATTTTTCCGCTGATTTTGGAGAAAAGCTTGGGAAGGTATCGATTTATTTTGAGTAAGAAAGGAGACCAGCGGACTTGAAAAAATTAAAAGTGGGCATTATTGGTTCAGGAAATATCGGGACTGACTTAATGATGAAAATTCATCGATCGGATGTGCTCGAGATGTCGGTAATGATTGGCATCGATGTGGAATCAGAAGGTTTGAAGAGGGCTAGGTCGCACGGGCATCATGTCATTGCAAATGGCATAGATGGATATTTGGATAAGCCGGATTTGGCAGACATATTGTTTGATGCCACCTCCGCGAAGGCTCATGTGATTCACTACGAAGCTTTGAAAAAAATTAACAAAAAGTTGATAGACTTGACACCGGCCGCGATCGGACCCTTTATTGTCCCATCTGTGAATTTACAGGAAAATCTGAATGAAGCGGTTGTTAACATGATTACCTGCGGCGGTCAGGCGACGATTCCAATCGTTCATGCGATCAGTCAAGTGGCCCAAGTGGAGTATGCAGAAATTATAGCGACAATTTCTAGTAGAAGCGCAGGTCCCGGGACTCGTGCTAATATTGATGAATTTACCCAGACGACGGCAAGGGGACTTGAGCAGGTTGGTGGAGCTAAAAAAGGAAAAGCTATTATTCTGTTAAATCCGGCTGAACCACCTCTCATTATGCGGGATACCATTCACTGTCTTCTTCAAGAAATTCCCAATGATAAGAAAGTGATTTCAGCATCTATCCTTGCGGAGGTTGAAAAAGTTTCTGAATATGTTCCAGGATACCGTCTAAAGACCGAACCGATTATTGATGGGAGACAAATAACGGTACTATTAGAAGTAAGAGGGTTAGGAGATTATCTTCCCGTTTATGCAGGGAATTTGGACATTATGACGGCTTCAGCAGTAAAAGTTGGGGAAGAAATCGCTAAAAGCCAATTCAAAAGTTATGTTTAAAAAAGAAAAATGAAGCTGTAAAGGTGGGGTTCTTTTGCATAGAGATGTTTTAGTGACAGAAGTGGCATTGCGGGATGGAAGTCATGTCGTAGCACATCAGTTTACAATCGATCAGGTAAAGAACTTAACTAAAAAACTGAGTGACGCACGTGTACCTTATATTGAAGTGTCGCATGGAGATGGCCTAGGCGGATCATCCTTGCAATATGGTTTTTCAAAAGTGAATGATATTGAATTAGTAGAAGCAGCTGTTGAAATGGCAGGCGAATCCGCAATTTCAGTGCTATTAATCCCAGGTATAGGGACAGTTGATCAATTAAAAGAAGCGGCTCATGTTGGAGCGAAAATGGCGCGGATTGCAACGCATGTTACAGAAGCAGATGTCTCAAAACAACATTTAGAATCTGCGAAACATCTCGGGATGGAGGCAATTGGATTTTTAATGATGTCTCACATGGCATCTGCAGAAAAACTCCTTGAACAAGCTATTTTAATGGAATCCTACGGAGCAGAAGCAGTTTATGTTGTTGATTCTGCAGGCGCTTTTTTGCCTCAGGAAGTGAGGACACGGATCCGATTGTTAAAATCAAAACTGAAGATCGATATCGGTTTTCATGCCCACAATAATTTATCTCTCGCTGTAGCAAATTCACTTGTGGCGATTGAAGAAGGAGCGAATAGAATCGACGGCAGCATTCGCTGTCTCGGTGCCGGAGCTGGAAATACACAGACGGAAGTGCTTGTTGCCGTACTTGATCGGCTCGGCGTCCGGACGGATATTGATATGTACAAAATGCTTGATCTTGCAGAGGAAGTCGGAAATACGATTATACCGAAGCCGCAGGAAATCACTGATTCGAGTTTAATCATGGGCTATGGAGGTGTTTACTCTAGCTTTTTATTGCATGCAAATAAAGCAGCGAAAAAGTATGGAGTTGACGCCCGGGATATCTTAATTGAGCTTGGACGACAAAAAGTGGTTGGTGGGCAGGAAGATACAATCATTGAAGTAGCTGAACAAATGGCACTACAGAAAGAAGGGACTATAAAATGAAACTAGTACAACTAGCCAAACAGGTAGCTGATTCGCAAAAAAGAGGCCTTGAAATGGATAAAATTACATTAAGCAACCCGGAACTAACAGTAAATCAAGCGTATGAAATTCAGAAATTGAGCATTAATGAGACAATCACCGATAAAAACAAATTTATCGGTTGGAAGATGGGATTGACAAGTAAAGCTAAACAACAGCAAGTAGGGGTAAAAGAAGCAATATATGGCAGGCTGACATCTTCTATGGAATTACAAAAACCATTTTTAAAAGTGGGGGAATTAATTCATCCGAGAGTTGAACCCGAATTTGCTTTTTTGTTCAAAGAGGAACTGAAAGGTACAAATATAACAGCTAAAGATGTCTGGCGGGCTGTTGAATGTGTGTTTCTTGCTTTGGAAGTTATCGACAGCCGATATAAAAACTTTTCTTTTACACTGACCGATGTGGTAGCGGATAATGCATCCTCAGCCAAGATTCTGCTTAGCAACCAGGCCTATTCACCCTATCATACGGACTGGGCTCAAACTGAGGTTAAGCTCTATCAAAATGGTGAAATACGAAAGAAGGGTCGGGGAGAAGCCGTACTGGATCATCCGATTCATTCGATTGTGGAACTTGTTAAGATGATTGATCGGGAAGGACTTTCTATCCAATCAGGAATGATTGTTTTAGTAGGTGGGATAACAGATGCGGTTTCCGTACAGGCAGACGATGAAATAGTAGCAGATTACGGTGATTTAGGAAAACTTTCATTACATGTTACATCTTAATATAAAGCATAGGAAGCGTTATAAATGCAATTTGTAAGGACGAGAATTTGTACGAAGAAGTTATGATTTGAAGAGTTACTAATGCGAGGGAAAGATAGTATGATGATTTCTACATTCAAATAAGTGATTTTACGCTTTGGTAGATTAAATGTGCGTTAAGAAGATATTTTAATTAAGCCAATCAAAACTTTAATATCGAATTGTATGGAGGGATTTAATTGCGTAAAGTTAATGCTTCAGAAGTAGTCGGTAAAAGTAAATTTGGCCGTTTTCACTTAATAGTCTTTTTGTGGTGTTTGTTCGCAATTACCTTCGATGGATTTGATATAGCTATGTACGGAGTAGGTTTACCTTTGATGATGGAAGAATGGAACTTAACGCCAATTGAAGCTGGAGCAATAGCAAGTTATTCTTTGTTCGGAATGATGGTGGGAGCCCTCATCTTTGCACCCCTAGCCGATAAAATAGGCAGAAAAAAGGTGCTAGCTATTTGTATATGTATATTCAGTGTTTTTACCTTAATATCAAGTTTTGCTCCAAACCCTACTTTTTTCTCAATTGTGCGTTTTATAGCAGCTTTGGGAATGGGAGGATTAATGCCAAACGTAATCTCTTTAATGGCAGAATATTCACCCAAAAAGAACAAGGTACTTATTGTAACAACTATGTACTGTGGCTATTCTATTGGAAGCATTCTCGCTTCTTTAATTGGAATGTATGTGATGGAGCAAATGAGTTGGAGGGTTTTGTATTGGATCGGAGCCCTTCCACTACTGGCATTACCTTTTTTCATGAAGCAATTTCCTGAATCCCTTTCCTATTATATTATTCGACATCAAGGGGAAAAGCTTGCTGGAATTTTGAATCGCATTAATCCTCAGGGTAACTATAAAGAAACAGACGATTATGAATTTGCCAAAGCTCAAGAAAGAGCAAAAGGTTTTCCAGTTAAGAAACTCTTTAAAGAAAAGCGTACTCTTAGTACGTTTGCGTTTTGGGTAGCTGCCTTTAATTGTTTACTCATGGTATACGGACTGAATACATGGTTACCAAAAATCATGCAGCAGTCAGGATATGGTCTTACGTCAAGCTTATCTTTTAACCTTATATCAGGGATAGGACAAATTGGTGGTTCAATAATAGGAGGATACTTTGTTGGAAAAATTGGTCATAGGAGAGTATTAGTTTCTCTCTGCGCTTTAGGTACAATCTGCTTTGTAATTTTAGGATTAACCTCTAATGTAGTTGCTCTGTATATCCTTATTGCTTTTGGGGGTGCCTGTACAGTTGGTACAATGAATTTGGCAAATACGTATATTTCAGAGTATTATCCGCGGGAGATAAGAACAACCGGGATAGGTTGGGCTTTAGCTTTTGGAAGAATCGGTGCTATTGTTGCTCCTACTTTAATAGGTTTATTGCTGGCTGCAAAGTATTCACCTCAAAATGCATTTATGGCCTTTACAGTTCCAAGCGTAATGGCGGCACTGGCATTGTTGGTTGTAAGAGAAAAGTATGGTAGCTATGACAAAATACAGATAGAAGATATAAAATTAAAAGCAACATCAAATGTATAAATTTTAATATTGTACTTTGTTAATAACGTATAATAGTTAGTAGATAGCCTATATGTCAGGGAACAGTCTGTATGACTGTTCCCTGACATATAGGCTATGTTTTACCATAAATATATAAGAAAATGAAAGAATTCACGAGTAAAACAGCAAAACTCACGAGTAAACTACGAAATGAGCTCCCTTTGGTCAAAGCATTTGCTTAGAAAGTTATTTATAGTTAGTATAATATAAATAAAATTGTATATTCAGAAAATTAAGGAGCGATGTTATGGGTTTAACAATCACTGATTGGTTTAATGGTATTAAACGGACGAGATAATAAATCATTATTAGATGGGCATACAAGATTGAAAGGCTATTAATCCAAAAGATAATCAACATCCTTGGTTAAAAACTTTATCTAATAAGTTTGACAATTAGATTTATCGTGTTAATATAAAGGCAAATGAACTAAATATACAATTTGTACCACTAGGGGTGCTTTATAGGTGAAAGTCAATTTTACCGCAGAAGCTGAGATTAAAGTATAACTTTAAGACCCTTAGAACCTGATCTGGTTTACACCAGCGTAGGGAAGTGGGGTCATGAAACAATACGTTTATGTATTTTTCAAGTACAACCACTTTCTTTACGTCGGTAAAGGAAGTGGTTTTTTATTTGCCCAAAAGAGGTGATTATAGGTTACCAATCATTATTTATCCCGTTTAATTGCTTAATAAAATACAAAAAATTTGGAGGTATAGAAAATGAAATTTTCAGAGGTCATTCGTAAAGAAGTAGATCATATTTGGGAAGCAAGCTTCAATCACCCGTTTGTTAGAGGAATTGGAGATGGCACATTGCCAGTAGAGTGTTTTCGTTATTATGTCATGCAAGATGCATATTATTTATCTCATTTTGCTAGAGTTCAAGCTTTAGGTGCAGTCAAAGCAACAGATTTACATACAACTAGTCGACTTGCAAGCCACGCACAAGGAACATATGAAGCTGAGTTAAAGCTTCATGAAAATTTTTCTGAGAGATTAGGTATTACAGAAGAAGAAAGGAAAAACTTTAAGCCTGCTCCTACTGCGTATGCCTATACATCCCATATGTATCGTGCCGCGTATTCTGGACATTTAGGGGATGTGATTGCGGCCATCTTACCGTGTTACTGGTTGTACTATGAAATAGGTGAAAAACTGCAAGGGTGTATACCTGATGAGCCAATTTATCAAGAGTGGATTGCAGCATACGGAGGAGAATGGTTCCGTACGTTGGTAGAAGAACAAATCGCGAGACTTGATGAGATCGCTGAAAAAGTAACGGAAGAAGATAAAGAAAGAATGAAAGAGCATTTTATCCTTAGCAGTCAATATGAATACTCTTTTTGGGAAATGGCTTATCGCTTAGAAACTTGGCCAGTGCATAAGGAAGAACTAGAGGTATAAAGGAGATTGAAACAATGAGAAAAGGGTTGAAATTAACGGATATTTTAGTCACGATTGTGATTGCCGTCGCATTTGGAATAGTCTATATCCTTTGGGGTTCGATATATTATTCCGTTAAACCATTAGGGTTACATCTAGATCAATTAATATATGGAATGTGGTTTATAGCAGGGCCCGTTGCCTTTTTAGTTATGAGGAAACCGGGTGTGGCTCTGTTGGCAGAAATCGCGGCAGCGTCCGGTGAATTCTTTTTAGGTTCACCGTGGGGGTTAACGGTACTCTTGTATGGAGTTGTACAAGGATTATTTGCGGAACTGGTGTTTATGGCGTTCAGGTATAAAAAGTTTAATATGTCAGTAGCTGTATTAGCGGCGATAGCTTCCTGTCTGGGATCGGTCCTCATGGATTTTGCGTACGGAGAAATTGGTGCCCTCTCTCTTTGGAATTTACTGTTATTTATGATTGCTAGATTCATAGGGTCCATTTTCTTTGCAGGTGTGTTTGCTTACTATCTAGTAAAAGTACTTGAAGCAACAGGAGTAACTAATCTTGTTCGTCCAGTATCAAGTAAAGATTATGCTGCACTGGACCAAAAGTAGAGGTTGATGACCATGGAACGAATCGTTCATGTTGATAAGTTAAGATTGAAATTCCCCGGTGATGAGTCCTTGATATTCAAGGACTTATCCGTCTCGTTTGGTAAAGGTGAAAAAGTTCTATTGTTGGGACCATCCGGATGTGGAAAATCCACACTTTTGCAAGTATTAAGTGGGCTAATCCCGCATTCCATTGAAGTCCCGATGAAAGCGGAAGAACTGGAGAGCCCTTCTTCATGGGGATATGTTTTTCAAGACCCTGATAGTCAATTTTGTATGCCATTTGTGGATGAAGAAATTGCCTTCGTCCTTGAAAACCTTTCCGTTCCTAAGCAGCAAATGAACGAGCGGATTCACAATCATATCCGGCAGGTAGGATTACACTTAAATGATATCCATACAAGTATTGATACATTATCAGGCGGGATGAAACAGCGCTTAGCGATTGCGTCAGTATTGGCACTTGAACCAGAAGTGATATTTTTAGATGAACCAACCGCTATGCTTGATCCGGTTGGAACAAAAGATATTTGGGATGTGTTAAAGGAAATTGGCAAAGACAAGACCGTTATTATCGTGGAACATAAAATAGACCATGTTTTAGAATTTATCGAACGAATTGTCCTTTTTAACGATAACGGTCAAATCATTGCTGATGGTCCAAAAGACAACATTCTTTCATTATACAAAAACGAAATGAAAGAACATGGAATCTGGTTCCCAGGAGTTTGGGATGAGTATATTCATGACAATAAACCCATTCGTGAACAAACGGAATTTAATAATGGCGGTCCCATTATGCATGTGCGAGGTTTAAGAGGTTTCCGTAAAAAGGAAGAAAAAATTCTGGTTGAGGAGCTGAAGATCCACTCAGGGGAATGGATTGTCATTAGGGGAGAAAATGGAGCGGGCAAGAGTACGCTTTTGCATACACTGATGCAGTTCATTAAAACGAATGGTTATTATGAATTGATGGGAACCCCGATTAAAAAGGTGAAAAATCTAACGGATTATATGACGTTTGTCTTTCAAAATCCTGAGTTTCAATTCGTTGCTAATTCTGTATATGAAGAAATCGCTTATTCATTAAGAATTGACAAAAAGCCTCCTCTAGAAATAGAAGAGAGAGTCCAGGCACTGCTTGAAGTGTTCCAACTAAAGGCCCATCGCGATAAACATCCGTTTCAATTATCAATGGGTCAAAAGCGGCGATTAAGTGTAGCGGCTTCAATCGTGAAAGAAAAAAAGATCATTCTTTTGGATGAGCCTACTTTTGGTCAAGATTCGAAAAATACCTTTGCCTTACTGGAATGGTTCGAGGAATATCGAAAGCGGGGTATTACAGTGATCATGGTAACCCATGATGAGCATATATCAAAAAACTTTGCAACCAGGATCTGGACGGTTAAGGATGGGAAAGTAATTAGTGATGAAAAGATTATGAAGCAACCAGCGTTTTTAGAGACCGAAGTTTTATCACTATAGAAGGGGTGTCATGTAAGTGAATGTTTCGAGTGCAGAAACATGGCTCCATAAGATTAATCCAAGCCTTAAGCTTTTTGTATTAATTGTGTTATGTATGGTGGCGTTATTTATTAAAGACCTAAATTATATGATTAACGTTACCATGGGTGTTTTACTCTTATTTTTGTGTTTTTCCGGTCATCCGATAAAACGAATTTTACTCCTGTCAATTCCTTTTTGTTTCATTTTTTTATCTACTTCTTCTGCAATGATATTATTCGGACAAGGTGAGACACTTTGGTTTAAGTGGGGACTCATATCGATTACAGAAGAAAGTTTTATGAGGGGATTACTAGTTGGCTTTCGTGCATTGCTATTTGCGGTACTTGGATTAACTTTTTCGTTAACGACGAGACCGGTAAACCTGTTTTATTCCTTAATGCAGCAAGTTAAGCTTAAACCTAAATATGCTTATAGTTTCATGGCGGCGTTAAGGCTTATTCCCATCATGTTGGAGGAATTTCAAACGATACGAAACGCGATGAGAGTACGTGGCGTCGAAAGGAAAAAAGGAATAAGATCCGTATATTTTAAAATGAAAGCCTATTCCATTCCGTTGTTATCCGGAAGTATTAGACGGGCTCACCGGATTGCTGTTGCGATGGAGGCCAAACGATTCTCAGATACTAGGAATCGAACATACTATTATGAATTTGGGTTTTCTAAAAAAGACCATGGGTTCATTCTGTATTTTGTCATCCTGCTGTTGGCAGGGTTTTATCTCTCGGTTCAATTCCCGTATTTATCAATTTGATTAAAGAAGAATTGATTATCTTCGTTAAGGAGTTCTTAGTATGAATGCACAAGAATTGCATATTATTTCTACTGGGAAACAGCCAATTGAAAAGTTTGTTGAGATCGCTTCAAACATTCAAGATTATGTTGATTTCTTTTATCTTAGAGAAAAGCAGATGAGTGCGTCACAACTCTATGAAGCTGTGACCTTATTACATGAAAAAAAGATTCCGTTGTCTAAAATCATAATTAATGACCGAGTGGATGTAGCTTGGGCAATGAAGGTTTTTGGTGTGCAATTGGCTTTTCATAGTTTAGATGTCAGAGTCGTAAAGCAAGCATTTCCAGGAATCAGGGTTGGCAGCTCTATTCATTCCTTTGATGAAGCATCGGCTGCTTTCCATAATGGAGCCAATTACGCAATTTATGGCCATATCTTTGAAACAAACTCAAAACGAGGTCTCGCTCCTAAGGGAGTGGAGGAGCTTCAAAAAATCACGATGAATATCAACCTACCTATTATTGCAATAGGTGGAATAACACCTTCTAATAGTCAACTTGTACTAAATGCAGGCGCACAAGGAATCGCGGTAATGTCAGGCGTCCTAGAAGCGGAAAATCCAATTCAATCTGTAAAAGAGTATGCAAGGTCTTTAGGAAAGGAGATATAAGATGAATTCCATATATGATGCGATAATTGTAGGTGGTGGTGTAATTGGAGGGTCTATTGCTTATCAATTAGCCAAAAGAGGTAAAAAAGTCCTTTTATTAGAGAAAGATAGACTGGCTAGTAAAGCATCTAGTGCAGCTGCCGGGATGTTAGGGGCGCAATCCGAATTAGAATCTAATAACCCGCTTTTTACATTAGCAAGACAAAGCAGGGGGATGTTTCCCGAGCTGTCGGAAGAATTAAAAGACATAAGCGGGATTGATATTGAATTAGTTAACAAAGGAATGTTTAAGGTAGCACTTACGAGTGAACAAGAATCAGAATTGAAGAATATGATCAAAATTCAGCAAAAAGCCGGGCTTGAGGCGGAATGGTTTTCAACATCAGAAATAAGGAAGAAGGAGCCGCTTCTTTCTGATGAGATTAGAGGAGCCATGTATATTCCAAAGGATGGACAAGTTTCAGCTTCTAGGTTGTCGCTCGCTTTTACTAAATCTGCTGCTGCTCTAGGCGCTGATATAAAGGAATATGTACATGTTTCTGATTTGATTTTTGAAAACGCGTGTGTAAGAGGTGTGGTCACTAATATAGGAGAATTTTTTAGTGAAAATGTAATAGTAGCAAGTGGAGCATGGAGCAATTTTCTTCTAGAAAAGGCCGGGGTAAAGCTTGATACATATCCCGTAAAAGGCGAGTGCTTTTCTGTTTTGACTAATCGTCCATTGCTTGAAAAAACGATTTTTTCACATGGCTGCTATCTTGTACCTAAAGTTGGCGGGAGAATCATTGTTGGTGCAACGGTTAAAGCTCACACTTTTGACCAAAAGGTAAGTATCGAAGGAATTTCAACATTAATAGAAAAGGCAACACATCTGCTTCCAGCACTTAAAGAAACGGAGTGGGAAAAAACATGGGCTGGAATACGTCCTCAAACAGCAGATGGACTACCCTACTTTGGTGAACATCCAGCATACAATGGACTTTTTATTGCAACGGGTCACTATAGGAATGGAATTTTATTATCTCCAATTACGGGTGTACTTATCGCAGATATAGTTGAAAGAAAGTCAAATCCTGAATGGTCTGCTTTTCGAGTGGATCGTTCGATAAATACAATTTTTTCATAATAGAGGTGAATGAATTGGAATTAATTATTAATGGAGAAAAAATACAAATTCCTGCTAATCAGTCAACTGTTGCGGAGCTATTGCAGCATTTTAGCTTACATCAGAAAGTTGCGATTGTGGAATTAAATGATGAAATTTTAGAAAAAGAAAATCAGAATGAAACGCGTTTGTCAAATGGAGACAAAGTTGAGATTGTACATTTTGTAGGAGGCGGATGATATGTTAAAAATTGGTTCATATGAATTTTCTTCAAGATTATTATTAGGTACTGGAAAATATTCAAGTTACGATATTCAGAAGCAAGCAGTGGAGATTTCAGAGGCGGAAATATTAACATTTGCAGTTCGGCGAATGAATATTTTTGAAGCCGGCCAACCCAATTTTTTAGAAAAGCTTGATTTGAAAAGATATACGCTTCTTCCCAATACAGCAGGAGCTAAAACGGCCAAAGAAGCTGTGCGAATAGCCCAGCTTGCGAAGGCGTCTGGGCTTTGTGACATGATAAAGGTAGAAGTGATTGGTTGTCAAAAAACACTATTGCCTGATCCGATTGAAACACTAAAGGCAGCAGAGGAATTAGTAAAACTAGGTTTTATAGTGTTACCATATACGTCTGATGATGTGTTACTTGCTAAACGTTTAGAAGAAGTAGGATGTCATGCGATTATGCCTGGGGCTTCTCCAATTGGATCAGGCCAAGGTATTATAAACCGACTAAACTTACGATTTATCATTGAACAGTCCAATGTTCCGGTAATTGTTGATGCTGGAATTGGAACACCATCGGATGCGACGATTGCTATGGAATTAGGGGCAGATGGTGTATTGCTTAATACAGCTGTATCGGGTGCCAAAGATCCAATCAAAATGGCGAAAGCAATGGGGCTTGCTATTGAATCAGGGCGCTTAGGATATGAAGCAGGGAGAATTGAAAAAAATGAGTACGCCATAGCAAGCAGTCCAGTTGAAGGAATGAGCATTGGATGAATGAACGTTATTCACGACAAGAACTCTTTGCACCCATTGGAGTCGAAGGGCAACTGAAAATTTCCAAGAAACACGTGTTGGTAATTGGAGCAGGGGCTCTCGGTACGGGAAGTGCTGAAGGCCTTGTGCGAGCAGGAATTGGAAAACTGACAATTGTTGATAGAGATTATGTGGAATGGAGTAATCTTCAAAGACAGCAACTATATTGTGAGGAAGATGCTAAAAAAAGATTACCAAAAGCAGTGGCGGCGGAGCATCGATTGAAAGCGCTAAATTCAGAGGTAAGCGTAAAATCACATGTGTTGGATGTGTCAGCGGAGGAACTGGAGCGGCTCGTTGACGGTGTGGATTTAATATTGGATGCCACCGATAATTTTGATACAAGGATGCTGATTAATGATATATCACAAAAATTCAAAATTCCATGGATTTACGGAGCGTGTGTGGGGAGTTATGGAATAAGTTACACGATTGTCCCAGAGGTAACTCCATGTTTGAGTTGTTTGCTGGAAACGGTTCCAATTGGTGGATTAACCTGTGATACGGCTGGAATTATTAGTCCCGCCGTTCAAACGGTTGTTGCTTATCAACTGACTGAAGCATTAAAAATTCTTGTGGAAGATTATGATTCCCTTAGAAATAAAATCGTTTCATTTGACCTTTGGAAAAATGAGCATACATCCATAAATGTAACGAAATTAAAAAAAGACAGCTGTTTGTCATGTGGGTCAAAGCGAACCTACCCACACCTTTCTTATCTAAATCAAACAAAAACAGCGGTTTTATGCGGGAGGGAGTCTGTCCAGATTCGCCCAGCAATGAAGTTTGAAAGAGATTTATTGCAACTTGAAAAAAATCTGCTTGCTCAAGGTGGTAAGATCGTTCGAAATCCATATTTACTTTCATTCACAATCGGGCCCCATCGATTAGTTGTTTTTAAAGATGGCCGGGCCCTGGTTCATGGTACAAAAGAGATTGCAGAAGCCAAAACTTTATATCATCGTTATTTTGGATGAATAACTTTAATAAAACCGGCTCTGACTTAATATCCACGGTCAAGTATTTTATCTCCGAGAAAGAGGGGCCAAATAATTTCGGCATTATAATAGGAAGGTATCTAACTTTGTTCGCTGCGTAAACAATAAAATGAAAGCGGTGTCTGCCTTTTAGGCGGCACCGCTTTGTTATGAAAAAAATTATATAAGCAGCTTACATATCATGGCTGCTATTATGCTTCTGACGGGAGTGCTGTCTATTTTTCACCTTATGAGAACCGCTTAACGGTGCAGGTTGACCTGGATTATTCCCTTTAGGTGCATTTTTGCGAATATCTTTACCATCATTTTTGTTCATGTGCGATCCCTCCTACTCCTTAAGATAATCAATCGGTGAAAAATTATTCACATACATATATTTGTATACCTCGTACATGCTATGGATGGATACTAATTAAGGAGATGAACCTAATGCAGGATAAACAAGATAAGCGGAGGACTTTTCAAGAAGCTCAGCAAAGCCATCAACAAGTAACTGATATGTACTCAGCCATTGAAAAAACGGCACCGAATTACGGAACAGAATTAAAACATGTGAAGCAGGAAGTGAATGAGGCCTTTCAGCAAATACAATCAGCTTTAGTCACCGCTTCTGAGCATCAGCGAGAACAATTAAAACAATTTGAACAGGATATTCAGGCAATTGTAAATGAAGTCAATTCAGATGACTATTGATTTCTATACCTGAAGGCATTAGTAGAAACGCTTTTTCCGTGTTTTTAGAATAGAATAGGCTTTTTGAAGGATGCAGGTCATCTGCATTTTCAAAAAGCCTTTACTCTTTAGTACTAGAATAAGGAAATCATTGGTTTTTCTTTCGTTTTTTATTATTTTGCCTTTGGACCTCGGTTAACGGTGGTTCATTTCCTAATTCATCATGGTAACCTGCTCCATTACCCTGTGCTTTTGCAGCGTTCATTCCGGGTATTACATGATTAGCCTTTTGTTTTGCCATTTCGACACCTCCACTCATAGAGTGTGATAATGACGAATGATTATGTATGCATTACTAATATGTTTTATTGGAATAATTTCTCAGGTGAATAATTGGAGCATTTTAGAAAAACAGCATGAAAGTTAGGCTTCCTAAAAGCACTTTAATAAATGGGGAAGATTTTTCTATAAGTCAAACTTATCAAAAACAATAACTTTCTTGTTATTTACTTATACTCAATTCTATATTAGTATTAAGTCGAAGGAAGAGTTAGGGTGGGAGAAGAGAGAGAAAATTCGACAAACTAACTTTTTTACTTATATTTATAGTAGACATGGTTTCAGTGAACCAGGTTTTACTTTTATGTGCAGAATAAGTTCTGACAGTTTAATAGGGGGTAATATTCATGACGAAAAATGACGTATACCAAGCGCGTAAATCCTTTGAAATTGAAGGGGAACGCTACAACTACTACAGCCTAGACGCTATTGAAAAAGCAGGGGACGGCCAAGTATCACGCCTTCCATATTCCATTAAAGTCCTACTTGAAGCAGTACTTCGCCAAGTAGACGGAAGAGTAATCACAAAAGAACACGTTGCGAACCTTGCTAAATGGGGAACAAGCGAGCAACAAGATATAGATGTTCCTTTTAAGCCTTCACGTGTTATCCTACAAGATTTCACTGGTGTTCCAGTTGTTGTAGATTTAGCTTCTCTACGTAATGCATTCGCTGCACTTGGTGGAGATCCTGATAAAATCAACCCAGAAATTCCAGTTGACCTTGTAATTGATCACTCTGTACAAGTTGATAAAGCAGGTTCAATTGATTCTCTTGATGCCAATATGGATCTTGAATTCGAACGTAATGCAGAGCGTTACCAGTTCCTAAGCTGGGCTCAAAAATCATTCAACAACTACCGTGCGGTTCCACCAGCAACTGGTATCGTTCACCAAGTTAACCTTGAGTACCTTGCGAATGTAGTACATGCGGTTGAAACTCCAAACGGCGACTTTGAAGTATTCCCTGACTCTGTATTCGGTACAGATTCACATACTACAATGATCAACGGTATTGGTGTTCTTGGTTGGGGCGTCGGCGGTATCGAAGCAGAAGCAGGTATGCTTGGACAGCCTTCATACTTCCCAGTACCAAAAGTAGTTGGTGTGAAACTAACTGGTCAACTTCCTAAAGGAACAACAGCTACTGACCTTGCATTGAAAGTAACTCAAGTTCTTCGTGCACACGGCGTAGTTGGTAAATTTGTTGAGTTCTACGGCCCTGGAGTAGGATATCTTCCACTTGCTGACCGTGCAACAATTGCTAACATGGCTCCTGAATACGGTGCTACAGTTGGTTTCTTCCCAGTTGATGCAGAAGCCATCGATTACATGCGCTTAACAGGCCGTGATGAAAAACAAATTAAAGTTGTTGAATCTTACTGCAAGGAAAATGGATTGTTCTACTCTCCTGAAAACGAAGATCCAGCTTACAATGATGTTGTGGAAATCGATCTTTCAGCAATTGAACCAAATCTTTCAGGCCCTAAACGCCCACAAGATTTGATTCCACTTTCTCAGATGAAACAATCTTTCCATGATGCTATCAATGCACCTATGGGTAACCAAGGTTTCGGCATGGATAATTCTGAATTGGATAAAGAAGTAACTGTTAAATTTGCCGATGGTAAAGAAACGGTAATGAAAACAGGTGCGATTGCAATTGCTGCAATCACAAGCTGTACGAACACTTCTAACCCATACGTAATGCTTGGAGCAGGTCTTATTGCTAAAAAAGCAGTTGAAAAAGGCTTGACTGTTCCGGATTATGTAAAAACATCATTAGCACCAGGTTCTAAAGTTGTTACTGGTTACCTTCGTGATGCAGGTCTTCAACCATACCTTGATCAATTAGGATTCAACGTAGTTGGTTACGGCTGTACAACATGTATCGGTAACTCAGGTCCATTAGCGGACGAAATCGAATCAGCAGTTGCTGAAGCAGATCTTCTAGTAACTTCAGTACTTTCTGGTAACCGTAACTTTGAAGGTCGTATTCACCCACTAGTAAAAGCAAACTATCTTGCTTCTCCAACTTTGGTTGTGGCATATGCACTTGCTGGTACTGTGGACTTCGATCTTAACAATGATTCACTTGGTAAAGATAAAGACGGTAACGATGTGTATCTTGCTGATATCTGGCCATCACAAGAAGAAGTTAACGCTGCTGTTAAAGCAACAGTTACACCTGAATTATTCCGTAAAGAATACGAAACAGTATTTAACGATAACAAACGTTGGAATGAAATCCAAACAAGCAACGAAGCAATTTACGCTTTCGATTCTAAATCAACATACATTCAAAATCCTCCATTCTTTGAAGGATTATCACCAGAACCAGGTTCAGTTAACCCACTTTCTGGCTTGCGCGTAGTAGGTAAATTTGGTGACTCAGTAACAACTGACCACATTTCTCCTGCAGGTGCAATCGGTAAAGATACACCAGCTGGTATCTACCTTCGTGAAAATGGTGTGAAACCACGTGACTTTAACTCTTACGGTTCTCGTCGTGGTAACCATGAAGCAATGATGCGTGGAACATTTGCAAACATTCGTATCCGTAACCAAGTTGCTCCAGGTACAGAAGGTGGTTACACTACTTACTGGCCAACAGGCGATGTAATGGCTATCTATGATGCTTGTATGAAATACAAAGCTGATGGAACAGGTCTTGCTGTCATTGCTGGTAAAGACTACGGTATGGGAAGCTCTCGTGACTGGGCTGCAAAAGGTACTAACCTTCTTGGCATTAAAACAGTTATCGCTGAAAGCTTCGAACGTATTCACCGTTCTAATCTTGCGTTAATGGGTGTTCTTCCTCTTCAATTCAAAGAAGGCGAAAACGCTGAAACACTAGGATTAACTGGTAAAGAAGCGATTGCTGTTAAAATCGACGAAACAGTTAAACCACGTGATATCGTAACAGTTACAGCTACTGATGAAGCTGGAAACGTAAAAGAATTTGATGTACTTGTTCGTTTCGACTCTGAAATCGAAATTGATTACTACCGTCACGGTGGTATCCTTCAAATGGTATTACGTAATAAATTAAAAGGCTAATTTAAGCTTTTGAGGAGCGGCAAACCTACATGTTTAGGTTTGCCGCTTTTTTTGTGTCAAATTTATGAAATACTGGAATAATAAGAAATGATTTTAGGGATAGCACTTTTCTGAACATGCATTTATTGATAAGATGGAAGAGGTTAGTTGAAATGGAAGTAAGTTGTTCTATTTCTGGAATTGAACAAATATTATATTGTAATGGGACTAGGGGGACGAGTATGCTTAAAAAAATTATTGCCTCGGTGGTCTTACTGTCACTGATTACGATAGCAATCGTGCAAGCGATGGATAATAAACCGGATAAAAATTCTGAAAATGATTCCCTGGGCGGACTGAAAATTGGTGCAGTGGCACCAGATTTCTCTCTAAAGACGCTCGATGGCAACCAGGTTAATTTATCGGACTATAAAGGGAAAAAGGTAATGCTGAACTTCTGGGCTACTTGGTGCCCGCCTTGTAAAAAGGAAATGCCAGATATGCAGAAATATTCGCAACAGGCAGGTGATGATGTCGTCATTCTAGCTGTCAACATTGATCCGGAAAATGATGTACAAGCATTTGTTGAGGATAATGATATCACTTTTACTATTCCTTTAGACAGTCAGAGTGCAAAAAAACCGGTAAGTGAGCGTTATAAAATTCTTAGTATTCCGACGACGTACTTTATCGACAGTAAGGGTATTATCAGGAATAAAGCTATTTCAGCGATGCAGTTTAAAGATATGGAACGAAACATCAATAGCATCAAGTGACGGAATCCTTTGGGGTTTCGTATTTTTTTTTATAGTTAGAACTTATTTAGCTTATATGTAACAAATTTGTCAAAAGTTAATTGAAAAATCAAAAAAATATTAAAAATAGGGTTACTGCCTATGAAAAATGGGTTAAAGTATAGAGGGTGATATAAAGGGGTGTTTATAAATATAAAAAAACTGATAATTATGACAATTAAAAGGATTCACACCATATAGTCATAATTTTACGTTAATTGGGTAATGCTGAACAATATATTATGAATAAGTAGGTGAAAAGCATGAAAAAAAGAAAACGGACTTTTGAAGAATTGATTAAAGAAAATAAAAGGGAATTGTTGATGGACGATAAACAAATGGAAAGACTTGAGGAAAGACTTGAGAAAAAACATATGCAAAAGGCTGAATAACATTTGCAATGGATTTCTTTCGAAAAAAAGAGTCAGCACACTGAAGATTTCTTCAAAGTGCTGGCTCTTTTTCGATTTAGTTGAAAAAATATAGAGCTTTTTCAAAAACTGGCACTCATGAATTTCAGCTTTTTTAACAATGATAAGGTAAGGAGGCGATTAAAATGGGTAATCCTAAAAAAGATTCTAAACACTTCAGACCAAGCCATCTTGGTATGCAACCGAGAGCAGCAGGAGGAAATAACGGAAAGCAAATGCAGGACAAATCGGGCAAGCATCCTCAGGTTATTCAAACTAAAGGCGAATAAACAACTTTTAATTAAATTCTTGTAATAATATTATGTAAACTAAAAATAACATGATTCGAGGCGATAGAAAATGGGCTCATTTAAACACAATCCAGACAACCGATTGGATAATGTTGAAAAACTTCAAGATGCAATTCAGAATACAGAAGAAAACATAAAGGCTGCAAATGAAACATTGTCATTCTCTTCATCGGCAGAAAAAGAGGCGATAAGGGCCAAAAACGACCGAAGAAAAGATAGTATTGCTGGCATGATGTCAGAAGTAGAAGATGAACAACAAGCTCGTGAAAGAGGTTATAAAGACGATAATCAATTTGAATGAATAGAAAGGGGAGAAAGGAGGGTTCTTTCTCTCCTTTTCTTTTATGATTTTTTGTTTTTTGATGTGGATTAGGAGATTGGCCATTTCCCTTACATGAAAGTTGGCCGGAAGTTATGGTAAAATGTATATTGCAATAGAAATGAAAGTGGGGAATTATGATGTTGATTGCTGAAAATGAAATTGAGGTTCGATATGCAGAGACGGATCAAATGGGGGTAGTGTACCATGCTAATTATTTTGTATGGATGGAACTTGGCAGGACGAAATTGATTAATGATTTAGGTTTTTATTATGCTGATATGGAGGCGGTTGGTATCCTCTCACCTGTCATGGATATCCAGGCTTCATATAAAATGCCTGTCCGTTATGGTGATAAGGTAAAGGTAAAGACTTGGATTGAAAAATATGATGGTTTACGTGTCATTTATGGATATGAAATAATTAATGGGGAAAATGAAGTGTCGGCGACCGGCCAGTCTTCACATGTTTGCGTTAAGAAAGATAACTTCCGACCTATATCTATTAAACGTATGTTCCCTGATTGGCATGAGGCCTATGAGCAAAATAAAAAACAAGATTAACTAATGTAATTACATAATTGAGGTGAATTAAGGATGGCGTTTGGGATAAAACGGGTAGACTTAGTAGCCTGGAAGCAGCAAATTGATCAGGGACAAATTGCATTTTTGACTCATTACTGGCTCGATGATCGCTTTCCTGGTTGTAAGACTGTGACAAAAGTAGGTTGCAAGGATTTAGAACGTTTAGCAGAGTGGGGCAAAAAATACGGACTGAAAAAAGAATGGATTCATCACCGTAAGGATGGCTATTCGCATTTTGATCTATTGGGTGCCAGGCAAATGGAAATTCTTAAAGCAGAGGATATTAACGAAAGACTTGTCAATTGAATAGGGAAATTTGCAACAGCAGTTTACACCGCTGCTGCATGTATCAAGCACTTTTTTCGTAATGAAATTCAGGCTCAGTTAGTTTTTCATTAAAGGTGATAAGTAAATCGTGACCATCGAAGTACCAGATATCTTTTTCTTCCACATAGAAAGTAATATTATTCAATGTAGATGCCGCTGCTACAGCTTCAGGTTCTTCTTGCATGATACCTAATGAAAAGCCGCTTTGAACGGAACTGTGTCCTCCATATCTTACATAAAAGCGCAAATGAGAGCCTTCCTGAAGCTCTAACTCATCGCTATACCACTTAGCAGCTTGTTCGGAAATTGTTAGTTTCATACAAATTCTCCTTCCCAGAGGTTCGCTATATAAGTATAAAGTAATTATATAGCAGATGCGAATATTGTGCGTTATAGAAAGGAAATCGCTATGGAGATTATATACAATATTTGTTTTATTACTCGAAAAATGTCTGACAAAAATGAAGTCTTAATGCTTTTTCGCAAAAAAGAGCCAAATAAACATAAATGGAATGGTGTAGGCGGGAAAATTGAACCAGGTGAAACAATCGATGAATCAATGGAACGCGAAATTATTGAAGAAACTGGATTGAAGGTAAAGGGACTGACCTTTCGTGGGATTGTGACATGGAATCAAACGGGTGGAATGTATGTATACCGAGCCGAAGATACCGGGGGTGGACTTCTAGCTTGCGATGAAGGGGAACTTGCCTGGAAGCCATATCAATGGGTTATGGAGGCAGATGAAGTTGTACCCAACATAAAATATTATCTAAGCGATATTTTACTGGATGACCCTCCATATGAATTTGCTTGTACATATAAAAACAATCATTTACTCTCCGTTAAAAAGAAGCCATTGCCTAATAATATAGAAAAAATTTTTTCTCCAACTAAAATCCGCCTTTGAGCGGTTTTTTTTTTTTGAATTCAAATGAAGTATTCATTATATCTTAAGCTATATAACACAAATTGGTAGATGAATATTTGGAATATTGGTATTATAGTGAGTTTAAGTAAGTTTTATATAGTTACAATAGGGTTACTTCATGAAACTATACAATGTGAAGATATAGTGATGAGGGGGTTGCTGATTTGCGGAAAACAGAGCTGCTAAAAGGGAGTACGGGGATGGTGCTACTTTCACTATTAGCTCAAAAGGATATGTATGGGTATGAAATGATTGAACAGCTTAAACAGTTAAGTGATGGCTATTTGCATTATAAAGAAGGAATGCTTTACCCCGCTTTAAAAAGGCTTGAAGAGAAAGAGTATCTAAAAAGTTATTGGCGAGATTCTTTAGAAGGGCCTAAAAGAAAATACTATTATGCAACGAAATTGGGGGTTGCTCAATTTCAAGTTCAATGGGAAGAGTGGAACGCCTTTCAAGATGTAATCGGTAAAGTTGTTTCACCTATCTATGAGCGCACACAAAAATAGCTGCAGATGTCTGCAGCTATTTTGTTTTTTCTTTGGCTTCAGCCTCTGCCAGCTTTTTCAGCAAGATTGGCGTGGGCATATGCATGATTTGCTCTAATGGCATATTCAGAGACTCAGATAACTTTAATGCGGTTTCGGTTGATATTTGTAATGGTTTCATGGCTCTTCTCCTAAAGTCGATTTTTGGCTAGTTCTAGTGTAGCCTCTGTGCTTCAATTATACAATCCTTTTGAGGACAATTTGCATGAATCCATTGGTCTTTTGCTTCCGCTAGTATGTGGGAGATTGAAAGGTGAACGTAATACGCTGAGCATATTTAATCTTGGCGATGAAGTGTGTTGAAAACATAATGATTCAGAAAATTGGAAACTCTGCGGAAAAGGTGTTAGGACATGCCAGGATTCTTAATCATATGGCCAGTTATTCTAGAATAGAAATAAGCCCGTAAAGACGGGCTTCAGTTTGTAGACAAAAGGGGTTCGGAATTAAAACATTTTGAACCCCTTTTGAAATTTCCTTTGAATTTTGCTCAATATTAAGTAATTGGGTCTCTAAGAGCCCACTATGTTAGGCCATTTTTGGACCTTGCCATGTCCAATTGGCCATCTTCTTTAAATTCATGGCAGCGAAAGTGAGCATCGCCTGCATCG
>NZ_JBNNTG010000035.1:0-45526 GCF_050278525.1 Peribacillus sp. NPDC096540 | reverse complement strand
GAGTGCCCTACGTTCCAATCAACGTTCAAATTGTACAAGCCATAAAAAAACTGTAGGCAAACTCGATTTTCATCGAGTTTGTCTACAGTCTGAACTCTCCTATACTGGGAGAGGTGTTTTTTATCCAACAAGTAGGCGATTTGTGTAATAAGCCAAGGATTCATTTCTAATTAGGAAGAACAAATCCTGATCGATAAAAGGAATTAGTTCCTCGGCAATATTCCATGCATTGACTTCTATTTGATAAAGGATATCTGGATTTTCCGTACCGGATAACTCATCACTCAGCATAGCAAGATGCGGATCTAACGCGTGACCTAGCTCATGGGTGAGTCATATTCAATGACTTCACTCTCTTTATTAGTAATTTATATTTCAGAAATAATTATATCATTCTCATTTTGATGCACACCTTGCTTAGATAGCCGAATTACTTGATTTTCTGTGAAATGTTCCAATACATGTTGGTGACATGTAAAAAAGAAAATTTGCCGCTTTTCCGACACCTTCTTCAATAATTCAAGCATCCGTTTTGTCCTTACCCCGTCAAAATTAACAAAACTATCATCAATGATGAGTGGGAATGAATCATCCTCAAAAGTATGATCAGCAAGCGCTAGCCTTAAGGAAACATAAATTTGCTCTGCTGTTCCACGGCTGACCTCCTCAGCACTGAAACTCAAGCCATCACTGCGCTCTACCCAAAGTCCATCACCTGACTGTTCAAGGTTTATCTTCCTATAGCGCCCATTTGTTAAAAATGCAAAATGTTGTTCTGCTTCAGCGATGACCTTCGGGAGACGTTCCCGTTTATATCGGTCTAAGGTTTTATTTAATAAGCTTTTGGCTATGGCAAATTTTGCCCATTCCTTAGCTTCCTCGTTAAAAGCCGCTTTTTCTTCATAAAAATGATGAAGTAAATCGTCATAAATACCTGAAGCCTCAAGCTGTTTGATTCTTTGCTTCGTATCGGACCGCTTCTCCAATAAAAGTGATTTTTCCTTTACTAAATCCTTACGCTTTTGTTCCAATTTTTCAAGAGTATATGTGCTGATTCCCTGTTTATAGAGAGTTTGAATCAGTTCAGACTGCATTCGGGATTGCCCTATTTGAATGTTTAGCAAATCATATTGTTTTTGCAACATGACTTTCTCCTCAGACAAGACCGCGTTTTGACGAAACTCTTCCTCACCCTTAACATGCGCTATGGCAAAAAGCTGTTCCTTTTCCACATCAAGATAGTCTTTTTCTATCGACAGCCGCTCTATTTCATTCGTTAAACGGCTCAGTTCCTGCATCCATTGTGTAAGTTGAACGTTTTTTTCCATCGTATTGTTTATTTCTCGTTTCAAAAGGCTGATTGCGTCCCTCCAAGTGGAGGGCTCCAGACCAATCCCTAGAGCAAATCGAAATAAAGACTCCGATTTACCTTCAAACTCTGAATGTAAAAATTGATATTGTCTGATTTTTTCATGTTTCCTTTCAACGGCTTCCTTCCACTTCTCAAGCAATTCAAATACGGATTCAAGATTGATTTCCACTCCGGAATAAGGCAAACCCCAGCCATTAATGATGGTGCTCACCTCTTTATTTAGTCGGTCCCTGCTTGCTTCCCAGGCGGCGTATTCCTGGATAGTCGTTTCGAAGGCTTCCTCTCGCTCTTCATATTTAAACCGTTCATTTTCGAGCTGCCTTTGAAGACGGTAATCTTGTTCCAGCAGTTGCCCCATCGACTCTCCTTCAATCTCTCTGTTAGTTTTTGCCTCACTCTCAAATACAGCCCTTTTCCTTTTCGCTTCATCAAGTTGACGGGTAAACCCGGACAATATATCATCCCCCTTGAACAAAGACCTAGAAACTGCAAACAAAACGGCCGCTGTCAGAAGTATACTTCCTACTAATATCTGGTCACTGAAAAAGCTTCCTATTGCACCCAAACAAAAAAGTCCTATTAAACTGCCATTTATGAGCAGCGAACGTTTGCGATTATTCTCCTCCTTCTTCTTCTGTAATTTCAATTGTTTTTCAAGCTCCACAATTTGCTCATCAAGAAGCAGGATTTTAGCTTCTTCAGAACCGGTACTATTCTGCTTATTATATAAAGACTCCAGCTTGTTTCTTTTTTCTTCTGTCAATAGCTGTTGCTTTATCTCCTTCAAGCGTGCTTCCGTCGTTTCTAGATTCCCTTTTTGTAATCCATATTTTTCATCGAGCTGTCTTTTATCATTTTGCAGACGATGCTTCTCCCTCTCTGCTTTTTTTACCTTTTCCTTATTGAATGTACTAATATCGAGTTTCCTGATTTCTTCATCAGAAACATCCCAGAATAATTCCTGCTTTACCTTTTCAATATTCTTTTCTTCCATCAGCCTTTCATGTTCCGCTTTGCGCATGTCCAACTCAAGCTTATCTAGCAATGACCCTTGGTCGATTGCATGTTCGATCCGTTCTTTATGATCCTTGATAAACGGGTTGATCTCGATTTGTACTAGATTTTGTTCAAGTTGCTCTACCTTCTCAGTCAAGGCGGCTAGTTGGGCATTAATTGGCATTCCAACTGCTTGTAACTGTTCAAACCTTTTTAAACCATCAACAGGAAAACTGACATCCTTAATCTTACTGTGTCTTGATTCAATTTCTTCCCGTTCCTCAAGCAACGGTTTAATTCGTAAAAAAGTACTCGAGTTAACATGGCTTACCTCTATCTCTTGGATCTGGTCCGTGATTTCAGAAAGTTCACCTGTAAGTTTTGTTTCTTCCAGCAGTAAAGCCGTATATGTCTTTTGTTCATCTTCTGCCGCTTTCACCTTTTTTTGCACTTCTCTGAGTTCTTTTAATCTGACATTTAGTAGAGGTTTATGACCTGATGGCTTGAACCTGAGATCCAACTCTTTTTGCAGCTTCGTTTCTGCCTCGAGAAGTTTATCGTTCCCAATCAGCCCGGCTGAAAGCAAATATTTACTCATGGTTCCTTCACTGAGTGTATGTAATCCCTGCAGACCCTGAAGGTCGAAAGAAAAAATGGCTTGGTAATAGTTTTTATCAACTCCATGGAGAATATCATTCAGTTCTTGCTCGCCTCCAACCCTCCCGTTTTCGAACGTCACTTTCACATCACCGGTGGCTTTTCCCTTCACCCGTTCAATAAAGATTTCCCCGTCCTGTTTTGTGATGAGAGTGAGTCTCCCGCCATATTTGGCATGCATTTTAGGCTCGTAACGCGGTTCATTTTGAACTTTTGTTGGAAACCCAAAAAGAATACTATGAATGAAAGACATGATTGTGGATTTGCCCGATTCATTTTCTCCAAAGAAGATTTGCAGCTGTTTCATTTCTGGAAAACGTTGATTTTCCAGTTTGCCATAACCATAAACATGGAGGTCTTTAATTATCAAACCATTTTCCTCCTTTTTATAAATATCCTTTTGATTCAAAAACCTGCAAAAGCCATCTTTCTGCTTCATCCATAAGCTCCTGCTGCTCTTCTACCTCTAAGGAATCAAGGAATCTTCTTGCTCCTGGCTGCTTATAAAGCGGTGCCAGGGCAGTCTCAATATCCTCAAATTCAGAAGCAAGCATTGATATTTCAGCCACAAACGGCGTTATTTTTTCTCTCGAACTTACCACGGATATAGGCTGAATGATTTTGATTCTATACAGCCAAACAAACGACTCACCTTGCTCCTCATCCTGTAAAATCCTGGTCAATTCTTCAAGAATTTCACCATAATAGTTTACTGAACCTACAACATCCAACTTTATCTCTAAAAGATAGCATCTACCATCGAAGCGCTTTTGCTCAAGAACACCCTTGCATGCCTTATACAGAGCATCAAAATTTGAATCTGCAGAAATTTTTATTGTTTCACTTTCCCATATCACCCAGGAGGTTTCGATAAAGGAATGTCGCTTAGTGTCACCGTCCAGTTCAACTAGTAGGCAGCCTTTTACACCGGACTCCTTCCGATTCCTCCCTTGAATATTCCCAGGGTAAATTACAAGCGGGTTTTCTGAAACCACCTGATGCTTATGAATATGGCCTAATGCCCAGTAATCAAAATCTTTGGCCGCAAGTTCCTTTAGAGAAAAAGGAGCATAAGGGCTATGCTCAGAATTTCCCTCTAGGTTGCCATGAAGCAGACCGATATGGTAATCTGCCCCTTCAGCTTTTATGTATGTTTCGATCATTCGCTCTGTTACATGGCGCCGTGGATAACTAAATCCATAAAGGTGGACAGACGTTCCATCGCTTTTTTGAAACAATTTCGCTTCCGTTTGCCCCGAAAAAACGTGAACATTTCCCGGAAGCTCCACCTTTACCCATGAGCCGCTGAGATGATCATGATTTCCGTGAATGATAAAGGCAGGAATCTGGTGTTGCTGAAGTTTTTCCATTTCGCTTCGAAAGCGGACCTGTGTCCGAAGACTTCGATTTTCGCCATCAAATAAATCCCCCGATAACACAATAAAGTTAACCTGATGGAAAATTGCCTCATTAATCATTTTTTGAAAGGCCTTAAAAGGACTTTCTCTCAATTCCCTTAATAAAGTTGGCGGCATATCCTTCAATCCGGAAAAAGGACTATCCAAATGTAGATCGGCCGCATGAATGAACTTCACACTGCTCACTAAAATCACCTCGGTTCCTAAATCAATTTACTTTTATTTTAACATAAACAGAACATACTTTCCCATTCGATTCACAGTACTGCCGTTATAGTAATGGATCGGGATAACCAGTATCGACAAATTTACGAGAAAAAAGACCGAATGGCAGACACTTTGTTTCGTGCACAGCATTCGGTCTCTACTATTTATTTAAAAATATCCATACTTAAGTAACGTTCACCATTATCGGGTGCAATACAAAGGACACGTTTTCCAGTGCCAAGTCGACGAGCTTCCTGAAGGGCAGCCCAGACAGAGGCGCCACTAGAAGGCCCGATTAATATACCTTCCTTCGCAGCCATATCCTTCATCGTTGAAATCGCATCCTCATCTGCCGCTTGCACAATTTCATCAAACACTTCGGTATTTAAAATGCTAGGTACAAAACCAGGGCTTGTACCTACCAGCTTATGGGGACCTGGCTCCCCTCCTGAAAGAACAGGAGAACCTTTAGGCTCGACAACGACGACCCTTAAATCAGGAAGTTGTTCTTTTAACGCTTCACCCGTTCCTGTAATCGTTCCACCTGTTCCAGCAGTTGCGACAAACACGTCTAACTTGCGGTCCATCTGCTCTAAGATCTCGACCGCTGTCGTTACTCGGTGGATATCAGGATTGGCTTTGTTTTCAAATTGTTGAGGAATAAAGCTATTCGGAATCTCTGCAGCAAGTTCTTCAGCTTTACGAATCGCACCTGGCATCCTTTCTGACGCAGGAGTGAGGACAACCTCCGCTCCGTATGCTTTTAATATGTTAATTCTTTCTTTTGACATATTATCCGGCATAATCATAATAGCCCGATAGCCTTTTGCTGCAGCATTCATTGCAAGTCCGATACCTGTATTTCCAGAGGTCGGTTCAATGATTGTTGCCCCCTGTTGGATGATTCCATCCAGTTCAGCCTGCCTTATTAAGTTAAAGGCAGCCCGATCTTTTACGCTGCGGCTCGGATTAAAATATTCAAGTTTCACATATACTTCCGCGTCACCCTCCGCCGTTAAATGATTAATTCTAACAACTGGTGTATCTCCTATCAATTCCGTGATATTATTTACGATTTTTACTGTCATTCAAAAAAGTCTCCTTTCGGCCTATACACATTCTAAATTCCTCTGTCTTCTTCATTATTATATCATTTATGATTTTTTGTTTTAAAGAAAGAATTCCGCTTGAACAAATAGGTTTAGTTCTTATTTTGTCCAAATAAGGGGCAAAATAAAAAGCTAACTCATAGGGCCCTGAAGGCTATAGAGTAAACTACCTTAATTTATCAGTTTCGAACTCTTATAAAGCTTTTCGATATATTTCTTTTCAATACTAAGGATGTATCCAGATTCTTATAAATCCCCCCTACTTTATATAGTAATTCTGCTTGTTTTTGGCTTTGCAAAGTCAGGCGTTGTTTCTGTTAAAATGAAGTCTGATTTTTTTCAAAAGTGACTTGAATGAAAACCTTATCTACTCTTGACATTCTATAAATTAATAATAATCTACATACATTTTCCATACATAACAATAGTCAAAATTGACAGATAATGATAGAATTTTCAATAACAGTTTAAATATTACGAAAAAACAGTCCATTATTCGAAAAGGGAGTTTTGAAAATGAGCAGAATATACAAATTAACCGTATTTGAACCGTCCGGGGAAAAACTCTTGGATGAATCATTTACGGCTGAGAATGATGAACATGCAAAAGAATTAGGTCAAAATCTATTAAATGAAAAAAACTACCAAAATCAAACACATCGCTGTACATCACCTGCAGGCGCGTTATTACTTTTTCATCGCTGATTTGGAAAATAGAAGAGTAATCATTTAGATTTAGACAAAGACTTATACATCTTCTTTCTGATATATAAAAAGGCTGTCACAGTAATGTGACGGCCTTTTCCATTTCATTTTCCGATAAAATTTGGTCTTCTTTTTTCAACAAAAGCTTTTATACCTTCTTGGTGATCCGCTGTTTGACGCATTTTCAATTGGGCAGCTTTTTCAATTTCAAGCATCTTAATTAATAAAGGACGATTTTTTTCACTAAGTATCTTTTTCGTCTTGATCATCGCTTGGACCGGACTTTTCAGCCATCTTTGTACTTTTCTCTCTACCGCCTGCTCCAAAGTTCCGTCTGCTAATTCGTGAATGAGGCCCTTTTCTTTAGCCTCGAGCGCTGTTAGCACTTTACCTTCCCAGATTAATTCTTTCGCTCCCACTTCACCTAGACGTCGCTCAAGGAAGAAATGTCCACCCCCATCAGGAATTAATCCGATGCCGATAAAGTTCATGGCAACTTTACTTTCCGAGTCAGCAATTAGATGGTCAGTTGCAAGCGCAATACTCAAACCAAGACCTGCTGCTGCACCATGAATGGCACTGATTGTCAATTTAGGCATGAAATACAAGGTTGTGACTAATTCACTAATTCCATCCATCAGTTCATTAAACCCATCTTCTTTTTCAGGTGCGAGCATCATTTTAATATCTCCACCTGCTGAAAAAGCTTTCCCATTGCCTTTTAAAACGACGACGTCAACGTCCTCATTCTCACTTACTTCTTTAAGAGCAAAAACAAAATCATTTAGCATTTGAGGATTTAATGCATTCATAGCCTCTGGACGATTCATAGCGACAGTTGCTGTTCGTTCCGAATATGTGACTAAAACCGTACCTGAATTTGATGATGATTCATTACTCAATCTATTTCCTCCTCTTTCATTCTATAAATTTATTATATATGCTCTCTCTACTATGGTAGTAGAAAAAAGTTATATTTATTCAATTTTACCTTTTATTTCTTAATATAATTATCCTGAAGCTGATCACGCAACGCCCTTTTCAAGAACTTCCCTACACCCGTTTTTGGAATATCATCCAAAAAGACTACTTCATCCGGTAGCCACCACTTAGCAAACTGCGGTTTTAAAAATTCTATTATTTCTTCTTGGGATACCTGTCCTTTATATTCATTCTTTAAGACAACACAAGCAATTGGGCGTTCCTGCCATTTTTCATGAGGCACTGCAATGACTGCCGCCTCAAAGATACCCTCATGAGCCATTAATGTATTCTCTATATCTACAGAGGAAATCCACTCTCCACCGCTTTTGATTAAGTCCTTTGTCCGATCGACAATTTTCACAAAGCCTTCCTCATCTATCGTGACAACATCTCCAGTATAAAGCCAGCCATCTTTGAACGTCTCCTCTGATCGCTCATCTTTAAAATACTCATCTGCTATCCACGGGCCCCTTATAAGTAATTCTCCCATTTCTTTTCCATCCGGTTTGACTTCACCATCCTGCCCAACGACTTTAATTTCTATCATTGGCGAAACAAGTCCCTGCTTGGCTTTCAACTCATATAGTTCAGCCTCAGGTAGGTCTTCCTGATAGCTTTTGGGTTTGGAAATAAATACGAGCGGGCTTGTTTCTGTCATACCATAAGCATGCAGAAATGGAATACTATACTTTTGCTCAAAAGTTTTTATCATGCTTTTTGGAGCCGCCGACCCTCCGCATAATACAGCGCGAATACTGCTCGTATCATGACTACCTTCTTCAAGCTCCCTCAACAACCCAAGCCAAATCGTCGGAACTCCTGCCGCGATTGTGACCTTTTCCGTTTCTATAAGCTCTGCCAAAATTTTCGGGGTAAAGTTTGGTCCCGGTAAAACCATCTTTGTACCAAACCAAACGCTTGCAAATGGCATGCCCCAAGCATTAACGTGAAACATTGGTACGACTGGCAAAGCCACATCCCGTTCGCTGATTGCTGTAGAATCAGCAAGCCCTAGCGCAATCGCATGCAACAAAATTCCGCGATGTGAATAAACTACACCCTTCGGATTTCCTGTGGTGGCGGATGTATAACACATGCCGGCAGGAGCGTTTTCATTTAAATCCTGAATGAATGGCTGCTTAGGATTCCCTTCAGCCAATAACTTTTCATAATGGTAAACAGGTGATAGGGTCGTATCAGGAAGTTCATCATTATCAGTCATAATGATGTAGCCTTCTACCGTTGTTAACTCATCTTTAATCGTTTCCAACATAGGTATGACATCAGGGTCTATTAGCAATAATCGATCTTCCGCACTATTAACGATATAAGATACATGATGAGGAGACAGACGCATATTAATTGTATGTAGGACAGCCCCATGACAAGGAATCGCAAAATATGCTTCCAAGTGCCGATGATGATTCCATGCAAGTGTACCAATCCTGTCACCTGTCGTGATACCGAGTTTTTCAAGATTACTTGCTAGCCTTCTTGTACGCTCAGCAATCTCAGCATATGTAAAAGTGTGAATTCCACTGTCCGTACGCGAAACTACTTCTTTTTTCGGAAAATATTTTTCAGCTCTCTCAATGATTTGCGTCATAATTAATGGAGTATCCATCATAACAATCTCCCCCTTCTCTAGAAAACGCTTTCACTTATATATTCGACCAGAAAAAAAATAATCCTTTTTCCCTAGGTACGGTTTTACATTTTATTTTAAGTCTCTGTATTACATAACTGTTAAATAAAAAAGGACCTCAAAATAGATCCTTTGTCGTCTTATTCAGCTCTCCATAACTTTAGGGAGTAGGGCCCTAATTAGAAACTCGGCATCAAAGATTGGGAATTTCCTAATGTCCATCGTCTTAAATGGATATTATATACAAACGTAATTTAAGAATAGATAGGAAATCTCTTAACAATAGTAAATGCTTTCTGTAATTTTTCAAAAAAAATTTGTCCACAAAGACTATTTTAAAAAACGACTTATTTTTTATGTTTCTTTCCAGAAAAAAGAGGTAATAGTAAAGATACAATGATATTTAGAGGGAGCTCATCAATGGTAAACAAGATAAACGAAGAACTAGAGGCTTACTGCGCGAGCGAATATTCAAAGCTTTCACGGGTGATAGTATGTGAACCAAAATATATGGAGATTCGTGAGATCATTAACGAAACACAAAAAGAGTTTAAAGATGAGAACATTGATCGTGTACTTGCTATGGAGCAGCATACCAATTTTGTAAAGTCGCTCAAACATGAAGGAATTGAAGTCATAAATCTACCTCCCCAATCTGCATATCCAGAACAAGTCTTTACGAGAGATATCGGATTCACTCTTGGCAATACCGTGTACGTCGCTGAGATGGCTACAGATATCCGGCAAGGTGAAGAACTTATTTTGAAAACCTGGCTAGAAAAAAATGATGTCCCATTCTTCAACTTAAGTAAGAATAGAATAGAGGGTGGGGATGTCATCATTGATGGAAAGACCATTTATATCGGAATCAGTGATAGAACGGATAAAACATCAATCAAGTATCTTCAAACCTTATTATCAGAATACGATATCATCCCAATTCCTTTCGTTGAAAAATTCCTTCACTTGGACTGTATTTTCAATGTTATCTCACAAACGGAGGCACTTATCTTCCCAGAAGCCCTTACAAAAAAAGAGTTAGCCTTATTAGCATCACGTTATGACATAATTGAAGTGACTAAAGAGGAACAATTCACATTAGGAACAAACGTGCTCTCTATTGGAAATAGGAAAGTGTTTAGTCTCCCATGCAATAAAAAAGTAAATCACAAGCTTCGTGAACGCGGATATTGCGTCATTGAAGTCAATATAAGCGAAATCATTAAGTCCGGAGGCTCTTTCCGTTGCTGCACCATGCCTCTGTTGCGAACAACAAATAAGAAAACTGAACTTGCTTAGCGGAAGAAATATGCTCGTAATCTAGATAGATTTAAACCGAACTTACTATAGTGAAGTTCGGTTTATTTTAGAAATGAGCGTACCACAAAGAAAGCGATGGAGCCCAAAAGGACAACCAGGAAAATAGATAATTCTTAAATACCAAGCACAACTTCCCTACCTCCAGTAACATGAACAGATTTCCAGCTGATATAAAAAAAAACAATAATTTCCGCCTTCAAAATCCATTTTTTATATACACGCTCCGCATTTTGTTCCGTTACTTTTATCGGGAAATTAAAGGTATCAGGCACTCTCTCTAAAGTCGTCAAAATTGACCATAGAAAAATACTTACGATAGGAGGAAACCAGATTGCAGCTCTCCCTCCCCAACCACTTGCTTCGCCTTTAGCATTAAAATGAATCGGAACCTGATCAGGTAAAGTACCCCACTCTTTAATCAAATAAATAAGGTTGAGTACTATAATAATAAGTGAAAGAATATCAATTAGTTTTTCCTAAACCGTTTTTGGTAACTTTATTACTTATTCTAACTTTTCCCTTATTATTGTATCAAGTTTAATACAATTTCAGAATCCGCTTTATTTAATTGTACATACTTGCTTTGTTTATCTCTCGTCAATTCCAATATATTTCCTCCAGAAATAACCCAAACATAATAAACTTCTATTTTATCCTCATTCTTTTCATCATTAAAATAAAAGATATAATCCGCTTTAGGACGATCTTTATCCATTTTGAAATTTTCCCAGTTAACATTTTTTAATATTTCTTTTGTTTTTATAGTCTTTTCAATTTCAATACTTTCTTTATACGCTTCAAATTTGTAGTTTTTCCCCTCACGTTTTTGAATCGAAATATGTTCTTGTTTATTTGAACAGCCTGTTAACATTAAAGATACTATGAAAAGTGCAAGTAAAAATAGTCTCCATTTCATTAAATGTTATCCCCCTTACTTAAATAGTCTAATATCCAATATTTTCATTATACTAGTATATCTCAAAAGAGTAATAGGAATGTTTAATAAATGGCGACAAAAGAGTGCAAAAACTATCCTTTCTTAAAGCAAAGAACTCCAGGCTTTTACCTTGAGAGTTTCTGAGAGAAGGATTAGTAACAATGGGGATACTTAAATAATTAAAAGTATGCCCAAACATGTACCAACTCCAAATATAATAATGTACATCTATGGACAAGTCCGATTTAATCATCCCCTGTCCACCTTTTCGGGGGATTTTCTCCCCTTGGGCCACATCAATGATATAAATTGAAAAGCTGCCAAATTGCCACCACCACTCTTCAACAAAAATCAAATCCAGTTCTGGATGAAGTTCTACCAATTCATCAATTGCTGCAAAATTCATCGAAGCATTCACTTGAAAGAATTGTCTTTCCAAACTGCATCAGTTCTGTCACAGACTTACCATCGCGCGCCCCTTCCACAATTTCATATGTGATCAAGGCAACCGATTCCGGATAGTTCAATTTCAAGCAGCAATCTTTTCGTCGTCTTGCCAAATCTGCTGCCATTATGACCATTAATTTAATTTTTCTTGTTCCATAGCTGTTAAGCGCATGCCCCTTTCCTTCTGCCATTAAAACCATAAAACTTCTTATATTAAGAGTCTATTAAAGATACAACACTCAATATTGCCATTACCCAATGTATTCAATAATAATAACTTTTCTGATAATTCCGAGTATAAAAATGGAATTATTTGTAAATTAATAAACACCTCTCTTTTTGAAAGTGCTTACCTAAAATTTGATAATATCCAAACACCCTTGCTATAATTTGCTAAGGAACTATTTTGTTAATAAGCAGTGAGAGGAGAACAAAAAATGAGTTATGTGAAAAATCAACTTAAAGTTATGCGCAGCAATTTACTAAATGAAATCGAGGGATTAAGTCCTGAGCTTATGGATGTCCAGCCGAAGGGGTTCAATAATACCATCCATTGGCATCTTGGACATGTCCTTTCCGCAGCGGAAAAATTTTTATTGGACTCACCAAATAGCAGTAACTTGCCTGCTAATTACGGACAACTATTTGGATACGGTTCAAAACCAGCTGACTGGACTGGCGATATCCCTTCTGTTGAAGTTTTAACGCAGCAGTTACAGGAACAACTTAGTCGGCTTCTTGAAATTCCGGAAGAAAGCTTGAACGAAAAAGTAGCACAACCTTTCAGAGAAATGGAAACGGTAGGAGAGTTTATTAACTTCGTCGTCCTACACGAGGCAAGTCACATTGGACAAATTCATGCGATGAAGCTTCTCATCCAATCCTAACTAAAAAACCATAAGCTGCTACTCCGGTTTTTTTCATTAAAACCGGAGTAGCTAAAAGGAGAACTAGTATGAATCCATTACAGAAACGATTCTCACTAATTAGAGGGAAATTTTTCGAAAGAGCTATTGATCGTGTTACTCCTGAACTGGCAAGCATTCAGCCAGTAGGATTCAACAACAACATTCACTGGCATCTTGGCCATACTTTGTACTTAACAGAAAAATTCTTACTTGATCATCCGCAAGCAGGAAACTTGCCAGACAATTATGTTACTTTATTTGCACAAGGTACAAGTCCGGCTGACTGGGCAGACGATGTTCCATCAGTTGACGTTTTAATTCAGCAATTTAAAGAACAGTTTGATCGCCTTCTGGCCATTCCTGAAGATCGCTTGAATGAAAAACTGGAGAAACCATTCAAAGGGTTTACAACTTATAGCGAAATGGTCAATCTTGCACTTTTCCACGAAACGTACCATATGGGACAAATTCACGCGATGTTACGAGTGATTAATGCAGACCAAAAATAATAGCCCCCGCTTTTCATAGCGTGAGGCTTTTTTTCATTAATACCCATTAAACTATGATAATTAGAGACCCTACTTCAACTTTACGTCATCTGGTTGTCCACTATAATCGTTATATGCTTTTTCAGCAGCAGCTTCTGAAGAAAATAAAGCATCATCATCTTCAATTGTATGAAATGTATCGTTCAGAAACAAAGCAACTGCATTTGGATTTTTTGGATGAGGGACAATTTCTGCACCCCTCACATTCGAAACTGTTGGAACATGGGGATTATTATAAATTATAAATACCTCGTCACCTACTTGTACTTCTTTCGCATTGATAATGCCCATTGAATTCTTCCTTTCCTTTACAGATTTTTTTTAGTTTATGGAAGGGTGCTTAGAATTATTAATATAAAGAATCACCTTGCCAACGACATAACTAAATAGGACTCCTTCATGGTCGAAGGAGTCTCAGTTTGTAGACAAAAGAGGTTCTATCTAAATTTTATAACAAAGTTGATTGGAGTGGAAGGTGCGAGACTCCTGCGGGAAAAGCGCGTCTAGGGGAGACCCCGCAGGCGCAAGCCGAGGAGGCTCCCGGACCGCCCGCGGAAAGCGAGTGCCCTACGTTCCAATCAACGTTCAAATTGTACAAGCCATAAAAAAACTGTAGGGCAAACTCGATTTTCATCGAGTTTGTATACAGTCTAGGACTCCTTCATGGTCGAAGGAGTCTCCTTATTCATTTAAGCATATTCATCTTCTGCAAAAACTCAATCGGATGTTGTTTACGGAAAAATTCCCTTAACATATAGGCAACACCGTGTTCATCATTAGACCGGGTTACCCATTTCGCTACTTTCTTAACTTCCTGATCTGCGTTGCCCATGGCAACACCCAGACCAGATCCAGCAATCATCTCCATATCATCTAACCCGTCACCAATCGAGACAATTTCACTTCTTTTTACCGCTAGATGATCTGCTAAATATAATAAACCGCTCCACTTTGATACACCCTTTGGAACAACCGTCATCTTGTATCCAGGATGTAAGATAACATCAACCTCCGGGAACATATCCTTTATCAGTTTTAGCATATCTGTTTGGTCACTTTGTTCCGAAAATATGATATCTATTTTTGTGGGAGCCATTGGACGGTCAATCAGCTCTTCACTGATATCATCCACATAATTTTGAGCATATATATTTTGATCATTCAAATACATAACCGTTTTGCCGAGCAAATTCTCTGGAAGGTTGACTCGATTGCCAACTGAGTATTTTTCATGAATGAGTAGAATTTGGCAGGTAGCTTTTTCAAGCATTTGAACAAGTTCCACGGTCAATTCTTCTGAAATTCTTTTCACCAATATGGGCTTCTCAATTGATGCTCCAACAAAAGCTCCATGCTGAGCAACGATCATCGGATTTATTTTTAGGGCTTTTGCCGCTTTTTTTGCTGAGTGATAGTTTCTTGACGTCACAAGTGCAACATGGACACCTTTTTGATGCACATAATCAATTGCCTCTTTTGTTGATTTATTTAAACGGCCATTCGACTGGAGCAATGTTCCGTCAATATTAATCGCAAGTAGACGATATACCATGGTGATCTCCCCCATCTATAGTATCCTCTTTCAAATTTATGACTAAAATTTGAAGAGTAGAACAAAATGAAGTTCAGAGGATCTTGCGCGCAATTTGTCACTAACTTTCCAACAAAAAAACTCCCCACCATAAAGGCAGGGAGTTTTCAACAGCTTACTACTGTTGTTCAGGCAGACCATATAAATCTTCAAGCGGCTTCATGATAATTTTATTGAGATCAGCAATGACCATGCTCATCCTTTGTTCCGCTTCCATCAATTTTGAGATGGTTGGGTTTTGTTGAACTAGCTGTACTGTTTTTTGAGCTTGCTCAACCTCTTCGGGAGCAATCTCCTGCCCCATCATTTGCTTTTGTTGCAAAGACATCTGCAGATTTCGAAAGTTTTCAAACATTCCTTTTGTTGCTTCATCCGAATTGACAATTTCATATAAGCGTTGCAAGTCGGCATATTCATTACTTGCTCGAATTGCCTTTTCCATTTCATACGCTGCATCATATACGTTACTCATGGTTTTCCCCTCCCAGTAATCATTGTATTCCTACACCTTTTCAACTATAACAAATCCCTTTGCTAATTACACGTCATCCTAATAAAACAGTTACAAAACCTTGGAATAATCCGATGATTCCTCCAAGCAATGCTCCAAGGTATGTGATCATCGACAATTCCTTCTTAGTGATGGAAACGACCATTTCCTCAAGTCGAGAAACTGAAAAAGAAGCCACCTGTTCTTCCACAATATCATCCAAATGAAGCTTTTGAAACAACGGCTGAAAGTGATTAATTAAATAGTCTGCACCTTTTTCAACAAGCATTGGGACCACTCTTTCCACAATCGTATCAGAGAAATTGGCAGTCAATTCATGAAATGGCTTTTCCATGATTGTATTGACTGGTATCATTTCTGCCGTTTTATCGGTAATCGCCTGTCTTATAGCTTCTTTTCCAATCAACTCTTCTACTTTCATAACATCCCATTTCTCAAGGTTTTCCAATTCTTTTACCATCATAGCCGACAATATATCATTAGTTCGTGATTGTTCGAAGAATTTAATGATTTCCGGCTGAATCTTATCAATTAACTTTTCATTTCCGATAAACATCTGAATTAAATTGATCAATTTACCCCGTTCCTTAAAAAAATCATCCAGCATGTCTTCTAGGCGACCCTTACCTTCTGCACTGTTAAAATATTCTTTTCCCTTTTTTACGATGAATCGAGAAATATCCGGGATCGAATCCACCGCTTTTTGCTGAATGTGCAATGGGACGATGTCCTGTAAGCTCTTGCCGCGATTTTCGTCCAACCATTTTTCGTATTTACCAAGAACGAATGTCTGTAATTGCTGTTCTAAAGCGAATGAAGAATTCTTCATTCCCAATTGATCAAGCAATTGAGTTGTACTTTTTTCCGTGGACAATGCTTTCTTTACTTCTGCCTGAACGAAAATTTTCATATTCTGTATAGAGGCTTCATTGATGACCTTACTTTGAATGCTTTCAGGTGTGATTAAATGTTCAACGACCAATTTACCTAACTGACGAGCTAACTCATCCTGCCGCTTAGGAATTAAACCTGGTGTCAACGGCAGCTGTTTCCCGAAAATATAGATTGGTTTATAAGGTCTAAACAGCATCCGGATAGCCAATAAATTAGTGAACCCTCCAATTACGGCACCTATAACAACCATAAACAGTATTTTTACCCATAACTCATCCATGAGGATTTCTCCTTTTTTCGCTTGAAATAAAGGCTTAATGACACGTTCTAATTGAAAAAACATAGAATGTGTTATCCACTTTTGCCCATCATTTAATTATAAAAGGATATCAAACTTAGTGCAAACGGGGAATTATAATGAATCTTAAATTTCAAAAAATTTTCATTACGGTAAATCCTGCAATCACTAGAAAGAAGGCGCTACTGTTTATCGAAGAAAAACTATTCGAGGAGTGGGATCTTCAATATGGGGAACCTCTTACGCTTACGGCTGGATGCCGTTCCGTTCCTGTACTCGCCCAACCATTTCCTTCATCCCAGCCAACAATAAAGCTTTCATTTGATACAAACCAAATTTTATCCCTGCCTGCTTTTTCAGACCCAATTTCCGTTACCTTCCATGCGGATGATAGATCAATAAAAATTGGGCCCTTCTTTGCTGCACTCATCAACCAACTTCCCTTGCAAGATGGGACATTTGGGGAGATGGAAAAATTTTATCAGGAGATGAAATCCTACTGTCATCAACAAGGCTTCTTATTCTTTTTAGTAGGAATACAGTCTCTCAAAGATGGCGTAGTGGAAGGATATTGGCCAGGGCAAAATGGGTGGCAAACACTTACTCTTCCTATCCCTAATATGTTTTATAATCGGATTCATTCTCGGAAAATGGAACAATCACCCACCTTTGAGCTGTTTACAAATGAACTAAAATCATATTCAATCCCGATGTTTAATGGAAGGTTTCTTTCTAAGTTCGATGTACATGAGCTTCTTCTCTTAGAATATGAACTACTTTCAAATTTGCCTGATACCATACTTTTTAACGAGAAGGAAGACTTCTTTACATTCTTAGAGAACCATTCTGTTATCTATTTTAAGCCATCTTCCGGTAGTCAAGGCAGGAATATTTGCAGGTTAACACAAGTAGCTGGAAAATGGAAAATCGAGCAAGCCGGACATATACAAAATGTGCATATTGCGGATACGAATGAAAAGTTGTATAACACCTTGAAAAAATTCTGCAGAAAACAAGCCTACATCCTTCAAAAGGGGATTTCCTTGTTTGAAATCGATCAGAGAAAAGTGGATTTCCGAATCCTTCTTCATCAAAATGAGCAGTTTCAATGGAAAGTTACCTCCATGGTTGCCCGGATAGGAGATCCAGGTAATATCGTTTCCAATCTTGCACAGGGCGGTATGATGAAAAACGGCTCAGACTTTTTAAAGGAAGTATTTGATCATCAGGAAGCCGGACGTTTGCACCAAAAGCTTATACGACTTGCTAAAAAAACTGCCCATACTTTGTCAGAAAATCATGACGATTTATTCGGGGAACTCGGAATCGATTTAGCACTTGATGTTGACACACACCCTTGGATTATTGAAGTGAACTCGAAACCTTCGAAAAAGTTTCAAGGCAACTATGAGACTTTTCGTCCATCAGTAAAATCCATTATAGAATTTATGCTTACTCTTGACCGAGAAAACCATCCATAAAAGGAGTTGCTGGCACGTGTTAATAGGATTAATGGCCACTTCAGATACACATGAAAATCATTATTTTACTGAAATAGCAAAAGCAGCTAAATCATTTAATATGAATGTATGTAAATTCACACCCGAGAATATTGATATCGATGTGAAGAAAGTTCGTGGAGAACGTTTTGATGCGGAAAAAGAAACATGGCGCTCAGAATCGTTTGATCTCCCTGATTTTGTATATGACCGCTGTTCCCATGGCTTATCCCGTGTGCCGACGGAAATACGCGATAAAATCAATTGGTTAAAAAATAATTCAAGTTTCCTTGGTCTTGGCCTTCCAGGAAAGTGGGAAGTTTATCAAACTTTAAAAAACCATCCCTTGCTAGAAGCATTTTTCCCAGAAACTTTTCAAGTTACCACACCTGAAGAAATCAGCGGCCATTTGGAACGTCTGGATAAAATCATTATCAAACCAGAGTTTGGAGCAGGTGGTACGGGAATCTACCTTCTCACAAAAACGGCAAGCGGCACATTGGTGTCCATGACAAAAAAGGGCACCAAATACGACCGTCAATTTGACTCTAAATCTCAACTGAACAAATGGCTGCAGCATTTATTAAATCGATATAGTTACCTTTGTCAGCCTTATTTAGAACTTTGCAACCAGAAAAAAGAACCTTTCGATTTACGAATTTTACTTCAAAAAAACGAGAAAAATCAGTGGATGGAACGGGGTCGAGGCATTCGCCTGGGGCAACAGGATGGAGTCACCTCCAATTTAGCCACTGGTGGGGAAGCTATTTCACTTGAGGCTTTCATCAAAAAAAATCCTGAATCTATTCCAATTGCTGTCGAACAAAAAATCCAGCATATCCTCCGTACCTTACCTGCCGAAACAGAAGCCGTTTTTGAAAGGCTATTTGAGCTAGGAATTGACCTAGGCATTGATAAAAAAGGGCAAATTTGGATAATGGATATTAACTCAAAACCAGGCAGGAAAATTATTCAAACACTTCAACCTGAATCGATGAAGGATATCCATCGCGCACCGTTCCAATATAGCCTATTTTTAGCCGATCATCTTCAGAAAGCAGGTGAATAGAGAGTGAGAAAGACTTATCCTGCCGAGATTGCCGATACTCCTGGCAACGTTCTCTTCTATCCATCAGAGCTTGGAGATTTGGCAGAGATTGAACTAATATATTTCGGCCAGCATTCATGTCCTGCCATTGTCAAACAAAATCCCGCAATCAAGCAAACGATTGTCCTGTCAGAAAGTCTCGCGGAATCTTTAATATTTACTCAGGTCGATATGCCTCTTCATCTATTTATATACGGTAAGAGCATTCATATTGGACCGCTCGTCGGGATTTTTTCATCAGGTTTTACCGGCATTTCAAACAAACCGCTCGGGGAACGTTCAGAATTTTTTTCAAAACTCCTTTCTCTGAGTCAAACAACAGGCTGCATCCCTTTTGTTTTCGGTGAAAATGTAATCAATTGGGAAAAGGAAACAATCAAGGGCTATATCTATGAGAACAATGACTGGAATATTAACGAATTTCCTTTTCCAAATGTCATTTATGACCGGCTTCCTAACCGTATGACGGAAAACCGGGATGGCCCTAAGGAAGTGAAACGTAAATTCCAAAAGGAGTATACAATTCCCTGGTACAATCCAGGTTTTTTTAATAAATGGGATGTAAATGAACGGTTATGTGCGGATGAGCGGGCACTTCCTTTTTTACCGGAAACGTATCCTTTTCATTCTCTGTCCGTCGTCGAAACTCTGCTTTCTCATTACCGCCAAGTTTATATAAAGCCTATTCATGGCAGCCTTGGGCTTGGGATTCACCAAATTCTTTATGATAAACATGAAAATGTCTATTATTGTCGCTATAAAAATGAAGCCAAGGAAAATAAATTGCAAAAGTTTTCCACTTTAGAATCCATTGTTAAACACATCTTTCATAATCTACCGCTTGATAATCTCATTGTTCAGCAGGGCATACCATTAATTCGTTCTTCTAAACGACCTTTAGATTTCCGAGTGCATACGAACAAGGACAGCAACGGAATTTGGCAGGTAACCGCCGTCGCAGCAAAAATAGCCGGTGCTGGAAGCGTTACTACACACATTAAAAGCGGAGGCGTCATCAAGACGATTGCCGAGCTATACGGTGATGATGATGAGGCGAAAGAAGTCGAACGAAAGCTATCGGAGGCCGCCCTAATATTAAGTGAAAGTATTGAAGAGCACTTAGATGGCATCATTGCAGAAATCGGTTTTGATTTTGGATTAGATAAAAAAGGGCAAGTTTGGATGTTTGAAGCCAATTCTAAACCAGGACGTTCAATCTTTTCCCATCCAAAACTCAAAGAGTTCGAGCTGCTAACGAGAAAGCTCAGCCTTGATTATGCTATTTATCTTACGGAACAAACCATTACAAATGCTATCGGTGTTCAAAGATGAATATTTTTTACGATATTCCAACTGAAAGCTGGTACCATGACCAAGAGAGTATGCAACTATTCGCCGGCGCGGAGAAAGAGGAAATACACTATAAACAGAATCCTAATAATCAAACACTTATTCCTATTTCTATTTTTCCAGGTAGCCGGATGCTCGTCGTCGGAATTTTAACTTCTTTAAATCCAAAAAAGGAATCAGGAATAGGGGGAAACTTGACACTTTTTCAGGATTTATCACTATATTTGTTGGAACATGGGATTTTAGTGTTTGTATTTACGGTTGAGTCCTTTCATTCCATCCCAGTAAAAGGCTTCCTTTTTTCCTCCATTTCAAACAAATGGATCGAGGTTAAGATGCCGCTTCCCAATATAGTTTATAACCGAATTCCCTCAAGGGGCTTCGAATCATCAGAGGATTTTCAAGAGCTTATCAACTACTTTAAAAATCATAGTATGAACCTTTTCAATCCTTGTTTTTTAGATAAATATATGATGTATGAAGCATTGATGGAAGATGGGTCCCTCACTAACCATCTTCCATCAACAATTATCCTAAGTGATTGCGATGGGCTGAGGGCTTTTTTAAAATCCCACAAGCATATTTACCTAAAACCATGCAAAGGAAGCCAAGGGAAAGGTATTTACACACTAATCGAAAATCCTGACGATACTCTTCAGTTTAATAGCCTAACACATAGTGAATCCTTCCCAGATTTCTCCTCATTTTGGGAACATAAAAAATTACTTCTGATGAGAAGAGTCTATCTCGCCCAACGAGCAGTTATACCAAAGAAACTGAATGGGCATCGTTATGATTACCGAGTTCTCGTTCATTATGAAAATGGGTTCTATAAAATTACTGGCAAGGCTGTACGAATGTCACAAACCCAGGAAATCACAACCCATACTCCAAGAGGCGGGAAACTTTTCCCTTACAAAAACTTGCAATCGAGGAAATTAAATCGGAAGTTGGCGGACATCGCTCAAAAATGCGGTTTGATTCTTTCGAAGAAATTCGGCTTTCTCGGGGAATTCTCCATTGATATTGGCGAAGATTCAACAGGATCACTTTTTATTTACGAAGTAAACTCTAAACCCATGCAATTTGATGAAGAAGAAATTGAAGCAAGTAGACTCTTGCATTTGAAAAACCTGTTTATTGAATTAACTTTATTAAATCGAACAAGAAAATAACTTCCATTTGCCGTTTTCCATTATAATGAAATGAGAGACAGTTTATGGAGGTTATACATATGATTACTCATTTTCAATGGACACCATTACATAAAAATTTACCAGGATGGAAAATTTCCTTTTACTTTAACAAGCAGGCCGTCCAAGCCTTATACCATAAAGACGGGTCCATCGAATGGACTGCCAATCCCCCTTCAGAAACAGACGAAGCTAAGCTCAAAAGCATCATACATGACTTAATGGTCTATCATGTATATGAATAAGTTAAAGCTAAATTCCTAATATCATTCATGAGAGAATAAAAAGCCCTCTTTTGCCTACACTATAAAAAACAGGCTAGGAGGGATTTCTTTTGGATAAAGATGAATTCACATTTTTAAAGGATACCGAATATGAAGGCAAGAACTCTGCTTTCTTAGACATCGACCGTTACATCAATGAAGGACTAGCTGGCGGGAATGTTTATGCAGCTGCTGACCTTCAAAACATTGAAGAAGCACATGATTTTTATGATGAAACCGATCCAAACAAAAATAAATAATAAGGTTGGAGCCTCCTTAGGTGGCTCCTTTTTAAAATCTGTAAAGTATCTAACTGTTCCAAACATGCATGGAACCCCTTTGAATTTCGTTCATAAAGAAAACTTTTCTCCTATTCAATAGGCAGACGAGATTACATTATTATTTTGTTAAATCGTGCTGCAACGGTTTACTTCTAAAAAAACAACAACTTCCCGATTAGAAGTTGTTGAAGTGCAAACGAAACATAACAAAAATAAACATGTATTTTCCATTTCCCCAAAAATGAAAAAATGAAAAACATGTTCTTGTCAATTCTCGGATCCAATACCGCCTATCCTCGTAGGCTTTTGATGTTGTACTAAAAACAGGCAGGTATCCTGGCTCATGATCATCGCTTTTCGAACCTTCCCATCCCCCTTGGCAGAAGATAGTGGCATTACTCGAAACGCTCTCATATACAGTTGCCGGACAGCGCCGGATTCTAACCGGACTTCCCTTTTAAGCATATAATCTTCAAAATATTATTATCTGCACCCATTTCTAGACGTATTAAATTTTCAGTTTAAATTATTAAATTTCCCCTAAAATTACAATGCGTGCTTAAGTGCAAAACTTTTTATTTAATTTTCAAGCGAATTCTTTCTCCTACACGCTTTACGGTTTTCACGCTTTTGAGTTTGCCCCAAAGGAACCGTATGCCATGATTACTTAACACTCTAGAAAGCAGTTGCTTGCGCTTTATTTTTTTTAGTAAACCTTGCTTTGATTGAATCTCATTATATATACGTTGACTATTAGACTTATCAATGTATGGAAGATACGTTTCTCTTAGATGATTAAATAGCTGCTTTTCCTTAAAGTTGGCTTCTGCATATTCTTTAATAGTCGCTATCAAGTCCTCTGTAGTGAACACTTGATCACCGAATAGCTCATCATCAAAATCCATATAACTACCTTGATACTTATTGTATGTATCCAGGTCGAACTGGTAGAATATAATCGGCTTTTTCTGATAAAACATATCCCAGGAGACACTTGAGTAATCTGTGATCAACATAGAGGATTCCATCATTAAGGAGTTTAAGCTCTGTTCATTGGAAATAACAACTCTGTTATGATTGATTTCAAAATGGTCAATGAAATCCTTGAATTTTGGATGTAGATAAAAGTAAAGCGTCAATTCATGTTGTTCCAAAAGTTTGTGTAATTCCGATGAATCTAAAAATGCCTTGAACGCCTGAACATACTCACTGTTTGCCACTTCCTCGTATGATAAGTTTTCAAGCCAAACTCGCCATGTCGGCATCATTAAAATACTATTGCCCGTAGCCTTATTATTAATGACATCCCATCTCGGTAGTCCACTCACAATAATTTCCTTATCATTATATCCAAAATGGTTACGAATGATCTTTCCTTCAGCAGGTGAAGAAACAACAAAAAGACTCGGTGCATTAATGCTCGATTTTTTAAAAATGCTGTTAAGTTTTTTCAAACCGATAACACCATGTTGTAGGAAAACAAGCGGCTTATAATTCATTGCTTTTCTGATTCGTCCCTTTTGAATCCGGATGTCATAGGCATGCCCTTTTGTTTCAGACGAAACAAACAGTTGAGCAGAATACATATAAACCATATATTTAAAGCTCATGAATTCTAAGACTCGATTATTCATGCCAGCCAACTTCAGATAATCTTCTGATTCAGGCTTAATTATATAATAAGCTTGTTGATGTTTTTGATTTTCATAAATATATTTAAAGAAATAGTACCCATTATCTTGGGCCCTTTCTGCTGTTTTTTCGTAGATTAACCAAATGTTCCTTTTGTTAAAATAAGGGCGAAGTGCATTATAGACCCAAGAGGCTAGCACTTCCTTAAAAAAATAAACATTTGACTCGTACTTGCTTTTTTCCTTAAAGGTAAGGGCCAAGGTGCCCGAAGCCGTCATGTATGGATAAATCCAAAAGCCATTGTCAAACGTGTAAGACATACCATAAAGTCTTCTATCTAATTTCTTCCACGTCAACCATGTCGGGTTCTTCAAGCGTACATAATGTTCCTTTCCTGCAACTATCACAAGCAAATAAAAATCATAATAAAACGGCCGCCAATTAAAAGTTTTTACATTGATTTCAAAAGAAAGCTTACTCTTTCCTTGCACTGGACAAATATACTGCTTATCATCAGACACATCCCGATGTTTTAAGACCAAGCCGACAATTTCATATGATTCTTTCATTTCAAGACGCATAGTACCAGTTAAAATCGGACCATTAAACTTCAAAGATTGTAGTGAAACCTTAGCTGAAAGCTTCTCATCGGACAAATGAGTCGGTTGTTTGATGACTATGCTTAAGCCGCTTTCTGTCGTGATGTATGGGGTAACTACGTGAACACCTAGAGAAGGAATTGAGTTGAAATATCCCCCCCCTTCACCCCTAATTTGAATTCGGTAAGTGGACCCATTTGTTTCTAAATACAAATCCCACCTTGAAGCTGCTTGGTAATATTCTTTAATAAACCTTGTAAGGTCAATTATAATTTTTGAATCGATTAAATCTGTATCGAATGTCCATCTAATTTTCATATTCTGTTCGATTCCAATAATCTTCACTGAATTAGAATCTTTAAATTGAAAAGTGATTTTTTCGTCCTCACATACCAAATGATCTATCGTGATTATTTTTTCTTGTCCCATAGGCGTATCCTCCTTTCATTCAGATTCATTAATTGATCTCTTAATGAAAAAGCGAACTTCCTAGTCATTTTCCGACGTTTCGCCCAGCGCCAAATTTTCCTAAGCAATGGCACTTTTGTGAGTTTTTTATAGAAAGAAACTCTCCTTGGCTTTAATCTTCTTTCATTAATTAAGATGCTAGAATAAATACGTTCACTGTTTTGATTATCAATATTTGCGAAATAATGACTTCTTTTCTCTTTAAAAATGTCTTGTTCTTTAAAATTGTTACGAATACTATTTTCGATATAGGTTAACAACTCATCTATTGTTAGAGCTTGGTCTCCGAATAATTCTTTGTTCATATCCATGTAGCTACCTTGTAGTTCGGTATATTCATCAAGATCGAATTGATAAAAAATAGTCGGTTTTTCTAGATAATACATATCCCATGCAATACTCGAGTAGTCTGTGATCAAAAGTGCCGATTCCCGAATCAAAGTGCTAATGTTTACATCACCAAATTTAATAATCTGAACCTGATCAATAGTCGTATGAAATTGATCAATAAAAGGTTGGAATTTAGGGTGGACGTAAAATTTTAATTCTACGTCGTATTTCCGAAGTAACTCCAATAATTTCTCCGAATTTAATAAACCGATATAATTTTTAAAATAATTCGATTCAATAAATTCCTCATTAGACACTTCATTAAGCCAATTTCTCCAAGTAGGCATTAAGAAAATTTGCTGTTTGACCTTAGTCTCTTCTTTGTTTATATCATCCCATCGACTTAAACCGGTAACGATGATGTCCCTCTCGTTATACCCAAAATATTTTTTCACAATTTCTTTCTCGAAATCCGAAGAGACGACAAACAAATCTACTTCTTCCGATGAACCTTTATTTAACGTACTATCAATCTTCTTTAAGCCAAGAACTCCATGCTGTAAAAAGACAATTCTCTTTCTCCTAAGATACTCCATTACTTTTCCTTTTTGAACCCGCCAAACATAAGCATGTCCCTTTGTTTCAGAAGCTATTAGTAATTTAGCGGCTAATAAATAGACCAAATGCTTTAAGCTCATAAAGTAAATAACCTTATCCTCAAACCCTTTAAGGTTAGCTAAATCAGGAGAATCTTTTTTTATAATATAATAGACATTTCTCTCCGGTTTATTATTATAGCAATATTTGAAAAAGTGGTACCCATTATCTTGAGCCGTTTCTGACAATTTCTCGTAAACAAGCCAAATATTTTTTTGTTCATAATACTTTTTAAACATTTTATAAACATAGTAAGCAATTTTTTCTTTCCTTTTAAAACTTGGTGCTTCATACGTACTTTTTATTCGATACGTTAAAGCAAGTGAATTGCTTCTTGTGATGTAAGGATAAACAACATGGTCGTCCTCTTTTTGAAATGAATAATCTCTTATTGTCCGATTCAATTTTTTCCGGACTTTTCTTGATGGACGTCTAAGCTTGAGCTCATAATCTTCGCCCTCTACTTCAACTAATAAATAGAAATCCCAATAAAATTGTTCAAATTCATGTTCATTCAAGTTGATTTTACTGGTCACGCTTTCCTTTATATTCACTGGATAATGCTTATATGTCTGACTGTTACGGTGCTTTAGTAACATCCCTTTAACTGTATAGTTTTGAACGTCAGGCAAGGAGAGCATAACTTCGATTTCTAGAATCGACTTATTTAGAACAACATTTTTTATTGAAACAATTGACTTTAATTTTTCATGCCTAAGTGCAAACTCTGAACTATAAACAAAGGATAGTTCGTTCCTTGATGTTAAATATGGAGTGAATACATTCTCCTCATCAGTCTGAACTGAAGGTAAATACCTTTCCTCAACTGAGAGTTTCCTCTGATCGTAACAGCCAATCCGGTTTACTTCCATTATATTGGCATACATTATTTCAATGGAAACATCCCACCTTGAAGGAGTTACCATACTACTAATAAATTCATGTAAGTCTGATTGAACCTCTAGATGATGAGAGGTTTTTTTAGTGGTCGCAACCACTTTTTTCACTTCACCATTTTTTCTATTCTTCAACACTAATTGCGCTTTCTCTATCACAGTATCTTGGATATCTTCTATCGAAAAAGTCAATTCGTAGTTGCTAAATTTTATGTCATATATCGAAAGTCTACTCTTTGTAACGTAGAAACTTGCATTATGGACATCTTCTTCCTTTCCTAATAAAATTGCCAGCTCCGCTTTAGGAGTGATATAAACATTAGCCTGAAAGTTTACGTACTCAATCGGTACCTGCTCGAGTTGAAGGTATTTGCATTTTGAAATCGGCTTAAATTTACTTAATTGTATTTCCCCTGATATTTTCTCTTTCACGTAAAGTTTCCATTTTTGGTTTTCTTTAAAAAAGCTGTTGTTAAAAATTGTCTTCAAATCAATTATTAATTGTTGTCCATCAATCTTAAATTGGTTTGATTGTAGCCACTCTAACGAAGTACTTTTTTCAAAAACAACAGAAACAGGATTACATAAAGGTTCCTTTAGTTGAATTAGAAGTTGACCTTGTCTTACTTCAAGTTCCTCAAAATATAGAGTTTCATAACTTTCTAAAGAGTCAGTGACCTGATTTAATTCGATAAATGCGAGTTCATTGTGTTGATTAATAAGTCTTGAATCAAACTGAACTTTGTAGGATTTCAAGACTTTTCCGATTTTCATTTCAACATACAATTCAGATTCCAAAGGAATTTCAGCAAGTTTTGAAACATCTACATCAATGACATTTTTCCCACTCACAGCCTCTCCAATTGCCGAGAAACTTTGATTGATAGAGTCGTAAAGTGTCAGAAATAGATTACCTAACTCACCTTCATTATGATAAAACCTTGCCTTTTCCCCGATTACTTCTATATCGGTAACCTGTATAGTTTCCGAGACTACTTTGCATAAAGAACGAAATACGCTGGATGAGTTACCGTACATTAGACTTAAGTTATTTTTTTTATTCAGAAAGATAGCAGCAGTCTCTGTTCTTGAAAGTTGGTAATACGATCGCGCGAAACTACGCTTTTTCTTTCTTTTAATAGTAGGTTTAACTAGTTTAAACAGTTCTTCATTCACTTTAAGTAAAATAGTAAAAGTTGTCCTCCTAGCATCCGACCTTCTCATATTTTCAAGTGGTATTGTCAAACGTGTTTTATCATTCAAATTCTTACATATGACACCCTCGTAAATCCACTCTTCTTTCGTATCATTATTTTTAAGTATTATATCGGCTAATTCTAAATTTGCATCTATAATTATCTCAACATCCGAACCATATATGTTAAAGCTGGTAGCATTAATTGTTTCCACTTATTTTTCACCTTTTTCAATGTAGTATCGCATCTTGTTTATTACACGTTTACTATCATACTATAAAATAGGGATTATTTCCTAATCCACTTAAATATGCTGCTTAAAACCGATTTACAATAGCAAAACTACTCTGTAATTTATGTTTGTAGTTTGTATCCCATGGATCAGAAGTACACCGCTCACTTCCTCGGGACTTACACCCTGTTCTATACATACCTTTTGGATAAAAAAAAAAAACAACTTCGTGGCAAGAAGTTGTTAGCATGCAAAAAAACGTTATCCCATAAATTACATTGCGTGCTTTTGTATTTCAAATGGAAATGCTTAACACCTCCTGCATTTCTTGAGATATTTCTTCTTCCATTACACTGATTCACTAATTAGTACTTCGCTTCATTCTCCTTTTTAATCAACACGTTTTCTTTTAATATCGATGTGATAATATGCTTCGAATCCCATTCGTGGCCTGATATCTCGATAAGCGGGTATTGATTCGGCAAAACAATTTGCTGGATTTCATGAACTGCCAAGCCTTGATTATTTAAGTGCAAAATTTCACCACGCAGGTTTTCCAAATAGTCGAGTTTTCTTTGGAACATTTCCTTCCCATTTGGGACATGCCCAGCATGACAACAAAAGACTTCTTCAAAATCATATTGAAGTAATCTTTTTATAGAATCGATGATGTCCGGTACAGATTCTTCCCGTAAAACAAGCTTCGTTTTTGGAGTAACGAATAGGTCACCTGAAAAAAGCATGCCATTACTGTGATTCAAATACACCATATGGTCCTTAGCATGACCAGGAGTAAAAATTGGCTCCCATGTTTGAGTACTGGAGTGAACTGCCTTCCCCAGCGGCTCAGCTTTGAAAGCGTCTCTCTTTCCCCAAAAAGTTTTGCGATAATCAGGATATTCAGCATCCTTCGCACAAACATCAATCGACATCGGATGAATATACATTGGAACTTTTTTATGTTCCTGTATCCAGGCCGCTCCACCAGTATGGTCCTCGTGATAATGCGTTAGCGCCACTAGATCGAAGTCGGCTGATTCATAGAAAGGGATAAGTTCTTCCAATAACATTTGGGCTCCCGTATCAATCAATAGGCCATCTGTTAAAAAACATATACACTCATCCCCGACTTGATTCTTTCAGGGGTCCCTTGCACACAAACCACGTCATTTATCGTATTAATCTCTAGCATGGCTTCCCTCCTAATCAATTGTATAAAAATAATTCAATATCCAATTTACCCTAAAGTTATTACAATAAATGTAATATCACTTCATTCTTTTGACAAGTAAATAAAATACCCTAGCAAAAACCAGTTGTATTTCTTGCGGTAGAATCAAAGGTGGTATGATTCCGTCGTCAATAATTTCCTGACCTTAATAAAGCCTTTCTCGAAACCATCTATATGGTCGGAATTTCCCTTGCGGTAGCCCTTCTAATTGGTTTACCTCTTGGAGTATTGCTGTTTACAACGACCAAGAATGCCGGATATTTATCGTAATGTTGTTCGCTGTGAATACAAACGATGTAGATTCTCAGTTTGCTAAGGATATTAAATCAGTAGTTGAATCTGACAAGTTTGAAGAAGTAATCGATAGCAAGTTTTACAGGCTTTGGAAAACCAGTTTGGATGAAATAAGAAACCAAACCAAAATAATCAAGGCCTGCTCCCTTTTTGGGAACAGGCCTTGATTATAAATTTTTTCAATCATATCAGCATTTGATATTGGGTTTTACATATATTTTAACTTAGATGGATGCTTTCTGAAGGTTCGCATGTTTCTCGGAAAATCACACTATAATGATATATTGTCAATCAATGCAATAATCAATTATTATCCATTTCATTTTCTCGTTTTTCACACAGTATCTCCTTGTTTAAGCCTAGCTACATATTGTTCAATTTTTTCGAGAAGTTCAACTGGATCGTTTGCAACAATGTTTACACCATTCACAAGTGCAAACGGCTGCATTAAACATTGTCCGCAATACAGCAAGCATCTATCCTCAATAACCTCTAGACCGCTACACTCCATTAATTTATCTTTCATAGTTTCCAACTCATCTTCAAAGTTACTAGGGCAGAACTTTACACTAATTTTCATATTTAATTCCCCTTTTATTTTTGTTGCTAACATTTTAAGTAGATATACAAAAAATGTGCAAGAGTACACCTAAACGCAAATATGTTTTATCGCGTTAAAATGTTGATACCGCGATGGTCAACCGCGGTAAAACACATATTTGCATGGTGAATTTTTATGTATTATGATGTGAACTATTACAGGCAGAAAATTAAGAAAATTTCGCTTATTTGTGTAAAAAAATGATAAAGGAGCGGTAAATATGACTAAAAAAACAGTTGGATCTTCTAAAGCAAAAAAAGAGGAATTGTTCCCGGTTAAGAGTGTGCATTACGTAGAAATCTATACTGGGAATGCAAAGCAGGCGGCTTATTATTACGCAAACGCTTTCGGATTCAAGCTGATAGCATATAAAGGACTAGAAACAGGCTCCCGTGACCGTGTATCTTACGTTATGGAACAGGGCGTCATCCGATTGATTTTAACAGGCACACTATCAGACAGCACAGATGTTGCCGAGTTTATTAAAACCCATGGCGAAGGAGTAAAAGATATAGCCCTTCTCGTAAAAGACCTAGAAAAAACATATGCTGGTGCAATTGAACGCGGCGGCATCGCTCTTCGAGAACCATGGGTGGAAGAAGATGAAAATGGCAAAGTGAGAAAAGCAATCCTAGGCACATATGGGGATACGATTCACACGCTTGTTGAGCCAATCGATTATAAAGGTGGATTTCTACCAGGTTTTAAAGCTCGTGAGGACAACTTTGGAGCTCAACCTTCAGGCTTAATCGGTGTTGACCACCTTGTTGGTAATGTGGAAGTAATGGACGAATGGACAAATTATTATGAGAAAGTATTCGGTTTTACTGTTCTGAAACATTTTGATGATGAAAATATTTCGACCGAGTACTCAGCCCTAATGTCAAAAGTTATGATGAATGGAACAGGACGTATTAAGTTCCCGATCAATGAACCTGCTGTAGGAAAACGCAAATCTCAAATTCAAGAATTCCTAGATTACTATAATGGTCAAGGTGTTCAGCATCTTGCCCTTTTAACAAACGATATCATCACCACAGTGGCCACACTAAAAGAAAATGGTGTTGAGTTTTTAAAGACTCCTGACACTTATTACGCAGACCTCGCCAATCGTGTAGGTGATATTGATGAAGATGTGAAACGACTTCAAGAACTTAATATCCTTGTCGACCGTGATGATGAAGGGTACTTGCTCCAAATTTTCACAAAACCATTAGTTGACCGTCCAACTATGTTTATCGAAGTCATTCAGCGTAAAGGTGCACTTGGTTTTGGCGATGGAAACTTTAAAGCATTGTTTGAATCGATTGAACGCGAACAGGAACTTCGTGGAAATATTTAATATGAACCGGCCATACCGGCGTAATACCTAGTATGGCCTCCTATTCTAGGAGGTGTGAGGTTGTTGTTAACAAAAGTAAATGGAATGTGGAAAGAGGAAGCGCTCAGTCATTTTATGACCGAACTTATTGATTATGCAGGCCTGTTTCCACCAAGTGCACTTCCGCTTCCAGAAGCAATTTCAAATTATCATGCATATATTCATGATTCGAACAGCTGGATGCTTGGTCCATTTGTTATTCCCGCTTCACGACTGAGTGAACTCGAACCATTTAAAGATCAATTTAATGATCAATATCCACTTCGATTATCTGTTATTTTAACGAACCCCCTAGAAATTGAAACGGCTATGGGAGATATTCACCTTTTTTTAGAAACATTTAAAACAGCTGGTACCATTGAGGCGATCGAAGTTCCGCTTCCAGAAAAAGTTGATTCTTCGTTCTTAGAGAAACTCGAAAAACAAACAGCCAGTTATCCGATTTATTGTGAAATAGCAGGAACGATTGATCAACTTCCATACACATTGGATACTATTCGCTTGATCAATCAAAAATCTTTGAAAAGTATTGGTATTAAAATGCGCATGGGCGGCATTACATCGGATTTATTTCCTTCTGCCGAACAAGTAGCGATTGTTATTCATGAATCCCGAAAAAGAAAACTAACTTTAAAATTCACAGCGGGTCTGCATCATCCAATCCGTCAGTACCGAAATGAAGTGGAAACAAAAATGCATGGCTTTGTTAACGTATTTACGGCAGCCCTTCTTTCCTACTGCCATTCAATAGATAGCAAAATCATTGAAACCATTTTGCTGGATGAGGATCCAAAACACTTTACATTTACACCTGACACACTTTCTTGGCGCAGTTTATCTATCAGTTCTTCTGAAATCAACGAAGCACGCACTGTCTTCGCTGCTTCTTACGGAAGCTGTAGCTTTGATGAGCCGCGTAAAGAACTTGGTGAACTGACTATTTTTAATGGGGAGGCACCACGATGAAATATTCTTTTATCGAAACAACACCGGAATCACATTTTCCGATTCAAAATTTGCCATATGGCATCTTTCAATTCAAAGACAAAGGCCCGCGTGCCGGTACAGCCATTGGTGAATATGTCCTTGATTTATCTGTAATTGACGATGCGGGGCTGTTAAACGGGACAGGTTCAGAAAAAAAGAATGTCTTTTCCGCTTCTTCTCTCAATCTATTTATGGAACTTGGCCGTCCCGCCTGGACTTCTGTACGCACGAAATTACAATACCTTTTGGATGCGAACACGCCTGATTTACGTGATGATGAGGAACTTCGTTTAAAAGCGTTCCACCAATTGAAAGATGTCGAGATGCTACTTCCTGCAAAGATAGGAGACTATACAGACTTCTATGCTTCAAGAGAGCACGCGACCAATGTGGGGACTATGTTCAGAGGTAAAGATAATGCACTCATGCCAAACTGGACACACTTGCCGATCGGATATCATGGACGGTCCAGTTCTATCGTTCCAAGTGGTACAAAGGTGCGGCGCCCTTCGGGACAGCGCAAACCAAAAGATGCAGATCCAGTATTTGGTCCATCTATTCAGCTTGATTTCGAACTTGAAATGGGTTGGTTTATTGGACCTGGCAACCGCCCTGGAGAACCAATTCCAGTTAATCAGGCTGAAGATCATGTTTTCGGGCTAGTTCTCGTGAATGACTGGAGTGCACGTGATATTCAAGCATGGGAGTACCAGCCTCTTGGGCCATTTAATTCTAAGAATTTCGCTACATCAATCTCACCTTGGGTTGTGCCTCTAGAAGCACTAGATCCTTTTCGCATACCTGGGCCGCAGCAGGAACCGGAGCCGTTTCCATACTTACAGCAAACAAAAGATGGTGCATTCAATATTAACCTTGAAGTTCATTTGACACCAGAAAACACAGAACAATCAACCAAAATTACGAATACAAATTTTAGCTATCTGTATTGGTCGATTGCTCAACAGGTGGCTCACCATACCATTACTGGATGTAATCTACGCCCTGGTGACATGCATGCATCTGGTACTATCAGCGGTCCTAACCGTGAAGAACGTGGCAGCTTGCTTGAACTTTCATGGCGTGGCACAGAACCGCTTAAACTTAACAGCGGTGGTAAACGAAGCTGGATTGAAGATGGAGACAAGTTGACTATCAGTGGCTGGTGCCAAGGAGAAGGATATCGAATTGGTTTTGGTGAAGTGAGCGGTCAAGTTTTGCCGGCCCTTTCAGAGGCAAAGATTTTAGGTACCCAAAACGTGAAGAAGTAGCACCTATATACAAAAGATGACAGCTACGGAAAAGGAGTTTAGTCAATGACACATTATGTTAAAATGGGCCGCATTCCCCATAAACGTCATACTCAGTTTCGTAAGGACGATGGAAGCCTATATTATGAGCAATTGATGGGCACGAAAGGTTTCTCGAGTATTCAGTCACTCATTTATCATATCAATCAGCCAACACAAGTTAAGAAAGCAGTAAAAATTTGTGATGTTCATTATGAACTTGAAGAAAAAGATGCGTTAATACATCGTCATTTCCGGACCTGGAATACAAATGTAGGCGGTGATTTTCTAGAAGCCCGCAAAATTTTCCTGGCTAACGATGATGTAGCACTTGGCGTTGCACGCCCTAACAAGCAGATGGATTATTTTTATCGGAACGGTGAAGGTGATGAATTGTTGTTTGTTCATGAAGGCACGGGCAAGATTGAAAGTATTTTCGGTGATTTAAGTTTCGGACCCGGTGATTATCTTGTCATTCCAATAGGCACAACATATCGTGTCGTTTTAGAGTCAAAGGAAGCTAGGTTTTTCATTGTTGAATCAAATTCCTCTATTCTTCCTCCAAAGCGCTATCGCAATGAATTTGGCCAACTTCTTGAGCATTCACCTTTTTGCGAGCGTGATTTCCGGACACCAGAAAAACTGGAGCCGAAAGATGAAAAAGGAGAATTTGAAATACGGGTGCGAGCACAGGGTATGATTACATCCTATACGTATGATTTTCATCCGCTTGATGCGGTAGGATGGGATGGTTACCTCTTTCCTTATGCGTTCAGTATTCATGATTTTGAACCGATAACAGGGCGCGTTCATCAGCCACCGCCAGTACATCAGACGTTCGAAGCGCATAATTATGTTGTCTGCTCATTTGTACCGCGTATGTATGATTACCATCCAGAAGCCATCCCTGCTCCTTATGTCCACAGCAATGTGGACAGTGATGAGGTTCTATACTATGTTGATGGTAACTTCATGAGCCGTCGAGGTATTGAAAAGGGCTCTATTACCCTTCATCCAAGTGGTTTGCCACATGGGCCGCATCCAGGCAAAGTTGAGGCAAGTATAGGTAAAAAAGAAACGCAGGAACTAGCAGTCATGGTCGATACTTTCCGTCCCCTGTATATCGTAAAGGACGCTCACGATTTAGAAGATAAGGAGTATATGAGCAGCTGGCTGGCAAAATAATTGCTGATAATATCTATATACCTAACTGAATCTATAATGCACATGATTGACCATCACCCATAAATTGATTCTCCCCTTATTCTTCATATATGCCGGAGTAAGATTTTCCCTTACCCCGGCGTTTTGGTTGTTACCTACTTTTGAAAGTGTCGTTACAAGTGGGGATTACAAAAATGACCCCGATTCAAAATCGAGGTCACCATATCAATAGTATAAGCTCTTTATGCTTGAATGATAGAGTATATTCAAATCGTTACTTTCTACTTACTCATACTTAATGTGCTTACATTGTTAGCTGCTTTATAAATATCTTTCTTGTTAAATAAGTATGGCTTGAATTTCCATTCGGCAAACATAACTAGTTGGTCATCATAGTGATCACTTATTGTTCCATCTTTTTTTACAAATCCAATTTGACCAGGCGGTGTGATGTTAAAGCCACTCGGCCCTTTCGGAGTCATCTCAATATAATAATTTTCACTTCCACGATTCATTTCAATAATTGGAGTCGTCGAGCCATACCCGTGCGGAATACCAATCAATGATTTTTCACCAAAAGTCATGGTTTTTATAGGCATACGCCATTTTTCTGCTTTTAACCCTTTTTCTGATTGTAATTTAGCAAGTACTTCGTTTGTGCTTTCCATTATTATTTTTTCCTGATCTACGTTCACCCATTTATAGTTTGTAGATTCCTTGCTTAATATTTTATATGCTAATGAAGCTCCGTAGCGATGATCGGTAATTTCTTTCGTTATTCCATAGAAGTCTTCCAATTCATCCATAAAGAGTTTATCATGGAGATTGTTCCACCATTCATCAAAGAATGCCGCAATCCCTGCATCATAATAACCATCTTTATTTTCGTCTACTTTTAGATTATTCCATTCTTCCAGTTTTTCAATTAAATAAGGGTAGTTCCCGTTGGTTGATTTATTCTTGTCCAACACATCAATCAATAGAGGTTTAAAGAGATTTGCTCGAAGCTGTGCAAAGCTTGCCGTATAATTAATTTCATTAATATCTTCTAATGTAACTTTCCCTCTCGCTTCCATCCCATTGATATATTGTTGGACTCGATTATCCTCCCCCCAATAAAAACTATATTCACCATTTACCCACTCTTTAGAAGGTTTATTGTTCCAATTGACTACATAACCATTCTTCGGATTGATTACATGAGGGTTCTCTTTAAAAGGAATAAAACCTTCCCACTCATAATCTCCTGTTCCTGGTGTAGGGATTCTTTCATCAATTTTACTGTTTCTTACTGGATATCTCCCAACATGATAATACGCTATATCACCTTTCTTATCCGCATAATACCAATTCAAAGACATCGTATATTCACTAGCTGCCTTCTCAAATTCTTTTAAATTTCTTGCCCAATTCGCTTTCATGTAAGCTGACATGCTTTTGGCCTCAGTTCCACGGAAAGACCATGACTTACTGTAAGCCACGTTATTTGTTTCATCTCTACTAATTACAGGACCATGTATTGTCCGATAATAAAACTTTTCTACTGTTTTCTTTTCTCCATTATCTCCTTTGATTGTGAAAGATTCCTTCCTCTTCTCCATGTCTCTCCACTTACCTTTGTATAAATACTGGGAAGAGTTTTTCGCATTCAATTTCTCCTCAAAGATATCGGTTACATTTCCGTACCCAGCTGTCGCACTTAGAGCAAAGTGATTGTTGGCTCCGAACATGATAAAGGGATAGCCTATGAACCCTGAACCTTCCATATCAAAACCTGGCGCATGCAAACCTACCTCGTACAAAAATCCAGGTGCAACAAAACCTACTTGTGGTCCACTAAATAATAAAGCATTTCCTGTTGCAGATTTCTCGGAACCGACTATGGCGGCATTACTGCCTATCTTTAATGGTAATCCAAGTTCTTCAGATGATTGGACAAAATTCTCCCTTTCCTTCCCGACTTTTTCAGAAGCTTTGATTACAGCTGAAGAAAGTATCTGAAGGGATTGAGAGGACGAGTCCCTTTTTGGTTTCCGCTCGCTAACAATGCTAGTAGGAGCGCTAGAATCATTTTTCCACACTAAATCATCAAACATTTTCTGCGAAACTTCTTTCCCATATTTACTCTCTAGCTTTGCTAGTATCTCTGCGTTTTTTAACTCCTGGTGATTATCCATAAAATAGGTCATGGATACCATATAAACGCGGACAACATCTATTGAAGTCCATTTTTGCGGTAAAAACTGATATTCATGAAATTCCTTCGAAAGCTCATCATCTGGATCTTTTAAAGCTTCATTTACATAACGTGAAATGCCTTCAGCAAATTTTTCTATTAATTCTTTTGGCTGACGATCAAGACCGTCAATCATTTTTTTAATTTCTTTATTACTATATCCATCTCTTCTGGATTGCTCATCTTTTGAAAGATAATCTTCTCCAAAGATTTCTGAAACGGTCCCCTCATTTCCACGACGGAACATTTCCAACTGAAATAGACGATCCTTTGCCATAACATATCCATACGCTTCATATAAATCTTTTTTATTTTTAGCATATAAATGGGGTACTCCAAAATTATCACGCACTACTTTGACCCCTTCATTCTTATCCTCCCCAGCAAAAACTAGATTTTGAGGAAAAATGAAAACAAATAGAGTTATTACTGATATTAGCCACTTCGTCTTCATAATTGTATTTCCACCTCCACTTTTTCATAACACTTATATCACGAATCATAACCCTAACGTTATACTAATTCAAGTTATTATTTAAATATTTAGAATTTTAAGTAATATATTATTAGTTTTTATCATACTCTATCCAACTTTTGATCTAAATCCTTTTAGTTATGTGAGTATTCCTTTCATTCCAGCGAATACTTTATTATAGTAAAATAGCAAATCCCGAAGAATCAAAAGCTAAATTATCCTTATTATGAAATAAGAGAGGGATGAGAAAATAGCTCATAATATTCAGATAGGAAGCAATTCTCCAGTCTTCTTGACTGGTCAAAGAAGTTTTGCCGATAACTTGACCGCCTCTGAAATTTGAAACATTTATGAGGAATCATGTTTGAACAGCTGCAAGAAAATCAAAACAGTGTGTTTCACAACTTACATTAATAACAGCCACAACAGCCATCCGACCATTTTCACCGTGCCCACTTGGGTTTATTGATGTTATTTTATGTATAGAATAATTACTTCAAAAAAAACTAATAAAATAGCTTTAAAATTAATGTCCTTGTCCTATTGTTTTTCTAATAACTTGTAATACCATTGTTTCTTTTCCACTTTATTCTTTTTCGTTATAATGAGATAGAGAGAAAGAAGGTGAACACGATGCTTGAAAATCTTAAACAAAAATTCCCGAACGCTCTTACCAATAAACAAGATACGAAGAACATTACTGCATATATTTGGTTTGAAGACTATATTGGAAGCACAATTGGTATTCCCCGTTCAGAAATTTCGACTGAGGAAATCCGTTTGTTGGAACTACTCTTTGCTCCTTCATTACTCCAAAATAAAATCACCACGTTTCCTCACTCACCATGGAATACTTTTTTATTCGAATCAAATGCATCCTTGCCTTTAACAAGCTGGGAGAATGTTCGTTTTATCCACTTTAAACTGACACATGCTGATTTTTCACACTCCCATTTCGAAAATGCCTTCCTCGCATTTGTCCCAAAGGATGCAGTCTTGATATGGGAAAATGAAACGGCAGGTATTTTAATTGAAACAGAGACAGATGAGTCATTATCAAAAAAAGAACTGCTTGCTATTTCATCCACGCTTGAGAGTGATTTTTATGTTAAGACTCGAATGTTTTCCGGTCGCTTTCACTCTGTAAACCATGAACTTCAATATCACAGACAGCAGGAGAAAAAGTGTTTTGACTTGGCACAATTGCATTTGCCGGATTTAAAGGTAACTGATTTGGCCGACATCATTCCTCACTCACTGATAATTGACCAATCTGCAACGAGTAAAACTTGGTATATCAATGAAATACTCGGCAAAACCATACAGGATACTGAACTAATTAAGACGATTAAAACGTATATTGAGTGCAATTCCAATGCAACCTATGCTGCAAAGCAGCTTTATATACATCGAAACAGCCTTCAATACAGAATAGATAAATTCACTGAAAAAACTGGACTCGATATTAGAAACTTTTCTCATGCCTTGGCTGCTTACTTAATTATTTTGCTGCATGATTAACTATTATTTGGAAAATCATCAAAGGGATTATTATCCTTTTTTGTGCAGTGTGCCTATACTTTTTTCCAATTTAATAGATTAGACTATAGATAATTAGTACAAGTAATTAGGAGTTTAAAAGGAGGATTTTTCATGGCAGAGTTAGTATTAGATCATATATTTAAGATTTATGATAAAAAAGTAACAGCTGTTAAAGATTTTAACCTTAGCGTGGCCGATAAAGAATTCATTGTTTTCGTGGGACCATCCGGTTGCGGAAAATCGACGACTCTACGGATGATTGCCGGACTTGAAGACATTTCCCAAGGAGATTTATATATAGACGGTAAGCGGGTCAATGATGTCCCACCGAAAGATCGTGATATTGCGATGGTTTTCCAGAACTACGCCTTATATCCTCATATGTCCGTCTATGACAATATGGCATTTGGATTAAAGCTCCGTAAAACGCCAAAAATGGAAATCAAGCAGCGGGTCAATGACGCAGCAAAAATTCTTGGTCTCGAAGACCTTTTAAATAGGAAGCCGAAAGCCCTTTCAGGTGGGCAGCGCCAGCGTGTGGCACTCGGCCGTGCAATAGTACGAGACGCAAAAGTTTTTTTAATGGATGAACCATTATCAAATCTTGACGCCAAACTTAGGGTCCAAATGCGTGCTGAAATCGCAAAACTACATAAACGACTCAACACTACAACGATTTATGTTACTCATGACCAAACAGAAGCAATGACCATGGCCACACGACTTGTTGTTATGAAAGACGGTATAATTCAACAGGTCGGCGCACCAAAAGACGTATACGCGAAACCCGTGAATGTCTTCGTCGGTGGATTTATCGGATCACCAGCTATGAACTTCTTTACCGGAACATTAAAAGAGGGCATCATTAAAATTGGAGAACAAACACTTGAAGTACCCGAATTGAAAATGAATACGCTGCGTGATCAAGGCTATATCGGAAAAGACATTATTCTTGGCATCCGTCCGGAGGATTTTCATAACGAGGTAGCTTACATCATGGAGGCCCCAACCACTACATTCACGGCTCAAATCGATGTTGCCGAACTTATGGGAGCCGAGATTATGCTCTACTCGACATTCGCTGATCAAGACTTCGTCGCACGCGTAGATGCAAATCACATTATCCAAGCAGGTGATAATATCGAACTTGCCCTAGACATGAATAAAGCCCACTTCTTTGATAAAGAGTCCGAGCAGCGCATTTTTTCTGAAGAAGAATCACAGATGGAGAATGGTCTAAAGTTACCTTCATATTAAAATTCTATACACATAAAGACCCATTCACGGATGGGTCTTTATGTGTATATTCAACTAGGGTTGGAACTCTATTATATCTATTCCTGCACAAGTACCACTTCATCATGTCCACATTTAGAACATTTCATTATGTGTGGGCATTGATCGTTTTGGAGCGATTGCGGGTATCCATCATTTTGCTTAAGTGTGTCTATATCCATGTATGCACTGTATCCATCCGCATAATCCATGAATTTTCCTTTATCATCAAGATCACTGCCACATTCCGGGCAATTCATATGAATTTTTCTGAGGCCGTTGCAAAGCGGGCATAAAGCCATTGTATTCACTCCTGTTCTTGAAACTTATATATTCATTATTTGTTTATTCTATTGTTTTAACACTTTAAAACACCCTCCCTGAAAACAACGGGAGGGTGATCATAGGCAATTATTTATTAACCATGTTAGCAGGATCTACCCATGCTTTAAATTCATCCTCAGTCAAAAAATCCAATTTCAACGCTGCTTCTTTTAATGTAGAGTTGTCTTTGAATGCAGTTTTGGCAATTTTAGCTGCTTTTTCATAACCGATATGCGGGTTCAATGCTGTTACTAGCATAAGTGAACGGTCAACATTTTCTTTGATTTTATCTTCATTCGCTGTAATGCCTACCGCACAATTATTATTGAAAGAGTGAATGCCTTCTGTCAATAATTTAACAGTTTGTAGGAAGTTATAGATGATAACTGGTTTGAATACGTTCAATTCGAAGTTACCTTGGCTTGCTGCAAAGCCGATTGTAGCATCGTTACCAACGATTTGTGTAGCGATCATTGTCAGCGCTTCACTTTGTGTAGGATTGACTTTACCTGGCATGATAGAGCTGCCTGGCTCATTTTCAGGAATGGCGATTTCACCAATTCCGCTTCTTGGGCCGCTTGCCAACCATCTAACATCATTCGCAATTTTCATTAAGTCCGCTGCTAATGCTTTTAATGCACCATGAGCGTAAACAATTTCGTTATGACTTGTTAATGCATGGAACTTGTTATCCGATGTGACAAAAGAATGTCCTGTATCCGCCGCAATTTGTTTTGCAGAAAGTCCTGGAAATTCTTTTTTCGTATTGATCCCAGTACCTACAGCTGTACCTCCTAGTGCTAGATTCAACAGTTTTTGACTGCTTTCTTCAATCATCATCAAGTCTTTATCAAGCATAGCTTTCCAACCAGAGATTTCTTGGCCTAAAGTTAGTGGTGTTGCGTCTTGAAGATGTGTACGTCCAATTTTCACAAGGTCCCAGAATTCTTTTTCTTTTGCTGAAAAAGTATCACGAAGTACTTTAATCGCCGGTACTAATTTTTCAGCAACTTCCATATAGGCCGCAATATGCATAGCCGTTGGGAATGTGTCATTAGAGCTTTGCGCCTTGTTGACATCATCATTCGGGTGAAGTGTTTCGGATTCACCGTTTTCTTTTAACCATTCATTCCCTTTGTTAGCGACCACTTCATTCACGTTCATATTACTTTGCGTGCCGCTGCCTGTTTGCCAGACCACAAGTGGGAAATGTTCATCAAGTGTACCTTCCAGAATTTCGCCACAAATTTTAACGATGGCATTCTTTTTCACTTCTGAAAGATCACCAAGGTCATAGTTCACTTTAGCTGCCGCTTGCTTTACGTATGCAAACGCACGGACTAATTCAATCGGCATTTTTTCATTACCGATTTTGAAGTTGTTACGGCTTCTCTCGGTTTGTGCTCCCCAATACTTATCAGCAGGAACTTTCACTTCACCCATCGTATCTCGTTCGATTCTGTATTCCATGTGTTCTCCTCCTATGTTTGCACTATCCACCGAAAACCTTATGTATATGAAATGAATAATGACGTATTATATTTCTCTCTATATATTGTACAAACTTTATTATTTTAAAGCAAAAAAACAGAACAAAACCCTTCCTATTTTCCAGAGAAATCCATTTAATTAATCAAAGTCTTTAAAGAATCCCTACACCTTATACAATCGGTTTCCACATAATTTAGGGCTTTTTTATTGGACCAATCATGTTTTGACAACGCTAGTCCCAATTAACCAATAAAGGATTATCGAGCAATATTTTCCCAGAATGTTCTTGACAGTACTTTATATATATAGTAAATTCAAAAGAAATTGAATAATCTAAACTCTTATCGAGAGAGGTATAGGGAATGGCCCGATGACACCTCAGCAACCTTCATTTGTTTCAAACCAATGAAAAGGTGCTAATTCCACAAGTTTGTGAACTTGGAAGATAAGAAGAATGACTCGTACATACTTACCCAAGTCTTCTTCTTAAAGAAGACTTTTTTTTATTTTATAAAACACAAAGGAGCAGTGAAAACTATGTATAAAACAGAAACATATCTTGCTCAACTAGGTAATCGCAGTGAAACGGCGACAGGAACTGTCAATCCGCCGGTTTACTTTTCGACAGCTTTCCGCCACGAAGGAATTGGCCAATCAACTGGATTCGATTACACAAGGACAGGTAATCCAACACGTCAACTTTTAGAACAATCCATCGCCAACCTTGAAAGAGGTGACCAAGGATATGCCTGCAGTTCAGGAATGGCTGCCATTTCCACCATACTAGCCTTATTTAAATCAGGCGATGCATGGATAGTCAGCGAAGATCTATATGGTGGTACATATCGTTTGCTAGAACAAGGTTTTAAAAAATGGGGCTTACAGTGTGACTATGTAAACACTTGTTGTTTAGAGGATATTGAAAAAGCTATTACTCCTCAAACAAAAGCCATCTTTATCGAAACTCCTACTAACCCTCTAATGCAGCAAACAGATATTAGTGCTGTTGCCGCACTAGCCAAACAATTTAATTTACTGTTGATTGTTGATAACACTTTTTATACACCGCTTATACAGCAGCCTATCATGCTTGGAGCCGATATTGTGATCCATAGCGCTACAAAGTATCTCGGTGGTCATAATGATGTTCTGGCCGGACTAATCGTAGCAAAAGGCGAGGAATTATGTAATTCGCTTGCCTTCCATCATAATGGTACAGGAGCGGTATTGAGCCCGTTTGATTCATGGCTGTTAATGCGCGGAATGAAAACCCTGGCACTAAGGATGGAACGCCATGAAAAGAACGCCAAAATCCTTGTCGATTATTTATCCGAGCATGGATGTGTAACGGACGTCTTGTATCCGGGCAGAGGTGGTATGATTTCTTTCCGTATTATTGATGAAGCAGCGGTCAATCCATTTTTACAATCACTATCATTAATTTCATTTGCAGAAAGCCTTGGAGGCGTTGAAAGTTTCATCACCTATCCGGCTACACAAACACATGCCGATATACCTCTTGAAGTTAGGACAGCGAATGGGGTTTGTAATCGACTACTACGCTTCTCGGTTGGCATCGAAGACAGCGACGATTTAATTCAAGACCTGCAACAAGCATTTGCACATGTAAAAAGGGAGGCACTACGATGACAAATCATGATTTCAGTTTTGAAACCAAACTACTTCATAACCAGCATAAATTCGATCAGACAACAGGCGGTGTGAGCGTCCCTATTCAGCACGCTTCCACTTTCCATCAAACTGATATCGATCAATTCGGCAAGTATGATTACAGCAGGAGCGGAAATCCAACACGGGAAGCTCTTGAAGATATCATCGCTGAGCTTGAAGAAGGTACTCGCGGTTTTGCCTTTTCATCAGGTATGGCAGCCATTTCAACTGCATTCCTTCTGCTTTCAGCTGGAGACCATATCGTCATCTCAGAAGATGTTTACGGTGGAACGTTCCGGATGGTTACAAGTGTGTTGACCCGCTTCAACATCGAGCATACTTTCGTTGATATGACGGACCTCGAAAGCGTTAAAGCGGCCGTTCAACCTAATACGAGAGCTATATACATTGAAACACCATCAAATCCATTGCTTAAAGTGACCGATATTAAAGCAGTCTGTGATATTGCAAAAAAAGTCGGCGCATTGAGTTTTGTCGATAATACATTCTTGACGCCAGCTCTACAAAAACCACTGAACTTAGGAGCGGATGTTGTCCTTCATAGTGCGACAAAGTTTTTATCCGGACACAGTGATGTTGTAGCTGGTCTTGCTGTCGTAAAAGATCCTGAATTGGCTGAAAGACTCGGTTCCCTTCAAAACTCCTTTGGTGCGGTACTTGGTGTCCAGGATGCCTGGCTTGTTATGAGAGGTTTGAAAACCTTGTCTGTACGAATGGAACATTCTCAAAAAGGAGCAGAAAAAATTGCTGACTACTTAAAACAGCAGCCATTAGTAAAAAAGGTGTATTACCCTGGGCTTACTGATCATCCACAGCATGCAATCCAGGAAGGACAGGCCCTTGGTTCAGGTGCAGTTTTATCATTTGAACTAGAAAGCGAAGAAATTTTCCGCTCATTTGTCAACACTGTCGAGCTTCCTGTTTTTGCGGTTAGTCTTGGAGCAGTGGAATCAATATTATCCTACCCGGCAAAAATGTCCCATGCTGCCATGCCTGCTGATGAAAGGGAAAAACGAGGCATCACCAACAGCCTGCTTCGTCTCTCTGTCGGTCTTGAGAATCCAGATGATTTAATTAAAGACTTTGACGCTGCTCTTGTAAGAAGTGCAAAAGAACATGCTATTCCGGCGAAATAAAATAAATTAGAAAAAGGGGTGCCTGGAGCAACCCTTTCAGACTGTAGACAAACTCGATGAAAATCTTTATGGCTTGTACAATTTGAACGTTGATTGGAACGTAGGGCACTCGCTTTCCGCGGGCGGTCCGGGAGCCTCCTCGGCTTGCGCCTGCGGGGTC
>NZ_JBNNTG010000034.1:0-47754 GCF_050278525.1 Peribacillus sp. NPDC096540 | reverse complement strand
ACCCGTTCCCATTCCGAACACGGCAGTTAAGCTCTTCAGCGCCGATGGTAGTTGGGGGTTTCCCCCTGTGAGAGTAGGACGCCGCCAAGCCATTTAAAAAGATCAGCCAATCTGGCTGGTCTTTTTTTGTTTGATTTTACAAATAGATAGCAACTCAAAGATCAGCAAAGATGTTGGTCTTCTTTGTGTTTGATCAGTTGTTTGGATTCGGCAGGAGAATTAAAACACGTAATAGAATATTCTACTATAAATCGGTTTTGTGTTTAACTGTTTAGGGTATTTATCTAAGATATTTAAATTTTAGTGTGCATTAGGGTATGTAAGTACATATAATTTGGAGAAAATGGATAATACATTAAAACGAGTGCATTTAAGTTGCAAAATGCATTTTTCCTTGTATAATAATAGTCAAATATAGTCAAAGTCAGATTGGAGGAGGCTGAGTGAGAAACATATCTGATATTATCGAAACTTATTTGAAACAAGTACTAGAAATAAGTCAGAAAGATATCTTAGAAATTAAAAGAAGTGAAATAGCAGATAAATTTCAGTGTGTTCCTTCTCAAATCAATTACGTAATTAATACCAGGTTTACAATCGAAAGAGGTTATGTTGTAGAGAGTAAGCGTGGAGGCGGCGGTTATATACGGATCATGAAAGTGAAATCGCAGGATTACGTGCATCTTATTAACCAATTATTATCCCTTATTGGTTCTAGGGTAACTCAATCGATGGCTGAAGGTGTTATTTCTCGGCTTATGGGTGAAGAAGTTATTAATGAAAGAGAAGCCAAAATCATGATGAGCGTCATTGATAGATCGGTGATTTATATAGACTTACCCGACCGAGATGAGCTTAGGGCAAGGATTTTAACTGCGATGCTTACAACTTTAAAATATAAATGAAACTGGCAGAGGTGATGAACATGATTTGCCAAGAATGTCATCAAAGGCCTGCTACCCTGCACTTCACCAAGATCATTAATGGAAAAAAAACAGAGGTTATGTTTTGTAAGAAATGTGCCCAGGAAAAAGGTGAAATGGCTATGGATGCAGGACATGGTTTTTCAATAAATAATTTGTTAGCAGGATTGTTGAATATGGAGTCGAATATTCAACAGACGAAGGCAAATGCATTTCCTAAGACAGAAGAGAAGCGCTGCCCTCATTGTCATCGATCCTATAAAGAGTTTGTCCACCTAGGTAAATTTGGATGTGCTGAATGTTATAAAACTTTCAATGATCAATTAAATCCGATTTTAAAGAGGGTTCATAGCGGCAACACTGCACATATAGGTAAAATACCAAAAAGGATTGGTGGCACCATTTATCTTCGTAAACAAATTTCAGATTTGAAAGAGGTTTTAAAGGTTCACATCAATCAAGAAGAATTTGAGAAAGCAGCAGAAGTAAGAGATAAGGTTCGTTCCCTTGAAAAAAGGTATGAAGCACAAGAGGGAGGCGAAGAATTATGAGTTTAGAAAAGTTTGTAGAAAACGCCTTGAGTTCCTGGATGAGTGCCGAAGGACCTGAAATTGATATTGTATTAAGTTCTAGAATTCGGTTGGCCAGGAATTTCAAAGATTTTACCTTTCCTACCTCCTTTTCTAACGAAGAAGCTAAAGAAATCATTGAATTAGTAAAAAAAAGAATTGAAGAGGAAGTTACCCCGGAGATTGGCAAACTTGAACTTGTAGAGATTGACCAGATACAACCACTAGAAAAGCGTGTTCTCGTTGAAAAACATTTAATCAGTCCTCATTTAGTTGATGAATCAGCAAAAGGAGCATGTCTTCTTTCGGAAAATGAAGAAATAAGTATCATGATCAATGAAGAGGATCATCTCCGTATTCAGTGTTTAATGTCTGGTCTGCAGCTAAAAGAAACGTTAAAGCTCGCAAATGTTCTTGACGATTGGATTGAAGAATCCATAGACTATGCATATGATGAAGAAAGAGGATACTTGACTAGTTGTCCAACTAATGTGGGAACGGGATTAAGGGCTTCGGTCATGATGCATCTGCCAGGCCTAGTCCTTACACAGCAGATGAATCATATTATACCGGCTATCAATCAATTAGGTTTGGTAGTTCGAGGGATTTATGGAGAGGGCAGTCAAGCGTTAGGGAATATCTTTCAAATCTCTAATCAAATTACTCTCGGAAAGTCTGAAAGAGACATTGTGGAAGATCTAACGAGTGTAGTTCAACAAATCATTGCCCAGGAAAGGTCAGCAAGGGATGCATTAGTGAAGACCTCTCACATACAATTAGAAGATAGAGTTTACCGTTCTTATGGGATTTTGTCTAATGCTCGAGTCATTGAGACTAAAGAAGCAACTACCTGTATCTCCGATGTTAGGTTAGGTATAGATCTTGGGTATATAAAAAATATTTCTAAAAGCATTCTAAATGAGTTGATGATATTAACTCAGTCGGGATTTTTACAAAAATACGCAGGTGGCCCATTAAGATCCCATGAAAGGGATATCCGTAGAGCAGCACTCATTCGAGAACGCTTAAACTTCACGGAAACTTCCTCCTCATAGAGGTTAATTACCTCTGAGTGAGTACCTATATTTATGTAATAAATGTTGTGCAATGAAGCCTCTGCCGTTACTTAGAGTAGCTTTACTCAAAACGAAAATTCTTAAGGAGGAATTCCCTATGATGTTTGGTCGTTTTACTGAAAGAGCCCAGAAAGTATTAGCATTAGCCCAAGAAGAAGCAATCCGTTTAGGACATAATAATATTGGTACAGAGCATATTTTATTAGGCCTGGTTCGAGAAGGCGATGGTATTGCTGCTAAAGCATTATACGCCCTTGGTTTAGGAGCGGAAAAAATTCAGAAAGAAGTAGAAAACCTAATTGGCCGTGGACAGGATACTGCCCAAACAATACACTATACTCCAAGAGCTAAAAAAGTCATTGAGCTTTCTATGGATGAAGCTAGAAAATTAGGTCATTCATATGTCGGGACAGAGCATGTACTTCTTGGTCTAATACGAGAAGGCGAAGGTGTTGCAGCCCGAGTACTGAATAATCTTGGAGTAAGCTTGAATAAAGCACGCCAACAGGTATTACAGCTGTTAGGCAGTAATGAATCAGGTGGACATCAGGGATCAACAGCCTCAAATGCAAGCACACCAACTTTGGATAGTCTTGCCCGAGATTTAACGGCGATTGCTCGTGAAGGCAGCCTGGATCCTGTTATCGGAAGAAGTAAAGAAATACAGCGTGTCATTGAGGTATTAAGCCGTCGTACAAAAAATAACCCAGTATTAATCGGTGAACCTGGGGTTGGTAAAACAGCCATCGCTGAAGGTCTTGCCCAACAGATCATTAATAATGAGGTACCTGAAATCCTGCGTGATAAACGCGTTATGACACTTGATATGGGTACTGTTGTAGCTGGAACGAAATATCGTGGTGAGTTTGAGGACCGTTTAAAGAAAGTGATGGACGAAATTCGTCAGGCAGGCAATATCATCTTATTCATCGATGAGTTGCACACATTGATTGGTGCTGGCGGGGCAGAAGGTGCCATTGATGCTTCCAATATCCTTAAACCTTCATTGGCCCGTGGTGAATTACAATGTATCGGTGCAACGACTTTGGATGAGTACCGTAAATATATCGAAAAAGACGCTGCGCTCGAACGCCGTTTTCAACCAATTCAAGTCGACGAGCCAACAATAGAAGAGTCCATTCAAATATTGAAGGGTTTACGTGACCGGTATGAAGCCCATCACCGCGTTTCAATTACGGATGAAGCTATTGACGCAGCAGTTAAATTATCTGATCGTTATATTTCCGATCGCTTCTTACCGGATAAAGCGATTGACCTGATTGATGAAGCAGGTTCAAAAGTACGGTTACGCTCATATACAACACCACCAAACTTAAAAGAACTTGAAGTGAAACTAGATGATGTTCGTAAGGAAAAGGACGCTTCCGTTCAAAGTCAGGAGTTTGAAAAAGCTGCTTCACTTCGCGATACAGAACAACGTTTAAGAGAACAATTGGAAGAAACGAAGAAAACATGGAAAGAAAAACAAGGGCAAGAGAACAGTGAAGTGACAGTGGATGATATTGCCCATGTCGTATCCAGCTGGACGGGAGTTCCGGTAACTAAACTGGCACAAACTGAGTCTGATAAACTGCTTAAAATGGAATCAATTCTCCATGATCGTGTAATTGGGCAGGAAGAAGCCGTCATAGCGGTCTCTAAAGCGGTACGACGTGCAAGAGCAGGATTGAAAGATCCTAAGCGTCCAATCGGTTCATTCATCTTCTTGGGGCCTACAGGAGTTGGTAAAACCGAGCTTGCCCGTGCTCTAGCTGAATCCATCTTTGGTGATGAAGATGCTATGATAAGGATTGATATGTCTGAATATATGGAGAAACATTCAACTTCACGTCTTGTTGGATCCCCTCCAGGATATGTGGGATATGAAGAAGGCGGACAGTTAACAGAAAAAGTGCGGAGAAAACCATATTCCGTCGTTCTGCTTGATGAAATTGAAAAGGCACATCCAGATGTTTTTAATATTCTTCTTCAAGTACTAGAAGACGGAAGGCTGACAGACTCTAAAGGCCGTACTGTCGATTTTAGGAATACGATTCTGATTATGACATCAAATGTTGGGGCCTCTGCATTAAAAATTGATAAGTATGTCGGCTTTAACATCCAGGACACTGGCCAGGACTACAAAAATATGAAAGGGAAAGTGATGGAAGAACTTAAACGTGCCTTCCGCCCAGAATTCCTGAATCGTATTGATGAGACCATCGTGTTCCACTCGTTAGAGAAAGATCACTTGAAACAAATTGTTACCTTAATGTCTAATCAGCTGACTACCCGTTTGAAAGAACAGGAAATATACTTGGAGCTGACAGATGCGGCAAGAGAAAAAATTGCTACGGAGGGCTTTGATCCTGAATACGGGGCACGTCCAATCCGTAGAGCGCTTCAGAAACATGTAGAAGATTATTTGTCCGAAGAGTTGCTTAAAGGTAATGTGAAAAAAGGGCAAACGGTCGTGATGGACGTTGTGAATAATGAGTTTGCAATCCGACAAGGCGAGCCTGTTAACGTAAGTGAATAATCTGATTCTAAACTTCGAGGTACACGCAGATTTTTTGCAGTGTACCTCTGTTTTTTATTCATAGGTAGAAATGTTCATATTTAAATTTTTTTTAGCAAATAATATCTGTTGGGGAAAAAGGAAATATGGGTGTAACGTAATTTTTTAAAAAACTTATCATTAAAAAAGGTTTAAATAAAACCGAGATATAATATCCTTTATATAGGTATTTTTTCAAATAGGAAGAGGAGTAATTATGGCTGCAAAAAAGAAAACGAAGTTTATGTGTCAGTCTTGTGGGTATGAATCGGCGAAGTGGATGGGAAAATGCCCGGGCTGTGGAGAATGGAATAAGATGGTCGAGGAAACCGAAATTGTTAAACCGGCTAGAAAAGGAGCTTTTACTCATTCAGAGGTTAGAGGTTCCGGGGAACGTGAGAAGGCAGCACCTATTACTACTATTCAGTCAGACAAGGAACCTCGGATTAAGACGGATTTAATGGAATTGAATCGTGCGCTTGGTGGTGGGATTGTGCAGGGGTCACTCGTGTTGATTGGCGGTGATCCGGGTATTGGTAAATCAACACTACTTTTGCAAGTATCTTCACAGTTGGCACATAAACAGAAAAAAGTGCTGTATATTTCAGGCGAAGAATCAGTTAAACAAACCAAATTGAGAGCGGACCGGCTTGGAGTTATGTCAGAAAATCTATTCGTTTATGCAGAAACGGATATGGATTATATTCAGCAAGCAATTCAAGAGGTAAATCCAGATTTAGTTATTATTGATTCAATTCAAACGGTGTACCATTCGGAAGTTACGTCCGCCCCGGGAAGTGTTTCACAAGTGAGGGAATGTACGGCGTCACTCATGCGTATTGCGAAGACGAATGGAATTGCTATCTTTATCGTCGGGCATGTTACGAAAGAAGGGGCGATTGCAGGACCACGTTTGCTTGAGCATATGGTAGACACTGTTTTATATTTTGAAGGAGAAAGACACCATACATATCGAATTATACGCGCGGTCAAAAACCGCTTTGGTTCGACAAATGAGATGGGTATTTTTGAAATGAAGGAACATGGTCTAGAAGAAGTAGCAAATCCCTCGGAAATTTTCCTTGAGGAACGATCACAAGGAGCTTCAGGATCTACCGTTGTTGCGTCAATGGAAGGAACAAGACCGGTGCTCGTCGAAATTCAGGCATTAATTTCACCGACGAGTTTTGGTAATCCAAGGCGAATGGCTACGGGGATTGACCACAATCGGGTTTCGCTTTTAATGGCTGTCTTGGAAAAGAGAGTGGGTTTGTTGCTACAAAACCAAGATGCTTACCTAAAGGTTGCTGGAGGTGTCAAGCTGGATGAACCTGCAATTGATCTGGCTGTGGCAATTAGCATCGCCTCAAGCTTTCGTGATAAACCAACAAATCCCGCCGATTGCATCATTGGAGAAGTTGGGTTAACAGGGGAAGTAAGAAGGGTGTCCCGGATTGAACAACGAGTACAGGAAGCAGCAAAGCTAGGGTTTGAACGGGTCATTATACCAGCTAATAATATAGGTGGATGGACCGTTCCAAAGGGCATTAAGATTGTTGGGGTTTCATCGGTTTCGGAGGCTCTTCAACATTCGTTAGGAGGGTAAAGATGACAGATAAAAAAGGGTATGAGAAAACAAAATTGGAGATTTTGCAAATTGTAGCCCCAGGTACCCCGCTTCGTGAAGGCATTGAAAATGTACTGAGGGCAAATACGGGTGGATTGATAGTGGTTGGTTATAACGAAAAGGTGCGCACAATTGTAGATGGTGGCTTCGAAATTAACTGTAACTGTACCCCAAGTACATTATATGAGCTGGCAAAGATGGACGGAGCCATCATTTTAAATGAAAAAGCCGATACCATCATTTTCGCAAATGCTCAATTAGTACCTGATAATAGTACACCCTCCACCGAAACAGGAATGCGGCACCGGACAGCGGAACGTGTAGCCAGGGAGACCAAGTCTTTGGTAATTGCAATCTCACAACGTCGAAATGTAATCACTTTATATCAAGGCAATTTTCGATATGCTCTTAAAGATATAGGGGTCATACTTGCTAAGGCTAATTTGGCCATTCAAACCTTGGAAAAATATAAGGTGGTTCTGCAGCAGAGCATATCTGTGTTAGGAGCTCTGGAATTTGAAGAACTCGTTACCTATGCTGACCTTTTACAAGTATTTCACCGTTATGTTATGGTTCTTCGAATCAAAGCGGAGTTACTTACCTACCTAAATGAACTCGGTACAGAAGGACGGCTGATACGTCTGCAAATGAACGAAATTCTGGCAGATATTGAAACGGAAGGAAAATGGCTTATCAAGGATTATACCTCTAGTAATGATGAAAAACCTGAAGAAATCATTTTCCGGCTTCAAGAGTTGGCCATGCAGGAACAACTGGATGAAAGTATACTTTTAAAGGTACTGGGCTATCATGGTTACATTCATCTTGATGAGGCTATACATGCTCGTGGATACCGGATTCTTCATAAAATCCCACGCTTGCCGGGTTTGATCATTGAAAATTTAGTGAAAAAGTTCGAAAGCTTTAAAGAGGTCAATAAAGCAACGGTTGAAGATCTTGACGATGTTGAAGGTATTGGTGAAGTCCGAGCAAATAAAATTAGAGAAGGACTTCGTATTTTGAAAAATCAGCTTGTCACAAACCGAAGGATGTAAGGTGCAACCGTACAACTAAATTTTCCTAAATTAGCTTGAAATTGATTAGTGTTTATTTTTGACACTCAAAACTTAGGGTGCTAGGCTAATAATACGAAAAAGAGAAGAAATCGTATTTGTAAATCCACTAATTCCTTAGCTGGATTTCACCTATATAATGAAAACGAATTTTTGAAGGTTTCATTTTTTTTTATTGGTCAATAATGAGTAGAGGGAGGTGAAAGGGATGTTAAAACGCATTATACAAGCATGCTTCTTAATGGTCGGTGGAACACTTGGTATGTTACTTATTCCGGAATTATTAATTGTTTTACATGCAGATGATATTGCTTTAATAAACAATCCTTATGTAAGTGTACTGTTGGGTGCCATTATCTTTTATCTTATTACTTTTTGGGCAGTAGATCATGTGATCTATTTTATGAAGTGGCTGGAAGAACAGCTTGTTAAGATACCAAGTACGGATATAATCTTTGGCAGCGTCGGTCTTTTAGTGGGACTACTTGCGGCATTTTTAGTTGGATCCGCTTTTAGTGCCATTCGGGTCCCAATTTTAAATACAGTAGTTCCTATCATCCTTACGCTTTTGTTTGGTTATCTTGGGTTTCAGGTTGGCTTTAAAAAACGTGATGAACTATTGAATTTATTTACGAAAAATAATAAGAAAAAAACTTCAGACGGTGAAGAAAGTGAAGAGGACGAAGAAGGTTACAGCAAGCGATTAAAGATCCTCGATACAAGCGTTATTATTGACGGTAGAATTGCAGATATCTGTCAGACAGGCTTCCTAGAGGGGACCATAGTAATACCACAATTCGTATTAAACGAGCTTCAGCACATTGCTGATTCCTCAGATGCTTTGAAAAGGAACCGTGGTAGACGTGGATTGGATATCCTTAACCGGATTCAAAAAGACCTACCGATTAAAGTAGAGATGTACGAAGGGGATTTTGATGATATCCAAGAAGTGGACAGTAAATTAGTGAAGCTTGCAAAAATATCAGGTGGGATGGTTGTTACAAATGACTTCAATTTAAATAAAGTATGCGAGTTTCAAAATGTAGCGGTCCTTAATATTAATGACCTGGCGAATGCTGTTAAACCTGTTGTACTTCCTGGGGAAGAAATGAATGTGCAAGTCATTAAGGATGGGAAAGAGCAGAATCAAGGCATTGCTTATTTAGACGACGGTACGATGATTGTTGTCGAAGGTGGTCGTGATCATATTGGAAAACGCATTGATGTACTTGTGACAAGTGTACTGCAAACCTCAGCAGGTCGGATGATTTTTGCTAAACCGAAACTATTAGAAAAAGCATTATAAAGAAGAGTAGGAGAAACCGTTATGTTTTATGAAGTAGTGATACCTGCAGCTGGACAAGGAAAGCGAATGAAAGCAGGCAAGAATAAACTTTTTATTGAACTATCAGGTACCCCGATTATTGTTTATACACTTCGTGTTTTTGAAGAAGATCCTAACTGTCGGGGGATTATCCTTTCGATAAATCCGGCAGAAGAGGATTATTTCATACAAATGATAGCGACCTATGACCTTAAGAAGGTCAAGAAACTCGTGACAGGTGGCAAGGAACGTCAACAGAGTGTTTATAATGGGCTAAAACATGCAGGAGAAGAAATTATCCTGGTCCACGACGGCGCTCGCCCTTTTATTGACCAGGTGCAAATCAGTGAATTAACGTCTTCTGCTTCCCTTCATGGAGGGGCGGTCATTGCGGTTCCAGTAAAGGATACGATTAAAAAAGCCGCCGACAAAAAGGTTCTAGAAACGGTGGAACGATCAAGCTTGTGGGCGGTACAAACTCCACAAGCTTTTCGTGTATCTATATTAAAAAGTGCGCATGAACAGGCAGAGTCAGAGTCTTTTTTAGGTACGGACGATGCAAGTTTGCTAGAACGGATCAACGAACAGGTAGTTATTATTGAAGGCAATTATGATAATATTAAGATTACGACTCAGGAAGACCTTTATTTTGCAGAAGCGATTTTACATAAACAACAACTTTGATGATAGGGGAGAATAAGATGTTTCGAATTGGACAAGGATATGACGTTCATCAACTTGTAGAGGGAAGACCTTTGATTATTGGCGGGATTACAATTCCTTATGAGAAAGGGTTACTTGGCCATTCGGATGCGGATGTACTTCTACATACTGTTGCCGATGCTTGCTTAGGGGCAATTGGTGCAGGAGATATAGGTAAGCATTTTCCGGATACTGACCCGGAATTTAAAGACGCTGATTCGGCAAAACTACTGCAATATATTTGGGCGATTGTAAAAAAAGAAGGCTATGTACTAGGGAATGCTGATTGTACAATTATTGCACAAAGTCCGAAGATGGCTCCATATATTGAAGAAATGCGAGTCAGGATTGCAGAACTTTTAGATGCTTCAGTTGATCAAATCAATGTAAAAGCAACCACAACTGAGAAGCTTGGATTTACTGGCAGAAGTGAAGGAATTGCGGCACAGGCTGTTGTCTTATTGGTTAAATCAAACTAAATTCGTTTTTAGAGTGGATGCCTTTATCCCAATGAATTTAAATGATAAAATAAACGATAGAAAAGAAAGACTGGGAGGTCTATATATATCATGAGCAGTGATATTCGAGTTCGCTATGCACCGAGTCCGACTGGACATTTACATATAGGAAATGCACGGACGGCATTATTTAATTATTTATACGCACGAAATAAAGGCGGGAAATTCATCATCCGGATTGAAGATACCGACAAAAAGAGAAATATTGAGGGCGGCGAAGAAAGTCAGCTGAAATATTTAAAATGGCTTGGTATGGACTGGGACGAAGGTGTTGATATTGGCGGGGAATATGGGCCGTATCGTCAATCAGAGAGAAACGACCTGTACCAAGAATTGTATCAAGAGCTTCTGAACAAGGGTTTGGCTTATAAATGCTATTGTAAGGAAGAAGAACTTGAAGCAGAGCGAGAAGGACAGGTTGAACGTAATGAAACACCAAAGTATTCAGGGAAGTGCAGGCATTTAACTGATGAAGAGCAAGTGGAGCTAGAGGCAGAAGGCAGAAAGCCGAGCATTCGTTTTGCTGTTCCTGCGGGTAAGGTCCTTACGTTCAAAGATATGGTTAAGGATGACGTATCGTTTGAGACAGATGGTTTTGGAGACTTTGTTATCGTTAAAAAAGATGGTATTCCAACTTATAACTTTGCGGTAGCGGTGGATGATCACTTGATGAAGATTTCCCATGTTCTTCGCGGCGATGATCATATCTCCAATACTCCGAAGCAATTAATGATTTATGAAGCATTCGGTTGGGAACCACCTGTGTTCGGTCATATGACTCTAATTGTAAATGAAAGCCGAAAAAAACTAAGTAAACGTGATGAATCGATTATTCAATTCATTGAGCAATATGAAGAGTTGGGTTATTTGCCTGAAGCGTTATTCAACTTCATTACTTTACTAGGATGGTCACCGGGTGGCGAGGAAGAGATCTTCTCAAAAGAAGAGTTTATTAATCTTTTTGATGCTGATCGATTGTCTAAATCGCCTGCACTTTTCGATAAGCAAAAGCTTACTTGGATGAATAACCAATATGTGAAGCAATTGGATGAGGATCGCGCAGTGGAATTGTCTATGCCCCACTTAATCAAGGCTGGGAAGGTTTCTGCGTCCCTAACTGCTGAAGAAGAAGAGTGGGTACACGGTCTTGTTTCTCTTTACCAAGAGCAGATGAGCTATGGAGCGGAAATTGTTGAGCTGTCTGAACTATTTTTCAAGGATGAGGTCGAGTTTGAGACTGAAGCGAAAGAAGTCCTAGCAGAAGAACAAGTACCGGAAGTCATGAACGCTTTCCTTCAAGAAATCGAAGGGCTGGAGGAATTTAAGGCTGACGAAATCAAGAAGTCAATTAAAGCAGTACAAAAAAGCACAGGGCATAAAGGGAAAAAATTATTCATGCCAATTCGTGCAGCTGTGACTGGTCAAACACATGGACCTGACTTGCCTAAAGCTATTTCATTACTAGGCAAAGAAAAAATTAAACAACGTATTCAAAGTATTTTATATTAACAATTTGTCAAAAATGTAATATAGTATTTAATAATCTTACAAAAGAACGCGTAGATAGGGAGAAGTAAGTAAACGAAGCTTATTAGAGAGAACCATAACCTGCTGAAAGTGGTTCAAGCCTCTCGTTTTCTGAAATGCACCCTTGAGTCCTTTGCTGAACTAACCTCTAGTAGGCACAGGCGGAATATCCTCCGTTATAGGGATAAAAGTTGGGAATGGAAAAACAGGGAAGCTTTTTACCTGCTAAAAACCATTCCAAACAGAGTGGAACCGCGCTTAGAGCGTCTCTGTCTATTTGGACAGAGACGCTTTTTTATATGCTTTAAAAGGTTTATGAGGGGATGTTGGAAAAGGACAGAACATAGGGGGAATCATTTTGTTAAAGATGTTTAAAGAGGATATCGAAGTGGTTTTTGATCAAGATCCTGCTGCGCGCAGTTATTTGGAAGTTATTTTAACGTATGCTGGTTTACATGCAATTTGGAGTCATAGAATGGCTCACGCACTTTTCAAGAAGAAGTTTTTTTTCCTAGCGAGAAGCATTTCTCAGATCAGTCGGTTTTTTACCGGGATTGAAATCCACCCAGGGGCTACCATAGGGCGTCGATTTTTCATTGACCATGGAATGGGGATCGTCATTGGTGAAACATGTGAAATCGGCGACAATGTGTCTGTCTTTCAAGGGGTAACACTTGGAGGAACAGGTAAAGAAAAGGGAAAACGCCATCCTACTATAAAAGATAATGTATTGATTGCAACAGGAGCAAAAGTGCTGGGTTCCATCACAGTCGGTGAAAACTCAAAAATCGGTGCAGGTTCTGTTGTTTTAAAGGAAGTACCTCCTAATTCAACGGTGGTAGGCATTCCAGGTAAAGTAGTCATTCGAGATGGTATCAAAATCAAAAAAGACTTAAATCATTCAGATCTTCCTGATCCGATTGCTGACCGTTTCAAAGAAATGGATAAAGAAATCCTTGCCTTAAAAGCGAAGTTGGCTGAGCAGAGACAGGAAGAAAGGAGTTTATAATATGGCAATTAAAATATATAACACAGTTACAAGACAGAAAGAAGCCTTCGTCCCGATTGAAGAAGGAAAGGTGAGAATGTATGTGTGCGGACCCACTGTCTACAACTACATTCATATTGGGAATGCTAGACCAGCAATAGTATTTGATACCGTTCGAAGGTATTTAGATTACCGTGGGTATGAAGTTCAATTTGTATCGAATTTCACAGATGTTGATGATAAACTGATTCGCGCTGCAAAAGAATTGGGGGAAGATGTTCCTACCATTTCAGAGCGTTTTATTAAGGCGTATTTTGAAGACGTATCTGCGCTTGGTTGCAAAAAGGCGGATGCGCATCCGACTGTGATGGAGAACATGGATACAATTATTGAATTTATTTCGGCATTGATTGAAAAAGGATTCGCTTATGAATCTGAAGGTGATGTGTACTACCGAACTCGTAAATTTGAGGGGTATGGAAAATTGTCTCACCAATCCATCGATGAGCTGCGAGTTGGGGCGCGCATTGAAATTGGTGAGAAAAAACAAGATGCCCTTGATTTTGCCCTTTGGAAAGCGGCTAAGGAAGGTGAAATATCTTGGGAGAGTCCATGGGGTAAGGGGCGTCCCGGTTGGCATATCGAATGCTCCGCCATGGTCAGAAAGTATTTGGGCGATACAATTGATATACACGCAGGCGGCCAAGATCTAGCTTTTCCCCATCATGAAAATGAAATTGCACAATCTGAGGCATTAACAGGCAAGACCTTTGCGAATTATTGGATGCATAACGGGTATATAAATATTGATAATGAAAAAATGTCTAAGTCCTTAGGTAATTTTGTTCTTGTGCATGACATCATTCAGAAGCATGATCCACAAGTGTTACGCTTCTTCATGTTATCCGTACATTACCGCCATCCTATCAATTACAGCGAAGAAGTACTTGAGAATGTAAAAGCGGCACTTGATCGATTAAGAACATCTTACCAAAACTTAAAGCATCGTCTTCAAGTAAGCGATGGGTTGACTGAGAATAATAATGTTTGGGTGGAGAAAGTAAATGCATTACATGAACAATTCATTCAAGAAATGGACGATGATTTTAACACAGCTAACGCGATATCCATTCTCTTTGAACTGTCCAAGCAAGCAAATTATTACTTGATGGAGAAAAATACCGACAAGGAAGTCATTGAGGCTTTCCTTGAAGAATTCCAAACGCTGTTTTCTGTTCTAGGTTTGTCTCTAGAGGAAGAAGGGTTGTTGGATGAAGAAATTGAAGGCTTGATTCAGCAGAGAATTCAAGCGCGGAAAGATCGCAACTTTGGGTTATCTGATGAAATTCGTGACCGCTTGAAAAACATGAATATTATATTAGAGGATACCCCTCAAGGTACAAGATGGAAAAGAGGGTAATTGATGCTTCATTACGATAATAAAGTAGATGAAAAAATGTTAAACAGTCTTGCTCTAGCCTATATAGGTGATGCCGTATATGAAACGTATATCCGGCATCATCTCATTCAAAAAGGAGCGGTCAAGCCTAATCTTCTTCACAAAAAAGCAACATCTTTTGTATCGGCTAAAGCTCAAAATAGGATTATTCATTTTTTCCTGGAGTCAGGTTGGTTATCAGAAGAAGAATCCGCTGTCGTCCGTCGCGGCCGTAATGCGAAATCCGGTTCAGTTCCGAAGAATACAGATGTGCAAACGTATCGTTACAGTACGGCCTTTGAGGCACTTATGGGCTTTCTGTATTTATCCGGTCGAATAGAAAGAATGGAAGAGCTTATTAGAAAATCTATTGAATTCATTGAAGAAGAAAAGGGGAGTAACCCATGAGTGAAGAATACATCATTGGAAGAAACCCCGTATTGGAAGCACTTCGCTCCGAACGGGATATAAATAAAATTTGGATAGCAGAAGGCTCACAAAAAGGATCAATGCAACCACTTATTGGCCTTGCTAAAGAAAAGAAGGTATTCGTGCAAATTGTTCCAAAGAAAAAAATTGATCAAATGGCAGAAGGTATTCATCAAGGTGTTGTCGCACAAGTGGCGGCTTATGAATATGTAGAATTGGATGACTTATTCGCGAAAGCTGCAGAACGGGATGAAGCGCCTTTTTTCATGATTCTTGATGAAGTTGAAGATCCACATAATTTAGGGTCAATTATGAGAACAGCAGATGCTGTCGGAGCCCATGGAATCATTATTCCAAAACGGCGAGCAGTGGGATTAACGGCAACAGTAGCGAAAGCTTCGACAGGTGCAATTGAGTATATTCCAGTTGCGCGTGTTACGAATTTGGCACGAGCAGTTGAGGAATTAAAAGAGCGTGGTGTCTGGATTGTCGGTACAGATGCGAAAGGTAGCGATGATTACCGTAATATGGACGGCAAGATGCCTATTGGACTTGTAATTGGTAGTGAAGGTAAAGGAATGGCCCGGTTAATGAAGGAAAAATGCGATTTCCTCATCCGTCTCCCTATGGCAGGACAAGTAACTTCGTTAAATGCATCGGTAGCAGCTGGTTTATTGATGTATGAGGTCTATAGAAAAAGAAATCCTTTAGGTCAATAATGGGATGAATATTCTGTTAGTGGACGGTTACAACATTATTGGGGCCTGGCCGGAACTGAGAGAATTTAAAGAACGGGATCTTGCTGCTGCGAGGGACCGGTTGATTGAAATGATGGCGGAATATCAAGCTTTTACCGGGTATCGCGTAATTGTCGTATTTGACGCTCAATATGTTCAGGGAATTGCCCGGATATTCAAAAATCATAAGGTAGATGTAATTTTTACAAAAGAAAATGAAACTGCTGATGAGAGAATAGAAAAGATGGCCATTGAATTGAATAATATCAAAACACAGATCCAAGTGGCGACTTCTGATTTCACGGAGCAGTGGGTGATATTTGGCCAAGGGGCTCTAAGGAAATCTGCCCGTGAACTGCTTATTGAGATGGAAGAAATTCAAGGGGAAATTAAGAAAGATGTAAAAAAAACAACCACAATAAAACCTGCTGCTAAAATCCCTTTAAGTGAAGAAGTGGCAGAAATTTTCGAAAAATGGCGTCGAGGGAAGGTTTGAACCATTGACGGCTAATTTTTACCTGCTGTATAATATTTCTATCTGAGTCAGGTCAGGGGGATATAATGTGGGTCTCAAATTCGGAATGAAACTGAACGAAAAGTATCTGCAGTTTGATGATGATGAATTGATAGAGTTGGTACACACTGGAGACAGTGAAGCGCTGGATTACTTGATCCAAAAGTATCGTAATTTTGTTAGAGCAAAGGCAAGGACTTATTTCTTAATTGGTGCAGATAAGGAAGACATCGTGCAAGAAGGTATGATTGGTTTATATAAAGCCGTCCGTGATTTTAAAGGTGATAAGTTATCCTCCTTTAAAGCATTTGCCGAACTATGTATTACGAGGCAGATCATTACTGCAATTAAAACAGCAACACGTCAAAAGCATATTCCGCTCAATTCCTATGTTTCCCTGGACAAGCCTATCTATGATGAGGACTCCGACCGAACTCTTATGGATATTATATCGGGTACAAAAGTTTTAGACCCGGAAGAGCTGATTATTAACCAAGAAGAGTTTGACGATATCGAATTAAAGATGGCCGAGCTTTTGAGTGATCTGGAGAGAAAAGTGTTAGCTCTTTACCTAGATGGACAAACCTACCAAGAGATTTCGGAAGAGTTGAACCGTCATGTGAAGTCAATCGACAACGCCCTTCAGCGGGTGAAAAGAAAGCTCGAGCGCTATTTGGAAGTAAGGGAAATCAGTTTATAATCCCTCCGCTTTTTCCGCTTAATCTCATCTGTCCCATCTCCACTTGGATGTTTTATTCACTAAGGTTTGAAATTGAATGATAAGAAACCAATGTTTTCGATACACGATATCCATACTGTCGGGGCCTGCTTTGTTATTGACAATAAAAGACAGTCGTGATAAGGTTTTATGGATATAGTAGATAGGATAGGTGTATCAAATGAGAAAAAAAATTGTTCTAGCCTGTACTGATTGTGGTTCAAGAAATTATAGTTATGAAAGTAATCAATCAACAAGCAGCGAACGCCTTGAAATAAAGAAATTTTGCAGTACATGCAATTCACACGCGATTCATAAAGAAACGAAATAACCGTTTTATTAATAGATTAACAAAGAAGCTTTCTAATGCTTGGAGGATACATTCATGAAACGCTTAACCGAATTTTTCAGCGGAGTAGCTCGCGAAATGCGAAAAGTAAGCTGGCCGAAACGCAAAGAGCTTACGAAATATACAATCGTGGTAGTAACAACTGTATTGTTTATGGCTTTATTCTTTACGGTGGTAGATTTGGGCATTTCCGAATTAATTCGCTTAGTTATTGAATAAGAGATTCGAAAATAAGGTATAATAGTGATAGAATAATATGTGTCAGCAGAAAAGCCCGGAAACGGGTTTTTTAATTTGTCTTCTTTAAGAAGTGAAAAAGTGCAAAATTCAGCACTGCTGTAAAATTAATTATCACAATATATTCTAGTTAAGTCGGGGATTGATTTTAGGCTAAAACGTTCAAAGATAAAGTTTAATAAAGAAAATGATTGTTGCAGGGAGGGAAGGACGTTAAAGTCCTAACACATGGAAAAGAATTGGTATGTAGTTCACACCTATTCAGGTTATGAGAACAAGGTTAAGGCTAACTTGGAAAAACGTGTTGAAACAATGGGGATGGAAGACAAGATCTTTCGAGTTGTAGTTCCTGAAGAAGAAGAAACAGAAATTAAAGATGGCAAAAAGAAAGTAACGAAAAAGAAAGTATTCCCAGGGTATGTACTAGTGGAAATCATTATGACGGACGATTCCTGGTATGTAGTTCGGAATACACCTGGCGTAACAGGTTTTGTGGGTTCGTCAGGAGCTGGATCTAAACCGACAGCGCTTCTTCCTGAAGAAATTGAAGTCGTTCTTAAGCGGATGGGCGTTGATGAAAGCAAAATCGAAGTTGATTTTGAAATCGGCGATACCGTTCAGGTTAAAGAAGGACCATTTGCAACCTTTGCAGGTCCTATTGAAGAACTTGATAAAGATAAAGGTAAAGTAAGAGTTCTAGTTAATATGTTTGGCCGTGATACGCCAGTTGAACTTGACTTTAATCAAGTGGAAAAATTATAAACGGAAAAAAACTTGAAATTGCCATTTGAAAGTGGTAAAATTTCAAAGGTCAGTATGTTTCAATTTTTAGGCCTCAACGATACAAGCATTCTTTATTAATATATAAAGAATTCAAGATGAGTGGGAGGGTATATCCCTATTACCACATCACGGACTTATAAGGAGGTGTGTCTCGTGGCTAAAAAAGTAATTAAAATGGTTAAATTGCAAATTCCTGCTGGTAAAGCGAATCCGGCTCCCCCAGTTGGTCCTGCATTAGGTCAAGCTGGTGTAAACATCATGGGATTCTGTAAGGAGTTCAACGCTCGTACAGCAGATCAAGCTGGTCTAATTATTCCTGTTGAAATCACGGTATTTGAAGACCGTTCATTTACATTCATTACAAAAACTCCGCCCGCTGCTGTATTGCTTAAGAAAGTAGCAGGTATTGAGTCTGGTTCTGGTGAACCTAACCGTAAAAAAGTTGCTACAGTCAAGCGTGATCAAGTGCGCGAGATTGCTGAAACTAAAATGCCTGACCTAAACGCTGCAAACGTTGAAGCTGCAATGCGTATGGTTGAAGGTACTGCTCGCAGCATGGGTATTGTCATCGAAGACTAATCCATGTAATTGCTATTTGTTTCTACGGGGTTGCGATTGATACTCGCAACCTTTATTCGTGGGAGGTTATACCGTTAAAACCACAATTTAGGAGGATTTATATCATGGCGAAAAAAGGTAAAAAGTATCTTGAAGCAGCTAAGCTTGTAGAAGTTTCTAAGGCTTATTCTGTAACTGAAGCAATCGAAGTTGCTAAAAAAGCTAACTTCGCAAAATTCGATGCAACTGTTGAAGTGGCTTTCCGTTTAGGTGTAGACCCTAAGAAAGCAGACCAACAAATTCGTGGAGCAGTTGTTCTACCGAATGGTACTGGTAAAACTCAACGCGTATTAGTATTCGCTAAAGGCGAAAAAGCAAAAGAAGCTGAAGCTGCTGGTGCTGACTACGTTGGCGAATCTGACTACATCAACAAAATCCAACAAGGTTGGTTCGAATTCGATGTAATCGTTGCGACTCCAGACATGATGGGTGAAGTTGGTAAACTTGGTCGCGTATTAGGACCTAAAGGTTTAATGCCTAACCCTAAAACAGGCACAGTTACATTTGATGTAACAAAAGCTGTTAACGAAATCAAAGCTGGTAAAGTTGAATACCGCGTAGATAAAGCTGGTAACATCCATGCTCCAATCGGTAAAGTATCTTTCGAGGATGCTAAACTAGTGGAAAACTTCACTACTATCTATGATACGTTAATGAAAGTGAAACCTGCGGCTGCTAAAGGAACTTACATGAAAAACGTTTCTGTAACAACTACAATGGGCCCTGGTGTGAAAGTTGATTCTTCTTCTTTCAATAAATAATTGACATTCCAAAACTATTATTGTTATAATATGTTTTGTTGTGAATAAATGAATATCATTTGTACCGTAGACAGTAGGTGCTCAACTAGAGCTTAATTCCCTGCCGAGGTAATTCGATAATAATAGTCGTTGACTATGACCTTTGAAATTACTGCCTTCATGTCTGCAATAGAGATGAAGGCTTTTTCTTTGAAACGGTATAAATGTTTTCAAGCAAATCTACAGGAGGTGTAAGGATGAACGCAATTATTGAACAAAAGCAAAAAATCGTTGCTGAGATTTCTGAAAAATTAACTGCAAGCCAATCAACAGTAGTTGTTGACTACCGTGGATTGACTGTTGCTGAATTAACAGAACTTCGTAAGCAACTTCGTGATGCTGGCGTTGAGTTTAAAGTTTACAAAAACTCTTTAACTCGTCGTGCTGCTGAAAGTGCTGAACTTAGCACTTTGAACGAATCATTAACAGGACCAAACGCAATTGCATTCTCAACTGAAGATGTTATTGCGCCAGCAAAAATCCTTAACGATTTTGCGAAAAAACATGAAGCGTTAGAAATCAAAGCTGGAGTTATCGAAGGAAATGTTGCAACTGCAGAAGAAATTAAAGCTCTTGCAGAACTACCTTCACGCGAAGGCCTACTTTCAATGCTACTCAGCGTGCTACAAGCACCTATGCGCGGACTTGCTATTGCTACAAAAGCAGTTGCAGATCAAAAAGAAGAACAAGGCGCGTAAGCTAACCGCTTATTTAGCCTATTGATTCAAAAAAAAAACCAACCATTTCGAGGAGGAAATAACAATGACTAAAGATCAAATCTTAGAAGCAGTTAAAAACATGACTGTTTTAGAATTAAACGACCTTGTAAAAGCAATCGAAGAAGAATTTGGCGTAACTGCTGCTGCACCTGTAGCTGTAGCTGCTGCTGGTGGCGCTGCTGCTGAAGAAAAAACTGAGTTTGATGTAATCCTTACATCTGCTGGAGATCAAAAAATCAAAGTTATCAAAGCTGTACGTGAAGTTACAGGTCTTGGACTTAAAGAAGCAAAAGAACTTGTTGACAACACTCCAAAAGCAATCAAAGAAGGCGCTTCTAAAGAAGAAGCTGAAGAAGTTAAAGCTAAACTTGAAGAAGTTGGAGCTGGCGTTGAAGTTAAGTAATCTTGCATAAACAAAAAGCTCGCTATCACTGGCGGGCTTTTTTCTCTTCATTTTAAAGAAAATGACGGAAAATCGCTGTTAATAGTTTGGTTAAGAGATTCTACAAACTTAACGGCATGCAAGCATCCATTCTTCAAATCTCTTCTCTCATTAAATCTTCAATATTCCTTTCTGATAGGGGGAGATGACTCTGACAGAGCATTACTACTCACATAAACCGGATGTCGTAAGCAATCCGAAATTTTGGGATTTTACATTAAAGGGACGTACTTTCCGCTTCAAAAGCGATAATGGCGTTTTTTCAAAAAAAGAAGTTGATTTTGGTTCTCGTCTTTTGGTTGAAACCTTTAACCTTAATGAAGCTGTGGAAGGAGATATTCTTGATGTAGGTTGCGGTTATGGACCAATTGGAATATCAATTGCAGCAGCTTATCCCGATAGAACAATAGAAATGATTGATATAAATAGCCGGGCAGTTGAATTGTCAAAAGAGAATGCCGCTTCTAACGGGATCGCCAATGTAAAAATATTCGAAAGTGATCGTTTTGACAAAGTTGGCTCAAATCAATTCGCTGCAATTCTTACGAACCCTCCCATTCGCGCAGGTAAAAGTGTTGTCCACGAAATTTTAGAAGAAAGCTATCGAAGTTTGGTAGCTGGTGGAGAATTATGGGTTGTCATTCAAAAAAAACAAGGTGCACCATCAGCCATGGATAAAATGGAGCAATTATTTGGAAATATTGAGGTGCCAGTTAAGAAAAAGGGTTACTATATACTATTATCCAAAAAGGTTTGACTCTAAATTTTCGCTATGTTAGTATTATAAAATGCATATATATAATTCCGTAACTATGCAATTTTTATACCATTGGTGTATAACCAATGGATAATATGGGAAAAATATATAAATAATAGTTCGTTTTATGAGAAATAGTGGTTTTTAAAATAAAAACCATTTTCTTTTTGTCTATGGAAATGATTCCTTTTCCGAGGCAAATTGATCCTTATAACGCTTGATTTAAGGGGTGAATCAGTTGACAGGTCAACTTGTTCAGTATGGACGACACCGCCAACGTAGAAGTTATGCAAGAATCAGTGAGGTTTTGGATCTTCCGAATCTGATTGAAATTCAAACAGCTTCTTATCAATGGTTTCTAGATGTAGGTTTAAAAGAAATGTTCCAGGATATTTCTCCTATTGAGGATTTTACAGGTAATTTATCATTAGAATTCATCGATTACAGCCTAGCTGAACCGAAGTACTCTGTGGAAGAAACAAAAGAACGCGATGTTACTTACTCTGCTCCACTTCGTGTGAAAGTGCGCCTTGTTAACAAAGAAACAGGGGAAGTAAAAGACCAAGATGTATTTATGGGCGACTTCCCTCTGATGACTGAAACAGGTACATTTGTCATCAATGGTGCAGAACGGGTAATTGTATCCCAATTAGTGCGTTCACCAAGTGTTTACTACAATGGTAAAATGGATAAAAACGGTAAGCTTGGGTTCTCTGCGACCGTTATTCCTAACCGTGGCGCATGGCTCGAATACGAAACAGACGCCAAGGATGTTGTGTATGTTCGAATCGATCGCACTAGGAAATTGCCTATTACGGTATTGATGCGTGCACTTGGATTCGGAACCGATCAAGAAATTATTGATTTAATCGGTGACAATGAATACCTTCGCAACACTCTTGAAAAGGACAACACTGAGAGTGTGGAAAAAGCATTACTAGAAATTTATGAGCGTCTACGCCCGGGTGAGCCACCTACAGTCGATAACGCGAAAAGTCTTTTAGTATCCCGCTTTTTTGATCCAAAACGTTATGATTTAGCTAACGTAGGTCGTTATAAAATAAACAAAAAACTGCATATTAAGAACCGTTTGTTTGGGCAACGTATTGCGGAGACTTTGATAGATCCAGAAACTGGAGAAATTATAGTTGAAAAAGGTACAATGCTTGACCGTAGGACTCTTGATAGAATTCTGCCTCATATTGAAGCGGGAATCGGTTTTAAAACATTCCACCCATCTGGTGGTGTGGTAGAAGAAGAAACTCTTCTTCAACCTATTAAAGTATTTGCACCAAACGATGCTGAAGGCGAAAAAGTGATTAATATCATCGGTAATGCTTACGTGACCGACCAGGTTAAAAACATTACACCGGCTGATATCATTTCTTCTATTAGCTATTTCTTTAACTTATTGCATGGTGTAGGAATCACAGATGATATTGACCATTTAGGAAACCGTCGTCTGCGTTCTGTTGGTGAATTGCTGCAAAACCAGTTTAGAATTGGTTTATCTCGTATGGAACGTGTTGTACGTGAAAGAATGTCTATTCAGGATACGAATACAATCACTCCACAGCAACTAATTAACATTCGCCCAGTTATTGCATCTATTAAAGAATTCTTTGGAAGCTCTCAGCTTTCTCAATTTATGGATCAAACTAACCCGCTGGCTGAATTGACGCATAAACGTCGTCTATCTGCATTAGGACCTGGTGGTTTAACACGTGAACGTGCGGGCTTTGAAGTACGTGACGTTCATTATTCCCACTATGGCCGTATGTGTCCGATTGAAACGCCTGAGGGACCGAATATTGGTTTGATCAACTCATTATCTAGTTTCGCAAAGGTAAACCCGTATGGTTTCATCGAAACACCATATCGTCGTGTGGATCCTGAGACAGGTAGAATTACAAGCCAAATTGATTACTTAACAGCTGATGAAGAAGATAACTATGTAGTTGCACAAGCGAATGTTCGTCTATCAGATGACGGATCATTCCTTGATGATGATGTCGTTGCTCGTTTCCGCGGTGAAAATACCGTTGTGCCGCGTGACCGCGTAGATTACATGGATGTATCTCCTAAACAGGTTGTGTCTGCCGCGACAGCATGTATTCCTTTCTTGGAAAATGATGACTCCAACCGTGCCCTTATGGGAGCGAACATGCAACGTCAAGCAGTACCTTTACTGCAACCGGAAGCCCCTCGAGTTGGAACAGGTATGGAATATGTTTCAGCGAAAGACTCTGGTGCTGCTGTCATCTGTAAACATCCTGGTATCGTAGAACACGTTGAATCACGTGAAGTATGGGTACGTAGGGTAAGTGAGGTTGACGGACAGCAAGTAAAAGGAAACATTGATAAATATCGTTTATTAAAATTCATCCGTTCCAACCAAGGAACGTGCTATAACCAACGCCCAATCGTTAGTGTTGGTGACAACGTTGTAAAAGGTGAGATTCTTGCTGATGGTCCTTCAATGGAAAAAGGTGAGTTAGCGCTTGGACGTAACGTATTAGTTGCCTTCATGACATGGGATGGATATAACTATGAAGATGCCATCATCATGAGTGAACGTTTAGTTAAAGATGATGTGTACACTTCTATTCATATTGAAGAATATGAGTCCGAGTCCCGTGATACGAAATTGGGACCGGAAGAGATTACACGTGATATCCCGAATGTTGGGGAAGATGCGCTTCGTAATCTTGATGAGCGCGGAATTATCCGTGTCGGCGCTGAAGTAAAAGACGGAGACCTTCTAGTTGGTAAAGTTACGCCTAAAGGTGTAACAGAATTGACTGCTGAAGAACGTTTATTACATGCAATTTTCGGTGAAAAAGCACGTGAAGTAAGGGATACGTCACTTCGTGTACCTCACGGCGGCGGTGGAATCGTACTTGATGTTAAAGTATTTAACAGAGAAGATGGCGATGAACTACCTCCTGGTGTAAACCAACTTGCGCGTGTATATATCGTTCAAAAACGTAAGATCCATGAAGGCGATAAGATGGCTGGACGTCATGGTAACAAAGGGGTAATCTCTAGGATTCTTCCTGAAGAAGATATGCCTTATTTACCAGATGGCACACCGGTCGACATCATGTTAAACCCATTGGGTGTACCTTCACGTATGAACATCGGTCAGGTGCTGGAGCTTCACTTAGGTATGGCAGCACGAGCGCTTGGCATTCATGTAGCATCGCCGGTATTCGATGGTGCCACTGAGGAAGACGTTTGGGGTACGATTGCAGAAGCTGGGATGTCCCGTGATGCAAAAACAGTCCTTTATGACGGGCGTTCAGGTGAAGCATTCGATAACCGTGTGTCTGTTGGTGTCATGTATATGATTAAACTTGCACATATGGTTGATGATAAACTTCACGCTCGTTCAACTGGACCATACTCCCTTGTTACGCAACAGCCACTTGGTGGTAAAGCGCAATTTGGTGGACAGCGTTTCGGTGAGATGGAGGTATGGGCACTTGAAGCTTATGGTGCTGCTTATACATTACAAGAAATCCTTACCGTTAAATCAGATGATGTCGTCGGTCGTGTGAAGACTTACGAAGCGATTGTCAAAGGTGAAAATGTCCCTGAGCCTGGCGTCCCTGAATCCTTCAAAGTATTGATTAAGGAACTTCAAAGCTTAGGATTGGATGTTAAAATTCTTAATGCCGAAGACCGTGAAATTGAAATGCGTGACTTGGAAGATGAAGAAGAAGCCAACCAAGCAGACAAATTGAGCCTTGATTCAGAAACAAAAGATATGGTTGCTTCCGAAGTAGGGGCACCAGCTAAAGAATAAGAAATTAAATATAAACACATCACTTTATATATTATCCGCTCTGACTGGCAGCAAGATGTTTCTTTAAAGATCCTGCTGCCTTGTTAGAGTCTTAATGATTCAATCAACCATCATCCGGTGTAGATTGCCTGATAATAAGACGGCAATCAAGGGTTAAACCTGGAGATTAAAAGGGAGGTAGGCCCCTTGTTAGACGTTAATAATTTTGAGTATATGAAAATTGGTCTTGCTTCGCCAGACAAGATTCGTTCTTGGTCCCATGGAGAAGTTAAAAAACCAGAAACAATCAACTATCGTACGTTAAAGCCAGAAAAAGACGGTTTATTCTGTGAGAGAATTTTTGGACCTCAAAAGGACTGGGAATGTCATTGTGGAAAATATAAACGTGTTCGTTATAAAGGCGTAGTTTGTGACCGTTGTGGCGTTGAAGTCACTCGTGCTAAGGTTCGTCGTGAACGTATGGGTCATATTGAGCTGGCAGCTCCAGTTTCACACATATGGTATTTTAAAGGAATTCCGAGTCGTATGGGACTTGTTCTTGATATGTCTCCGCGTGCATTGGAAGAAGTTATTTACTTTGCATCTTACGTGGTAACTGAAACAGGCGATACAACTTTAGAGAAGAAACAACTTCTTTCTGAAAAAGAATATCGTACATACCGTGAAAAATACGGTAAGAAGTTCCAAGCAGCAATGGGTGCTGAAGCTATTAAAAAACTTTTACAAGACATTGATACGGAAAAAGAAGTAGAGTCGTTGAAAGAAGAGCTTAAAACAGCTCAAGGACAACGTAGAACCCGTGCAATTAAACGCTTGGAAGTGCTAGAAGCATTCCGTAACTCAGGTAATGAGCCTTCATGGATGATACTAGACGTACTACCGGTTATTCCACCGGAACTTCGTCCAATGGTACAACTTGATGGCGGTCGTTTTGCTACATCTGATTTAAATGATTTATATCGTCGTGTTATCAACCGTAATAATCGGTTGAAAAGATTATTGGACCTTGGGGCACCAAGCATTATCGTTCAAAACGAAAAGCGTATGCTTCAAGAAGCTGTCGATGCTCTAATCGATAATGGCCGTCGTGGTCGTCCGGTAACTGGACCTGGTAACCGTCCATTAAAATCTTTATCTCATATGTTAAAAGGTAAACAAGGCCGTTTCCGTCAAAATCTTCTTGGTAAACGTGTTGATTACTCTGGTCGTTCTGTTATCGTAGTTGGACCTAACTTAAAGATGTACCAATGTGGTCTGCCGAAAGAAATGGCGATTGAATTATTCAAACCATTCGTTATGAAGGAACTAGTTCAAAGAGGTTTAGCGCATAACATCAAATCTGCTAAACGTAAGATTGAAAGACTATCTCCTGAAATTTGGGATGTACTTGAAGAAGTTATTAGAGAACACCCAGTTCTACTGAACCGTGCACCAACTCTTCATAGACTTGGTATCCAAGCATTTGAGCCAACTTTAGTTGAAGGTCGCGCAATTCGTTTGCATCCGCTTGTATGTACAGCTTACAATGCTGACTTTGACGGTGACCAAATGGCGGTCCATGTTCCTTTATCTTCTGAAGCACAGGCAGAGGCTCGTATGCTAATGCTTGCTGCGCAAAATATTTTGAATCCTAAAGATGGTAAACCTGTCGTTACACCTTCTCAAGATATGGTATTAGGTAACTATTACTTAACATTGGAAAGAGAAGGCGCTATCGGTGAGGGTATGATCTTTAAAGATACAAGTGAAGCGTTGCTTGCATACCAAAACGGTTATGTACACTTACATTCCCGTTGTGCGGTGCATGCATCATCACTAAATAATGAAACATTCACGGAAGAGCAAAATAGCCAACTCTTAATAACAACTGTTGGTAAATTGATCTTCAATGAAATTTTACCAAAATCATTCCCGTATATTAACGAACCAACACGTTATAATTTGGAAACAAAAACTCCAGAGAAATATTTCGTGGAAAAAGGTGCTAATATTACTGAATTGATTAAGGCTCAACCAGCTATTGATCCATTCAAGAAAAAAATTCTTGGAAATATCATTGCGGAAGTCTTTAAACGTTTCAAAATTACCGAAACTTCTAAAATGCTTGACAGGATGAAAGATCTTGGTTTCAAATATTCGACAAAAGCAGGTATTACCGTTGGTGTGGCTGATATTGTTGTTTTAAAAGAAAAACAAGAAATCATTACTGAAGCTCAAACGAAAGTAGATAACGTCCTAAAACAATTTAGACGTGGTCTAATTACGGAAGATGAGCGTTATGATCGCGTTATCTCAATTTGGAGTGCCGCTAAGGATACCATTCAGTCGAAACTTATGGACTCTCTGGACCGACGCAACCCAATCTTCATGATGAGTGACTCCGGTGCCCGTGGTAATGCATCCAACTTTACGCAGCTTGCGGGTATGCGTGGATTGATGGCCAACCCGGCTGGACGTATCATTGAATTACCGATTAAATCAAGTTTCCGTGAAGGTTTAACAGTGTTAGAGTACTTCATTTCTACACATGGTGCTCGTAAAGGTCTTGCTGATACAGCACTTAAAACAGCCGATTCCGGTTACCTTACACGCCGACTAGTTGACGTAGCCCAAGACGTTATCATTCGTGATGATGATTGTGGTACAGACCGCGGCTTGAAAATTTCTGCCTTGAGAGAGGGTACGGAAATAATCGAGCATCTAGAAGAACGTCTAGTAGGCCGATATGCAAGAAAAGCGATTAAACATCCAGAAACAAATGAAGTGATTGTACCTGAAAACGGTCTTATCACTGAGGATCTGGCTAATTATATTGAATCTCTTGGTATTGAAACAGCATGGATTCGTTCTGCCTTTACATGTAACACTAGTCATGGTGTATGTAAAAAATGTTATGGACGTAACTTGGCAACTGGTCAAGAAGTTGAAGTGGGCGAAGCAGTTGGTATTATTGCTGCTCAATCAATCGGAGAACCAGGTACACAGTTAACGATGCGTACATTCCATACTGGTGGGGTTGCCGGAGATGATATTACTCAAGGTTTACCTCGTATCCAAGAAATATTTGAAGCGAGAAACCCTAAAGGTCAAGCCATCATTTCTGAAATCGAAGGAACAGTTGTTTCGATTAATGAAATTCGTGATAAACAACAGGAAATCGTTGTTCAAGGTGCTGTTGAATCACGCACTTATACTGCGCCGTACACAGCGCGTTTAAGAGTAGCTGTTGATACATTCGTACGTCGAGGCGAAGAGTTAACAGAGGGTTCAATCGATCCGAAAGAATTGCTGAAAGTTACTGATGTACTTACTGTTCAGGAATATCTGCTTCATGAAGTACAAAAAGTATACCGGATGCAAGGGGTAGAAATCGGTGATAAACACATCGAGGTTATGGTTAGACAAATGATGCGTAAGGTCCGTGTGCTTGACGCTGGTGAAACTGAAGTTCTTCCAGGAACATTATTGGATGTTAACCAGTTTACAACTGCGAACACAGATGCATTACTGACTAGCAAATTACCTGCTACTGGACGTCCTGTATTACTAGGTATTACAAAAGCATCTCTAGAAACGGATTCCTTCTTGTCCGCAGCGTCATTCCAAGAAACAACTAGAGTCTTGACTGATGCAGCAATAAAAGGAAAACGTGATGAATTGCTTGGACTTAAAGAAAATGTTATCATCGGTAAACTTGTCCCTGCAGGAACAGGTATGCTTCGTTACAGAAAAGCTAACCCTGTCGTTGTTGGTGACGAAAGCACAGATACAGTAACAGTAGATTAAATGAAATAGGGCCAGCTCATCTATTAAAACTGAAGACCGCACTCCTTTTCTATGGAGGAGTTGAAGGATCAGAATTTATTGAGCTGGTCTCTCTTAATAAGAATGACTTACTAAATAGACGAGTAAGAACTCTCTTTATTTCCATTTTAGGCAAATTGAAAATCTTAATAGTATTATGTAAGGAAAACCTTTTGCTTAAATTAATTTTTTGAAAGAAGTTGACAGTATCCGACTAAAAATGATACTATAGCAAAGGTGCTCCTATGTTACCCTGTAACTTTGGAGGATATGGACCATGTCTTATGAAAAAGTAATACAGGCAAAGTCAGTGATTATAGGGACGAAACAAGCAGTTAGAGCTCTAAAAAACAATTTAATTCAAGAAGTTATCATCGCTGATGATGCAGATATATACTTGACTGGGCGTGTCGTTGAGACCGCTAAAGAATTGGATGTTCCTATCACATATGTTGATTCGATGAGAATGCTAGGCAAAGCATGTGGTATTGATGTCGGAGCAGCAACTGTTGCCATTAAAAAGTAAAAATGTTTTTGCAATACTATTTGCAAAGACTTTGTTTTTACCCATTTATGAACCACCTGGATGTGTGGTACTAGAAATGAAAACGTGAAGGGAGGAAAAATGTAATGCCTACTATTAATCAATTAGTGCGTAAAGGACGCGAGTCTAAAGAGGTTAATTCAAAATCTCCAGCACTTAACAAAGGCTACAACAGCTTTAAAAAAGCACAAACTAACGTATCATCTCCGCAAAAACGTGGTGTTTGCACTCGTGTGGGTACTATGACACCGAAGAAACCAAACTCCGCGTTACGTAAATATGCGCGTGTACGTTTAACAAACGGTATCGAGGTAACAGCTTATATCCCAGGTATTGGTCACAACCTACAAGAACACAGCGTGGTTCTTATCCGTGGCGGTCGTGTAAAAGATTTACCAGGTGTACGTTATCATATCGTACGTGGTGCTCTTGATACTGCAGGAGTAAATAATCGTATGCAAAGCCGTTCTAAATACGGTACTAAGCGTCCGAAAGCAGCAAAAAAATAATTTGAAACAAAAAATTAACTTTCTTGAAAGGAGGAAATATAATGCCTCGTAAAGGACCTGTAACGAAAAGAGACGTATTACCAGATCCAATTTATAATTCAAAACTTGTGACTCGCTTAATCAACAAATTAATGGTTGATGGACAAAGAGGTAAATCACAAAAAATTCTTTACTCTGCATTTGATTTAATCAAAGAACGTACTGGCAATGAACCAATCGAAGTTTTTGATCAAGCACTTAAAAACATCATGCCTGTATTAGAAGTAAAAGCACGCCGTGTGGGTGGAGCTAACTACCAAGTACCAGTTGAGGTGCGTCCAGATCGTAAATCAACTCTAGGACTTCGTTGGTTAGTAAACTACTCTCGCCTTCGTGGAGAAAAAACGATGGAAGAGCGTTTAGCTTATGAAATCATGGATGCTGCTAACAATACTGGAGCAGCTGTTAAGAAACGTGAAGATACACACAAAATGGCTGAAGCTAATAAAGCATTCGCTCATTATCGCTGGTAAGATTAATTACTATAAAATCCTTATAGAAGGAAGGAGAAAGACAAATGGCAAGAGAGTTCTCCTTAGCAAACACTCGTAATATCGGTATCATGGCTCACATCGATGCTGGTAAAACGACAACAACAGAGCGTGTTCTATACTATACTGGTAAAATCCATAAAATTGGTGAAACACACGAAGGTGCTTCACAAATGGACTGGATGGAACAGGAACAAGAACGCGGAATCACGATCACATCCGCTGCAACAACTGCACAGTGGAAAGGTCACCGTGTAAACATCATCGATACACCAGGACACGTAGACTTCACAGTTGAAGTTGAACGTTCATTGCGTGTACTTGATGGAGCTGTAGCTGTACTTGATGCCCAATCAGGTGTTGAGCCTCAAACTGAAACAGTTTGGCGCCAAGCTACAACTTATGGTGTACCGCGTGTCGTATTCGTAAATAAAATGGACAAAATCGGTGCGGATTTCCTATATTCAGTTGGAACAATCCACGATCGTCTACAAGCTAATGCTCATCCAATTCAGTTACCAATCGGTGCTGAAGATCAATTCTCTGCAATCATTGACCTTATAGAAATGAAAGCTCATTTCTATGCCAATGACCTAGGAACTGATATCACTGTTGGTGAAATTCCTGAAGAACATCGGGAATTAGCTGAAGAATACCGTGAAAAGTTAATTGAAGCAGTAGCAGAAGTTAATGAAGACTTAATGGAAAAATACCTTGGCGGCGAAGAAATCAGCATTGCTGAATTAAAAGCAGCTATTCGTACAGCAACTGTTAACGTTGAATTCTTCCCAGTTATCTGTGGATCAGCTTTCAAAAACAAAGGTGTTCAACTAATGCTTGATAACGTTATTGACTTCCTTCCATCTCCGTTAGATGTACCATCAATTAAAGGTACTCTTCCTGATACAGAAGAAGAAGTAGAACGCCACTCAGATGATTCTGAACCGTTCTCAGCATTAGCGTTTAAAGTAATGACAGATCCTTACGTTGGTAAACTTACATTCTTCCGTGTGTACTCAGGTACATTAGAATCAGGTTCTTATGTAATCAACTCAACTAAAGGTAAACGTGAACGTATTGGACGTATCCTTCAAATGCACGCAAACAGCCGTGAAGAAATATCAACTGTATACGCAGGTGATATTGCTGCAGCTGTAGGATTGAAAGATACTACAACTGGTGATACTCTATGTGACGACAAGAACCAAGTTATTCTTGAGTCCATGGTATTCCCAGAACCAGTAATTTCTCTTTCAGTTGAACCAAAATCAAAAGCAGACCAAGACAAAATGTCTCAAGCTTTACAAAAGCTACAAGATGAAGATCCAACATTCCGTGCGCATACTGACCAAGAAACTGGTCAAACGATTATCGCTGGTATGGGCGAACTTCACTTGGACATCCTTGTTGACCGTATGCGCCGTGAATTTAGAGTGGAAGCTAACGTTGGTGCTCCTCAAGTAGCATACCGTGAAACTTTCCGTGGTTCAGCTAAAGTCGAAGGTAAATTCGTTCGCCAATCAGGTGGTCGTGGACAATTCGGACACGTATGGATTGAATTTGGTCCAAACGAAGAAGGTAAAGGATTCGAATTTGAAAATGCTATTGTCGGTGGTGTAGTACCACGTGAATACATCCCTGCTGTACAAGCTGGATTAGTTGATTCACTTGACCGTGGTGTACTTGCTGGTTACCCGCTAGTTGACATCAAAGCAAAATTATTTGACGGTTCTTACCATGACGTTGACTCCAATGAAATGGCATTTAAAATTGCAGCATCTATGGCACTTAAAAATGCTGCTTCTAAATGTAAACCTGTTATCCTTGAACCAATTATGAAAGTAGAAGTTGTAATTCCTGAAGATTACCTAGGCGACATCATGGGAGATATCACATCTCGTCGTGGTCGTGTAGAAGGTATGGAAGCTCGCGGTAACACACAAATGGTTAAAGCGATGGTTCCACTATCTGAAATGTTCGGATATGCTACATCTCTACGTTCTAACACACAAGGACGCGGAACATTCTCTATGCACTTCGATCATTATGAAGAAGTACCTAAGAGCATTTCTGAAGAAATCATCAAAAAAAATAAAGGTGAATAATTGATTTTCATCTCTTATTAAAGTATAACTATCTTATGTAAGTTGTGATGGAAGAATTAGTCTTCCTTCACAACCCTATATACTTAATCTATTATTTATAATTTTAAGGAGGAATTCCTAATGGGAAAAGCTAAATTTGATCGTTCAAAACCGCACGTTAACGTTGGAACAATTGGTCACGTCGACCATGGTAAAACAACTCTAACTGCTGCAATCACAACTGTACTTGCTAAATCAGGTGGAGCAGAAGCTCGCGCTTATGACCAAATTGATGGTGCTCCAGAAGAAAGAGAACGTGGTATCACAATCTCTACTGCACACGTTGAGTACGAAACAGCTACTCGTCACTATGCACACGTTGACTGCCCAGGACATGCTGACTATGTTAAAAACATGATCACAGGTGCTGCACAAATGGACGGCGGGATCCTAGTAGTATCTGCTGCTGATGGCCCAATGCCACAAACTCGTGAGCACATCCTTCTTTCTCGTCAAGTAGGTGTACCATACCTAGTAGTATTCATGAACAAATGCGACATGGTTGATGACGAAGAACTTCTTGAATTAGTAGAAATGGAAATTCGTGACCTTCTTTCTGAATATGAATTCCCTGGCGATGACATTCCAGTTATCAAAGGATCTGCTCTAAAAGCTCTTCAAGGAGACGCTGAATGGGAAGAAAAAATTCATGAATTAATGACAGCTGTTGACGAGTATATCCCAGAACCTACTCGTGACACTGAAAAACCATTCATGATGCCAGTTGAGGATGTATTCTCAATCACTGGTCGTGGAACAGTTGCTACTGGCCGTGTTGAGCGTGGACAAGTTAAAGTCGGTGACGTTGTTGACATCATCGGTTTCAACGAAGAGTCTAAACCAACAACAGTAACTGGTGTTGAAATGTTCCGTAAACTTCTTGACTATGCTGAAGCTGGTGACAACATCGGTGCACTACTTCGTGGTGTATCCCGTGAAGATATCCAACGTGGACAAGTACTTGCTAAACCAGGTACAATTACTCCACACACAAAGTTCAAAGCTGAAGTTTATGTTCTTTCTAAAGAAGAAGGTGGACGTCATACTCCATTCTTTACAAACTACCGTCCTCAGTTCTACTTCCGTACAACTGACGTAACTGGTATTTGTAACCTTCCTGAAGGCGTAGAAATGGTTATGCCTGGAGACAACATCGAAATGACTGTAGAACTTATCGCTCCAATCGCTATCGAAGAAGGTACTAAATTCTCTATCCGTGAGGGTGGACGTACTGTAGGCGCTGGCGTAGTTGCTACAATCCAAGAATAATTGATTCATAAAACAATATTGGAAGGGACGCCTTCCGGGAGAAGCAGATGGGACGCCATCTGCTTTTTTTTATTTAGTATAGAATTTTTATATGTTTTCTTCTATAGATTGGTTAAAAGGTAGTTGAATTTTAATAAGAATTATAATGATTTCTCAAAAGAAGAAAATGGATATGAAAGACGATGTAGAATGTACTTGTAAATACTTGTGATAGTATGTATAATAATAAAAGTGTGTTGCACAAGAAAAGTCTAAGTTTAACTTGCATTCTACTTGTGCTTTATGTATAATAGACAATGTTGGTCTTTGACTGCGATGATATGGAAGGTTGCTGACACACCCGGCCGCTTTGCCATGGCGAGTGTGTGGGAAATTTCCATTGAGAAGGTCTATTTCAAAATAGGCGAAAAGGAGGGAAAATTATGGCAAAACAAAAAATTCGTATCCGTTTAAAAGCATATGATCACAGAATTCTTGATCAATCTGCTGAGAAAATTGTTGAAACTGCAAAACGTTCTGGTGCGGCTGTATCTGGTCCAATTCCATTACCTACTGAAAGATCGGTATACACGATCTTACGTGCGGTTCATAAATACAAAGATTCTCGTGAACAATTCGAAATGCGTACGCATAAACGTCTAATCGACATCGTTAATCCAACTCCACAAACAGTTGATTCATTGATGCGTTTAGATTTACCATCAGGCGTTGACATTGAAATCAAATTATAATTCATATAAATATGAACAATTACTCTAGGAGGTGTGACTTATGACCAAAGGAATCTTAGGAAGAAAAATCGGTATGACTCAAGTTTTTGCTGAAAACGGTGAACTTATCCCGGTAACAGTTATCGAAGCTGCTAATAACGTGGTTCTTCAAAAGAAAACTGTTGAAACTGATGGCTATGAAGCAGTTCAAGTTGGTTTTGAAAACAAACGTGAAAAGCTTTCTAACAAACCTGAAAAGGGACATGTTGAAAAAGCAAATACTACTCCTAAGCGCTTCATTCGCGAATTCCGCGGAACGGATCTTACTGAATATGAGATCGGTCAAGAAGTCAATGTTAGTATTTTCGCTGAAGGCGATTTAGTAGATGTATCAGGAATTTCAAAAGGTAAAGGTTTCCAAGGCTCTATCAAACGTCATGGACAATCTCGCGGACCAATGTCTCACGGTTCTCGTTACCACCGCCGCCCAGGTTCAATGGGTCCTGTAGCTCCAAACCGCGTATTCAAAGGTAAATTATTACCAGGACGTATGGGTGGAGAACAAATTACTGTTCAAAACTTAGCTATCGTTAAAGTTGATGTTGAACGTAACCTACTATTGATCAAGGGTAATGTACCTGGTGCTAGAAAAGCGTTGATCAAAGTTAAATCCGCTGTTAAAGCAAAGTAATTTCTGAGAAAGGAGGAGCAATAGAATGCCAAAAGTTACATTGTTCAACCAAACAGGTTCACAAGTTGGCGACATCGAACTAAATGAATCCATCTTTGGTATCGAACCTAATAATCATGTATTATTTGAAGCAATCATTATGCAACGAGCTTCCTTACGTCAAGGAACTCATAAAGTTAAAAACCGTTCTGAAGTTGCAGGCGGTGGACGTAAACCTTGGAAACAAAAAGGAACTGGACGTGCGCGTCAAGGTTCTATCCGTTCTCCACAATGGCGTGGCGGTGGCGTTGTTTTTGGACCAACTCCAAGATCTTACGCTTACAAGCTACCTAAAAAGGTACGTCGTTTAGCTATTAAATCTGCATTGTCTGCAAAGGCATTGGAAGAGAACATTTTGGTACTTGAAAGCTTGTCTTTCGAAGCTCCAAAAACAAAAGAATTTGTAGCAGTACTTAAAAACCTTTCTGTTGATACTAAAACGTTAGTCGTTACTGACGGTTTAGATGAGAAAGTTGCTCTTTCTGCACGTAACATCCCTGGTGTTACTGTAGTGGAAGCTGTTGGTCTTAATGTTCTTGATGTTGTTTCACACAACAAATTGATCTTGACTAAATCAGCTGTCGAAAAAGTAGAGGAGGTGCTTGCATAATGGATGCACGCGATATCATTAAGCGCCCCGTAATCACTGAACGCTCTTCAGACATAATGGCTGAGAAAAAATATACTTTTGAAGTTGATGTTAGAGCTAACAAAACTCAAGTTAAAGATGCTGTTCAAGAAATTTTCGGCGTTAAAGTTGAGAAAGTAAACATCATGAACTACAAAGGTAAATTTAAACGTATGGGCAAACATGCAGGCTATACTAACAAGCGCCGTAAAGCTATTGTTAAATTAACTGCTGACAGCAAAGAAATCGAGCTATTCGAGGCTTAATTCATTAGAGAAGGAGGGAAATACAAATGGCGATTAAGAAGTATAAACCTACCTCTAACGGTCGACGTAATATGACAACTTCCGATTTTGCTGAGATTACTACAGACAAACCGGAAAAATCATTACTTGCTCCTTTACACAGCAAAGGCGGCCGTAATAACCAAGGTAAGTTAACAGTTCGTCATCAAGGTGGCGGCCACAAGCGTCAATACCGTATCATCGATTTCAAACGGAATAAAGATGGTATACCTGGACGCGTTGCTACTATTGAGTACGATCCAAATCGTTCTGCAAACATTGCATTAATTAATTACGTTGATGGAGAAAAACGTTATATCCTAGCTCCGAAAAACCTAGAAGTAGGTTTGGAAATCATGTCAGGTCCAGAAGCTGACATTAAAGTGGGTAACGCTCTTCCTCTTATTAACATCCCAGTTGGTACAGTAATTCATAACATCGAACTTAAACCAGGAAAAGGTGGACAATTAGTCCGTTCAGCAGGAACATCTGCTCAAGTACTTGGTAAAGAAGGTCGTTATGTACTTGTACGTTTAAACTCAGGTGAGGTTCGTATGATTCTTGCTACTTGCCGTGCTACAATCGGTCAAGTTGGTAACGAACAACATGAACTTATCAACATTGGTAAAGCTGGTCGTAATCGTTGGTTAGGTAAACGCCCAACTGTTCGTGGATCAGTAATGAACCCGAATGATCACCCACACGGTGGTGGTGAAGGTAAATCTCCAATCGGACGTAAATCACCAATGTCTCCATGGGGTAAACCAACTCTTGGATTCAAAACTCGTAAGAAGAAAAATAAATCCGATAAATTTATCGTACGTCGTCGTAAAAAATAACGGGATTGACCTACGGTTCATATATAGAACCGTAGAACAGTCACGAAGGGAGGTACTCGCATGGGTCGTAGCTTAAAAAAAGGGCCTTTTGTTGATGATCATTTATTGGTAAAAGTTGAAAAATTAAATGAAGCTGACAAGAAACAGGTAGTAAAAACTTGGTCTCGTCGCTCAACAATCTTCCCGCAATTCATCGGACATACAATCGCTGTTTATGATGGTCGTAAACATGTGCCGGTTTATGTAACAGAAGATATGGTAGGTCACAAACTAGGCGAATTCGCGCCTACACGCACTTATAAAGGTCACGCAAGTGATGACAAGAAAACAAGACGTTAATGAGAGGAGGGCATCTCATGCAAGCAAAAGCTGTCGCTAGAACAGTTCGTATTGCTCCTCGTAAAGTGCGTTTAGTCGCAGATTTAATTCGAGGAAAACAAGTAGGTGAAGCAGTAGCGATTCTTCGCTTAACACCAAAATCTGCTTCTCCAGTCGTAGAAAAAATTCTGAAATCTGCTATCGCAAATGCAGAACATAACTACGAAATGGATATTAATAACCTAGTCGTTTCAGAGGCATACGTTAACGAAGGACCAACATTAAAACGTTTCCGTCCTCGCGCTCAAGGTCGTGCGAGTGCAATAAACAAACGTACTAGTCATATTACAATCGTTGTATCAGAAAAGAAGGAGGGGTAATCTGTGGGTCAAAAGGTAAATCCTATCGGTATGCGTATCGGGATCATCCGTGATTGGGAATCCAAATGGTACGCTGATAAAGACTACGCTACTCTTTTGCATGAAGACATTAAAGTTCGTGAATATATTGCGAAACGCTTAAATGATGCTTCTGTATCCAAGGTTGAAATCGAACGTGCTGCTAACCGCATCAATGTATCAGTTCACACTGCTAAACCAGGAATGGTTATCGGTAAGGGCGGTACTGAAGTTGAAGCACTACGTAAAGCTTTGAACCAGCTAACTGGCAAAAGAGTTCATATTAATATCATTGAAATTAAAAGAGCAGATCTTGACGCAAAATTGGTTGCTGAAAACATCGCTCGTCAATTAGAAAACCGTGTTTCATTCCGTCGTGCTCAAAAACAAGCTATTCAACGCACTATGCGTTCTGGCGCAAAAGGAATCAAAACACAAGTTTCTGGTCGTCTTGGCGGTGCTGATATTGCTCGTGCTGAACATTACAGCGAAGGAACAGTTCCACTTCACACACTTCGTGCTGACATAGACTATGCTCATGCTGAAGCAGATACTACTTACGGTAAGCTAGGCGTGAAAGTTTGGATCTACCGTGGAGAAGTTCTTCCTACTAAGAAGAAATCTGAGGAAGGAGGAAAATAATATGTTATTGCCAAAACGCGTAAAATACCGTCGTGAACATCGCGGTAAGATGAGAGGGATGGCTAAGGGCGGCACTGAAGTTCATTTTGGAGAATTTGGACTTCAAGCTCAAGAAGCTTCTTGGATCACTAACCGTCAAATCGAGGCAGCTCGTATTGCGATGACTCGTTACATGAAACGTGGAGGAAAAGTTTGGATCAAAATTTTCCCAAGCAAACCTTACACTGCAAAACCGCTTGAAGTACGGATGGGTTCCGGTAAAGGTGCTCCTGAAGGTTGGGTAGCAGTAGTTAAACCGGGCAAAGTATTGTTTGAAATCTCTGGTGTATCTGAAGAGGTGGCAAGAGAAGCATTGCGCCTTGCAGCACACAAACTTCCAATCAAATGTAAGTTTGTAAAAAGAGAGGAAATTGGTGGTGAAACAAATGAAAGCTAATGAAATCAAAGATCTAACCACTGCTGAAATTGAACAAAAACTAAAATCTCTTAAAGAAGAACTATTTAATCTTCGTTTCCAGTTAGCTACTGGACAACTTGAAAATACAGCTCGCATCCGTGAAGTTCGCAAATCGATTGCTCGTATGAAAACAGTTGTTCGTCAAAGAGAAATCGGTGTCACTAATCGATAATGAATGGAGGTTTGCAGAATGAGCGAACGCAACCAACGCAAAGTCTACACTGGCCGCGTAGTATCCGATAAAATGGATAAAACAGTAACAGTTGTTGTAGAAACCTATAAAAAGCATTCTTTATACGGTAAACGCGTGAAATACTCTAAAAAGTTAAAAGCTCATGACGAGCTAAATGAAGCGAAAGCTGGCGACGTAGTACGTATTATGGAAACTCGTCCACTTTCAGCTACAAAACGCTTCCGTCTTGTAGAAGTAGTAGAAAAAGCAGTAATTATTTAATATAGTTCGGATTAAGCTAATTCCGAAGGGAGGTACCGTACATGATTCAACAAGAATCTCGTTTAAAAGTCGCTGACAATTCAGGTGCTCGTGAAGTACTAACAATTAAAGTCCTTGGTGGTTCTGGCCGTAAATATGCTAACATCGGTGATGTTATCGTTTGTACAGTTAAACAGGCAACACCAGGAGGCGTTGTTAAAAAAGGTGAAGTCGTTAAGGCTGTTGTTGTCCGTACAAAACGTGGTATGCGTCGTCCTGACGGTTCTTACATTCGTTTTGATGAAAACGCATGTGTAATTATCCGTGACGATAAGAGCCCACGTGGAACTCGTATTTTTGGACCTGTTGCTCGTGAATTACGTAACAATAGTTTCATGAAGATCGTTTCTCTAGCTCCAGAAGTTCTATAATATGTAAAATTTGTATAAAGCCTTTCAAGGAGGTGCCAAGCTAATGCATGTTAAAAAAGGTGACAAAGTCGTAGTCATCTCTGGTAAGGACAAAGGCAAACAAGGAACAATTCTTGAAGCATATCCGAAACAAAATCGTGTGCTTGTTGAAGGAATTAACATCGTGAAAAAGCATTCCAAGCCATCTCAAATTAATCCACAAGGTGGAATTATTAGCAGAGAAGCTGCTATTCACGTATCCAATGTAATGCCACTTGATCCAAAATCAGGTAAACCGACTCGTGTTGGATATAAGATTGAAAATGGTAAAAAAGTACGCGTAGCTAAAATATCAGGTGAAACTTTAGATAAATAAGTCATAAATGAAGGGAGGTACACTAAGCAATGAGCCGCCTTAAAGAAAAATTCAAAAGTGAAATTACACCATCATTGATGGGTAAATTCAACTATCAATCAGTAATGCAAGTACCAAACATTGAAAAAATCGTTATTAATATGGGTGTTGGTGACGCGGTATCTAACTCAAAAGCTTTAGATACAGCTGTTGAAGAACTTACACTAATCACTGGTCAAAAACCAGTTGTAACAAAAGCTAAAAAATCAATCGCAGGCTTCCGTTTGCGTGAAGGTATGCCTATCGGAGCGAAAGTTACATTACGTGGAGAACGTATGTATCAATTCCTTGATAAGCTAGTATCAGTATCTTTACCACGTGTACGTGATTTCCGCGGCGTTTCAAAGAAATCTTTTGACGGACGTGGGAACTATACATTAGGTGTTAAAGAACAACTTATCTTCCCTGAGATTGATTACGATAAAGTGAGCAAAGTTCGTGGTATGGATATCGTTATCGTAACGACTGCCAACACTGACGAAGAAGCTCGTGAACTACTTACTCAAGTTGGAATGCCGTTCCAAAAGTAATCTCTAAATAAAGGGAGGCGAAATCGTGGCTAAAAAGTCTATGATCGTAAAGCAAAAACGCGAACAAAAGTTTAAAGTACAAGAATATACACGTTGCGAACGTTGCGGACGTCCACATTCTGTATTACGTAAATTTAAACTTTGTCGTATTTGTTTCCGCGAACTTGCATATAAAGGACAAATTCCTGGCGTTAAAAAAGCTAGCTGGTAAAACCCGAGTTTGGGAAGGAGGTAAAATATAATGGTCATGACAGATCCTATTGCAGATATGCTTACTCGCATCCGTAATGCGAATATGGTTCGTCACGAAAAACTAGAAGTTCCTGCTTCAAAGATCAAGAAAGAAATTGCTGAGATCTTAAAGCGTGAAGGCTTCGTACGTGACTTTGAATTAATCGAAGACAACAAACAAGGTATCATCCGTATCTTCTTAAAATACGGTGCAAACAACGAACGTGTTATCACTGGTCTAAAACGTATCAGCAAACCTGGTTTGCGTGTATATGCAAAAACTGGAGAAGTACCACGCGTTTTAAACGGTTTAGGTATCGCAGTTGTTTCTACTTCTCACGGAGTTTTAACTGACAAGGAAGCTCGCTCTAAACAAGTTGGCGGAGAAGTTTTAGCATACGTTTGGTAATACATTTTCACAAGAATGGAGGTGCACAATATGTCTCGTATAGGTAAAAAACCTATTGAAATCCCTGCAGGTGTAACAGTTACTGTTAACGGAAGTGAAGTAACTGTTAAAGGACCTAAAGGTGAATTATCTAGATCATTTAGTCCTGATCTTACAATCGTTGTTGAAGAGAGCGTGGTAACTGTTACACGCCCGTCTGACGAGAAGACTCACCGTTCTTTACACGGTACTACTCGCGCACTTATCTCTAACATGGTTGAAGGTGTATCAAAAGGATTTGTAAAATCACTTGAACTTATTGGGGTTGGGTACCGTGCGCAAAAGCAAGGTACTAAGCTTATCCTTAACGTAGGATATTCTCACCCTGTAGAAATAGAACCAGAAGCTGGTGTTGAAGTCGAAGTTCCTTCTAATACAAAAGTAATTATTAAAGGTGCTAGCAAAGAACGTGTAGGAGCTCTTGCAGCTAATATCCGTGATGTTCGCCCACCTGAACCGTATAAAGGTAAAGGTATTCGTTACGAAGGCGAATTCGTTCGTCGTAAAGAAGGTAAAACTGGTAAGTAATGCCGCATAAGTAAACGAAAGGAGTGACGTAAATGATTACGAAGCTTGATAAAAATGCTACTCGTCAGAAAAGACATGCACGTGTTCGTGCAAAACTTTCTGGAACAGAAGCTCGTCCTCGTTTAAATGTGTTTCGTTCAAACAAACACATTTACGCACAATTAATTGACGATGCAAAAGGCGTAACATTAGCAAGTGCTTCAACTCTTGATAAAGAGATCGGTATCGAAGCTAGTAGCAATGCTGAAGCAGCTCAAAAAGTTGGCGAACTTATTGCGAAACGTGCTGTTGAAAAAGGTTTCAAAGCTGTGGTGTTTGACCGCGGTGGTTACCTCTTCCATGGTCGTGTTAAAGCATTAGCTGACGCTGCTCGTGAAAACGGCTTAGAATTTTAATGGATAAGGAGGGACATATACAGATGCGTAGCATTGATCCTAATAAATTAGAACTTGAAGAACGCGTAGTTACAGTAAATCGTGTAGCTAAAGTTGTTAAAGGCGGACGTCGTTTCCGTTTCACTGCACTAGTAGTTGTAGGTGATAAAAACGGTCATGTTGGATTTGGTACTGGTAAAGCTCAAGAAGTTCCGGATGCAATCCGTAAAGCTATTGAGGACGCTAAGAAAAATCTAATTACTGTACCAATGGTTGGAACTACAATTCCTCACCTTGTGAACGGACGCTATGGCGCAGGTCACATTCTATTGAAACCAGCTTCTGAAGGTACAGGAGTAATTGCTGGTGGTCCTGTTCGTGCGGTACTTGAATTAGGCGGAGTTAGTGATATCTTGTCTAAATCATTAGGTACTAACACACCTATTAATATGGTTCGCGCAACAATCGAAGGATTGAAGCAATTGAAACGTGCTGAAGACGTAGCTAAGTTACGTGGAAAATCAGTACAAGAACTGTTAGGATAAGGAGGGAAATCAAATTATGGCTAATAAATTAGAAATTACCCTCACTCGCAGCTTGATTGGTCGTCCTGAAGATCAACGTGTTACAGTTAACACTTTGGGTTTACGTAAAATGCATCAAACGGTTGTTCATGATGATAACCCTGCGATTCGCGGTATGATTACCAAAGTTGCTCATCTTGTTACTGTAAAAGAACAATAAAATAATTTTTAACTTAACAAGGAGGTGCCAACATGAAACTTCATGAGTTAAAAGCTGCAGAAGGTTCTCGTAAAGAACGTAAACGTAAAGGTCGCGGTATTGGATCTGGTAACGGTAAAACAGCAGGTAAAGGACACAAAGGACAAAACGCTCGTTCCGGCGGCGGTGTACGCCTTGGATTTGAAGGGGGACAAACTCCTCTATTCAGACGTTTACCTAAACGTGGATTTACCAACATTAACCGTAAAGACTATGCTATCGTGAATCTTGATACGTTAAATCTTTTCGAAGACGGTACTGAAGTAACACCAGCTCTATTACTTGAGACTGGTATTGTAAGTAAAGAAAAAGCAGGAATTAAAATTCTTGCAAAAGGAAGCATTGAGAAAAAGCTTACTGTTAAAGCTCACAAATTCTCTTCTACTGCTAAAGAAGCTATCGAAGCTGCTGGCGGTAATACAGAGGTGATCTAATGTTTCGCACGATCTCCAATTTTATGCGCGTGGGTGAAATAAGGAATAAGATTATTTTTACCCTTCTAATGTTAATCGTCTATCGCATCGGTACATTTATTCCTGTGCCGAATGTGAATGCCGATTTTCTCGCTGCACAGGACCAGCTAAGCGTCATAGGTCTTTTAAATACCTTTGGCGGCGGAGCACTTAAAAACTTCTCTATTCTAGCGATGGGTATTATGCCGTATATCACGGCATCTATCATCGTTCAACTATTACAGATGGATGTTGTACCAAAGTTCACTGAATGGTCTAAACAAGGAGAAGCAGGGCGCCGTAAATTAGCTCAATTCACGCGTTACTTCACTATTATACTCGGGTTTATCCAAGCTTTGGGTATGTCTTATGGGTTCAATAATATGTCAGGTGGCCAGTTGATTGAAAATCCTGGAATTACAACATACTTGCTTATTGCGACTGTCTTAACGGCAGGAACAGCTTTTCTTTTGTGGTTAGGAGAGCTGATCACTGCTAAAGGTGTGGGTAATGGAATTTCTATCATAATCTTTGCTGGTATCGTGTCTAGTTTGCCAACTACGGCAAACCAGATCTACGCACAACAGTTTGAAAATGCTGGAGATCAGTTATTTTTACGAATTATAACTATTATCCTTATTGTTTTAGCAGTATTAGCAATCGTGGTTGCTGTAATTTTTATTCAGCAGGCATTACGTAAAATTCCTATTCAGTATGCCAAACGTGCTGCGGTAGGTCGTACACAAATGGGTGGCGAGTCCACACATTTACCATTGAAAGTAAATGCTGCAGGGGTTATTCCGGTAATCTTTGCAATGGCATTTCTGATCACTCCAACTACAATCGCTTCTTTCTTTGGAAAGAACAGCGTGACTAGCTGGATTACAGAAAACCTAACATATACCCATCCTATTGGAATGGTTATATATGTCGCTCTTATCATTGCTTTTGCGTATTTTTATGCATTCATTCAGGTTAATCCTGAACAAATGGCTGAGAATTTGAAAAAGCAAGGTGGCTATGTGCCGGGGATTCGTCCAGGTAAGAGTACACAAGAATATTTAACACGTGTTTTATACCGTTTGACGTTTGTAGGCTCTATATTCTTAGCCATCATCGCCGTTTTACCGGTATTTTTCATTAAGATTGCTGAATTACCTCAATCTGCACAGATTGGTGGTACTAGTTTGCTAATCGTTGTAGGGGTTGCCCTTGATACGATGAAGCAGCTAGAGTCACAACTTGTGAAGAGACACTATAAAGGTTTTATAAAGTAATGAGTTTTGGGAACAACATGTTCCCTTTACCCATTATAGAGTTTGAGGGGGAAGAAAATTGAATCTAGTGTTAATGGGTCTGCCTGGTGCTGGTAAGGGCACTCAAGCTGAACAAATCGTAGAAAAATATAATATCCCTCATATTTCTACTGGAGATATGTTCCGAACAGCTATCAAAGATGGAACAGAATTAGGTCTAAAGGCAAAATCATTCATGGATAAAGGCGAATTGGTACCTGATGAAGTTACCATTGGCATTGTACGTGAACGTTTAAGCAAGGAAGACTGCCTTAAAGGATTTTTGCTTGATGGATTTCCACGTACTGTGGCACAAGCAGAGGCACTTGAAAGCATTCTTACTGATTTAGATCGAAAAATGAATTTTGTCATTAATATCGATGTTGATAAAAGCATCTTAATGGAAAGATTGACAGGACGTCGTATTTGCAAATCATGTGGTGCGACATATCATCTTGTTTTCAATCCTCCTGCTAAAGATGATGTATGCGACCGCTGTGGCGGAGAATTATATCAACGTGCTGATGATAATGAAGAAACGGTTCAAAATCGCTTAGATGTGAATTTGAAACAAACCAAACCACTTCTTGATTTCTACGGAGAAAAAGGATACTTGGTCAACATTAACGGACAGCAAGATATTAATAAGGTATTTGAAGATATTGATGTGTTACTTGGTGCTTTGCAAAATTAATCATTCGTATTGATTTATGAAATTCAAACCATTTTTACAACTTACTAGTTAAACTTGGTGCATTCCTTTAATACAAAGGGTATAATGGATTTCGCGAGAGCATTCGCACATTTATTAATCAGGTTCTTGTACTTGGTATTCCCTGAATTGGGCGATTACTTTCTAAGTGATCTTCATGGACATATCCGGTCGGCAAAATTGATGAAGAAATGCAGTGACTCTATTGGGATTCCTAAAGAGTCGTGATATAGAGGGTTGAAAGAAGCTATGTCAGGCGTGCGCCTTTCAAACATCTCCCATGCTATTCAAACCTATGTCGAGACTAATTGCTTCTCTATTTCGAGAGTATGTCGGTCACGGAATCGGTCAAGACTTACATGAGGACCCATAAAATCCTCATTTCGGTCCAACTGATAAAGGTCCTCAGTTAAAGCCTGGTTCTACAAAATGGTGAATACTTGATGCAGAATTGTAAGACTTATGAGGATAATTGGACTGTAGTAATGTTGACGGAAAGATGTGTACCTTTAATAGGTTCACGCATAGAGAAGGGAGAATCACTTTAATGGCGAAAGATGATGTAATTGAAGTAGAAGGCACAGTACAAGAGACTTTGCCAAATGCAATGTTTAAGGTAGAATTAGAAAATGGTCATACTGTTTTAGCTCATGTATCCGGTAAAATTCGTATGCACTTTATTCGCATTTTGCCTGGAGATAAAGTTACGGTTGAGCTTTCCCCGTATGATCTAACTCGCGGCAGAATCACATACCGGTTTAAATAATCCGGTTACGCTCCGATCTGTATAAGGAGGTTAGATAGCAATGAAAGTCAGACCATCAGTCAAACCAATCTGCGAAAAGTGTAAAGTTATCCGCAGAAAAGGTAAAGTTATGGTTATTTGCGAAAACCCTAAACATAAACAAAAACAAGGCTAAATAGAAGGAGGTGCACTCAAGCATGGCACGTATTGCTGGAGTAGATATTCCCCGTGACAAACGTATTGTTATCTCATTAACATATATATATGGTATTGGAAAACAAACAGCGATTAAAGTTCTTGCAGAAGCAGGTGTTTCTGAAGAAACTCGCGTTCGTGACTTAACGGAAGACGAATTGAATAAAATTCGTGATATCATTGACAAGTTAAAAGTAGAAGGCGACCTTCGTCGTGAAATTTCCCTTAACATTAAACGTCTAATGGAAATCGGTTCTTACCGTGGTTTACGTCACCGTCGTGGACTTCCTGTTCGTGGACAAAATACAAAAAATAATGCTCGTACGCGTAAAGGACCTCGTCGTACTGTAGCTAACAAGAAAAAATAATTAGTAAAGGAGGTTACTTTTCATGGCACGTAAAACTAATACACGTAAACGTCGTGTGAAAAAGAATATAGAAACTGGTATTGCACATATTCGTTCAACATTCAATAACACAATCGTTACGATCACTGACTCTCATGGTAATGCTATTTCATGGTCAAGTGCTGGAGCTTTAGGATTCCGTGGATCTCGTAAATCTACGCCATTCGCTGCACAAATGGCTGCTGAAACAGCTGCTAAAACATCAATTGAACATGGTATGAAAACTCTTGAAGTTACAGTTAAAGGACCAGGTGCTGGACGTGAAGCTGCTATTCGTGCACTTCAAGCTGCTGGCCTAGAAGTAACTGCAATTAAAGATGTAACTCCAGTTCCACATAACGGATGCCGTCCACCAAAACGTCGCCGTGTTTAATTTTTCTGTATAGATTTTGTATTCCTGTCAATAATGGGATATAATACTGAGTTTGCGTTCTTACAGAGGATTAATTTTCAGTTGTTGCGCACAGCGGGAACGTATACATGGGGAATTTCGGTTTAAGTGACATGTTTACTTACCGGGGTTTTGACGTTTTGAAGGAGGGTTTATTGATGATCGAAATAGAAAAACCAAAAATCGAAACGGTTGAAATCAACGACGATGCCAAATTCGGTAAATTCGTCGTAGAGCCACTAGAGCGTGGGTATGGTACTACATTGGGTATCGTATGTGGGTTTCTTGTGTTCGCAAACAGCTCAGAAACTAAATGGACACATTGAAATTCACCCGTCGATAAGGTTTGTGTTTTTCTTTCTAGCG
>NZ_JBNNTG010000033.1:0-57494 GCF_050278525.1 Peribacillus sp. NPDC096540 | reverse complement strand
AACACGGCAGTTAAGCTCTTCAGCGCCGATGGTAGTTGGGGGTTTCCCCCTGTGAGAGTAGGACGCCGCCAAGCCATTTTGAAAAGATCAGCCATTCCGGCTGGTCTTTTTTGTTTAATGAAAAACAAGTCATTAATGACGAAGTGTTCATCAATTATGGAAACTTTTATAGAGACATACACGTATTGAAAACCTTCATCATACATTGTTAAAAGGAGCCCCGGTTCTCTTAAACTATTTAAGTTATGTATGTGAACTATGGTTTTTGGGGAGAATGCAGGTATGGAGGTGGAGATGTTGGGGACAACAACAACCAAAACAACGGCAGGGGAATCGTGCGTGGTTTGTGAACAAATAAAAGGTATGGGGATACACTTATATACCACTTTTATTTGTGAGGAATGCGAAAGGGATATGATTGGGACGGATACAAACGATCCTAGGTATAAATATTACTTAAAACAATTAAGAAAAATCACCAATCCCGAAATTTGTTCTTAAGAAATAGTAGTTTATAGAAAGTTGAAGAGTTAGAGAATAAAGAAATGGAGTGTTTCTTTATTAGCTGGCTCTTTTTTTACTTTAGAAGAATGGTTGCATATCCATCAAGTGCTTGTTTCAGAATTACAAATATACGGAGCGTAGTCCTACATAATTGATATCCAGCCCGTCTCAATAAGAGATTAAATCGAACTTTTTTGATAAAATGAAAAAATACTATGATTTGAGGGAAGAGAGAGAAATGAATCAATTACAGACTCCATTGTTCGATGCAATGGGTGCATTTAATAAAAAGAATCCAATATCTCTGCATGTCCCAGGGCATAAAAATGGATGGGTGTTTAGTAATAAAGGCCAAGAATTATATAACTCCTTACTGGGAATAGACGCTACGGAACTAAGCGGCTTAGATGACTTGCATGCCCCTGAAGGTGCAATTTTGAGGTCTGAGGAACTGCTCGCTGATTTATATGGTGTACAGAAGAGTTATTTTCTAGTCAATGGTTCAACTGTTGGGAACCTTGCGATGATCCTTGCTACCTGCCAGGAAGGAGATAAGGTGCTTGTCCAAAGGAACTGTCATAAATCAATTTTACATGGACTGATGTTAGCGAAGGTACAACCAGTTTTTTTACAACCGACTTTTTATGATGAATGGGGGGTTGCAGGTGGTGTCAGAACGGAACTAATTGAAGCAGCACTGGAAGTTCATTCAGATGTAAAAGCTATCATTGTAACGTATCCAAATTATTATGGTCTTGGTGAAGATCTTTCGGAAATCGTGAGGCGTGCACACCAAAGAGGAATTCCAGTGCTGGTAGATGAGGCACATGGCGCTCACTTTCAGTTAGGAGGTCCCTTTCCTAGAACAGCAATTTTAGCTGGGGCAGACGCTGTTGTTCACTCTGCTCATAAAACACTACCGGCAATGACGATGGGTTCCTATCTCCATATTAATACAACCTTATTAGATATAGATAAGGTGTCATTCTATTTGCAAATGCTCCAATCAAGCAGTCCATCTTATCCGATTATGGGATCGCTCGACTTAGCCAGGGCTTATTTAGCCTCTTTTACATTAGAAGATCAAAACTGCCTTATTAAAAGGATATCAGATTTCAGAAGGGAATTAGCAGGTCTCCAATCGGTACGGGTGTTAGAAGCACCACCGGGAACGTCAGCAGACCCTTTAAAAGTAGTCATTCAATCAACAAAGGGTTTAAGTGGGTTTGAGTTACAGCAGTTGTGTGAAGCAGAGGGGATTTATTCAGAACTGGCTGATCCCTTTAATTTGTTAATGATATTGCCATTATTAAAGAAAAATCACTATTTTCCTTTTCATGAAATTGTTCAAAAAATAAAAAATGTAACTAAAGAAAACACTGGAAGAAGTAAGGCTAATCGAGCAGTGAGCTGGCTGGCTGAGAATTCAATGACGAGCCTGGCACTACCATATTCTGTAATGGGTCAAAGGGAATCGAGATCCGTAGTATTAAGTCAAGCAGTTGGAGAGGTATCCGCTGAGATGGTCATCCCTTATCCGCCAGGAATCCCTTTAATTATGTCCGGGGAAATGATTACCTCGAAGCACATAATCAACTTAAAAAGACTGCTTGAACTGGGATCTAGATTTCATGGCGGTTCCTCCCTTTCAAACGGAGAGCTAATCGTTTATGAAAGCGGTCAGGTTGGTTAAAATGATATACTACAAACAAAGAACCTTGGAGGTACACCGATGAACCGTGGTATTTTTATAACAATGGAAGGACCTGAAGGAGCTGGGAAAACAACAATTATCCAAATGCTCGGTAAGGCTCTTCAAGAAGAAGGTTACCAAGTCCTATTAACACGAGAACCAGGAGGCGTTCCCATTTCCGAGCAAATTAGGGAGGTTATCCTGAATAAAGCCAATACAGCTATGGACCCAAGAACCGAAGCTTTATTATACGCAGCTGCAAGGCGTCAGCATTTAGTGGAGATAGTCATTCCGGAGCTAGAGCGAGGAGGCATCGTTCTGTGTGACCGTTTTATAGATAGTTCGCTGGCTTATCAAGGGTATGCTAGGGGCTTAGATATAGAAGAAGTGTACAATATCAATAAATTCGCAATTGGAGATATGATGCCGGATGCTACGTTCTTTTTTGATATCGATCCAGAAGAAGGTTTGAGACGTATTCAGTCCAACGGGGACCGGGAAGTGAACCGACTAGACCTGGAAGCCATGGATTTTCATAAAAGAGTATGTGAGGGGTATCAGCTAATTATAAATAGATGGAAAGACCGGTTCATTATCGTGGATGCGGGTCGGACAATTGAGGAAGTTTTTGAGGAAACAAAAGCCCGCTTACTTACGTTTTTAGAAAAAACAGGACAGTAAGCACTTGGATTTCCATATTATTCAACCGTACACTATTCCAAGCAAAGACTAATTGCTATAATAGAGATAGTAGAGTTAAGAAAATTCAGAGTAACCGGAGGATGATGAGAATGAAAATGATCATTGCTGTCGTTCAAGACAAGGATAGTCATCGGCTGCTGAATGAATTAGTAGAAAATAATTTCGGGACAACCAAGCTTGCCAGTACTGGTGGGTTTTTAAAATCAGGAAATACAACCTTTATGATTGGCACAGAGGATGCACGTGTTGACCAAGCCATTCAGATTATTAAACAGAATTGTCAATCACGATCCCAGTTAGTGTCACCTGTTTCACCGATGGGTGGCAATGCCGAATCCTATGTACCTTATCCAGTGGAAATTCAAGTAGGCGGTGCAACCATATTTGTTCTGCCAGTTGAAAACTTTTTACAATTTTAACGGTTAGTTGTATGGAGGTTCATTATGAAAATCAACCACGATATTCCAATTAAGTTGGATAAAGCACGGCAGGATACCAAACAGGCTCAAACAGGCAATGGAAGGTTTCAACAAATGGTCCAAACACAGGATCAAAAAATGCAAATCCAAACATTAAACCGTTTAATAGGTGATATTGAAGGGGCGGGCCAGCGTTTGGTTCGGTCACGTACCTTTAGAGAATTGGCGAAATATAAAGCGTTAGTGAAGCGGTTTGTCCGAGAATCTGTTGAATATGGTCTACAACTGAAGCAGTCTACGACCTGGAACCAATACGGTCAAAGCAGACCATTGAAAACCGTGGAAACGATCGATGCGAGATTAGTTGAGTTAAGCGAGGAAATTCTGAATAAAGAGAAGAGCTCGCTCGAGATATTAGAAATGATTGGTGAAATTAAAGGACTTCTGGTTAATTTATATACTTAAGTGAGTTGATAGTGTTGGATAAAACATGGCAGGACATGAGGCAAATTCAGCCACAGGTTATGACGATGCTACAAAACAGCATAACGAAAAACAGAGTGGCTCATGCTTATATTTTTGAAGGGGAAAAAGGGTCAGGTAAGCAAGATATAAGTAAAACCTTCGCAAAAAGCTTGCTTTGTGAGGCCCCGACAGAAGGTTACAAGCCATGCGAGCAATGCCGGAATTGCAAACGAATTTCAAGTGGAAATCACCCTGATGTTCATTTGATTGAGCGAGATGGGCTGTCGATTAAAAAGGAACAAATTAAGAGTCTTCAAGAAGAATTCTCGAAGAAAAGTGTAGAGGCAGATCGGAAAGTTTATATGATTGCCGATGCGGATAAAATGTCAGTCGGAGCAGCAAACAGTCTATTGAAATTTTTAGAAGAGCCTTCAGCTGATACTGTGGCCATTCTGATGACCGAACAGCTTCAGCGAATTCTTCCAACCATATTATCAAGATGCCAAGTGATTTCTTTTAAGCCGTTATCCCCGGAGAATGTAAAGCGGAAGCTGATAGAACAGGATTTAGATCCGCAGCTTGCCTCTGTAATCTCACATTTAACACAGAATGTGGAAGCCGGAATCGAACTTAGCCATGATGAATGGTTTGTACAAGCTCAAAAAATAGTGGTAAAATTATATGAAGTGTTAAAACAGAATTCCTTGAAGGCTTTGTTATACCTTCAGACGGATTGGTTTTCACACTTTAAAGAAAGAGAACAGGTTGATAGAGGTCTTGATTTGTTACTTCTTATATATAAGGATTTATTATACATTCAGTTGGACAAGAAGGACCTTGTTGTATTTCAAAGTAAACTGAAGGAATTTGAAACTCACGCTCTTCATCTTTCTCCGAGACGCCTCGCTGAACATATGGGGTATATTTTGGAAGCAAAAAGGAAGCTGATGTCCAACACGAATCCACAGCTGTTAATGGAACAGCTTGTGCTGAATTTGCAGGAGGGATCATGATTTGTATGATGTTGTAGGTGTCCGGTTTAAAAAAGCGGGCAAAATATACTACTTTGATCCGGGTGAATTCGCTATTCCTAAGGACGATTTTGTAATAGTGGAGACTGTCCGCGGTGTTGAATTCGGTAAAGTTGTTACAGCCCGTAAACAAGTAGATGAAAATGATGTTGTCCTGCCATTGAAAAAGGTACTTCGGGTTGCCGATGCAAAAGATAAGCTAATAGTTGACGAAAACAAGGCAGCTGCGGAAGAGGCTTACTCTATATGTTGTCAAAAGGTTGATGAGCATAAGTTGGATATGAAGCTTGTAGATGTGTCATATACCTTCGACAGAAATAAAGTTGTGTTTTACTTTACAGCAGATGGTCGCGTGGATTTTCGAGATTTAGTCAAAGATTTAGCTGCCATATTCAGAACACGGATTGAACTGCGCCAAATTGGGGTCAGGGATGAGGCAAAAATGCTTGGGGGCATTGGGCCCTGTGGCAGAATGCTATGTTGCTCCACGTTTCTTGGAGATTTTGAACCTGTTTCAATCAAAATGGCCAAGGATCAAAATTTATCATTGAACCCTACAAAGATCTCAGGATTATGCGGTCGATTGATGTGCTGTCTGAAATATGAAAATGATGAGTATGAAAGTGCGAAGGAAATGCTTCCTGATTTAGGTGAAATGATTAATACGCCTGGTGGCAAAGGCAAGGTAGTGGGGCTTAATATTCTAGAACGCATACTTCAGATTGAACTAATCGAGCAGGAAAGAGTATTAGAGTATACTTTAGATGAGATTCTAAAAGAGGGAGCCGTTTCTATTCAAGCCACAGATTATTAAGGTGGTGGGAGAGCGTGGATAAGAAAGATATTTTTGAGTCGGTGACCAATATGGAAACCCAGATAGGCCAATTATATAAACAGCTTGGTGAATTGAAGCAGAATCTAGCGGAAATTCTCGAGGAAAATCAGTCGCTCAAGTTGGAAAACGAGCACTTGCGTCATCGATTAGGCCTTGTGGAAGTCGAGAGTGCACCTGCTTCTGTAAAGGTTAAACAAAAAGTAAAAAATCGTACTGCGAGTGCGGAAAAGGTTATGGATATCGGGGAAGGCTATGATAATCTAGCCCGTATCTATCAGGAAGGCTTCCATATTTGTAATCTGCATTTTGGAAGTTTACGAAAAGAAGGAGATTGCCTGTTCTGTTTATCTTTTTTAAACAAGAAGTGAAAATGGAATAATATAAAAGAATGTTCCATCTCTTTTACGTGATAGATAGACCGTTTACAATATATAGTGATTCGGGGTCTGACGCTTACTATGAGTCAGACCCTTTTTGTACGATTGAAAATGTTAAAGCATGGGCCCTAAACATGCTTTTTCTATACACAAATAGGAGGGTAACAGCATTGGTAGAACTTAAAGGAGATGAACGCCTCGATTATCTATTGGCTGAGAATTTAAGAATCATCCAGAGCCCATCGGTGTTTTCTTTCTCATTAGATGCCGTATTATTATCAAGGTTCGTAAACGTGCCGATTCAAAAAGGAAAACTTGTCGATCTTTGCTCAGGAAATGGGGTTATACCATTGCTGTTGAGCACAAGAACGAAAGGAACAATTACAGGTATCGAGATTCAAGAGCGGTTACATGACATGGCTCAGAGAAGCGTAGATTACAATGACGTATCCTCCCAGATTGAGATGATTCATGGAGATATAAAAGAGATTCCAAAACAGATAGGGTATAGTAAATATGACGTGGTAACATGTAATCCACCCTATTTTCCTACTCCATCCATCGAGGAAATAAATAAAAATGAGCATTTTGCAATTGCCCGGCATGAAATTATGTGTAACCTTGAGGACGTAATGCGTGTCTCAAGTCAGTTATTGCGTCAGGGCGGCAAAGCAGCATTCGTTCATAGGCCTGGCCGTTTAATGGATATTTTACATTTAATGAGAGTGTATCGGATAGAACCAAAGCGACTGCAATTTGTTTATCCAAAAAGCACAAAAGAAGCAAATACGATTCTTATTGAAGGGATAAAGGACGGAAGCCCTGATTTGAAGATTCTCCCACCTCTTGTTGTGTATAATGAACAAAATGAATATAATCCGGAAATCAGAAGGATTTTATATGGAGAAGAGTAGGCATTATTTTTATGTGTTAAAATGCAGGGATGGCAGCTATTATGCAGGGTATACAAATAACTTAGATCGTAGGGTCGACATGCATAATCAAGGCAAGGGGGCGAAGTATACACGAGGACGTGCCCCGGTTGAACTGATTTATCATGAAACGTTTGAATCTCAGACATTAGCCATGCAGGCTGAATACCAGTTTAAGCAATTAACAAGAAAACAAAAACAAAAGTGGATGGCAAAGGAGGATAAGTAACCTATGTGGCAGCAAAAGAGTTTTGAAAAAGAAGGATTGGAGCCAGCCCTATATCTAGTTCCTACACCAATCGGAAATCTTGAGGATATGAGCTTCCGGGCTTTGAGAATTTTAAAGGAAGCGGATGTTATTGCTGCAGAGGACACTCGAAACACGAAAAAACTATGTAATTACTTTGAAATTTCGACCCCTATCGTTAGTTATCATGAACATAATAAGGAATATAGCGGGAAGCAGATGCTTGAGAGGCTTCGTTCAGGAGAAGTAATAGCGTTAGTAAGTGATGCTGGTCTGCCGACAATTTCCGACCCTGGATATGAACTGGTTAAAGATGCAATTGCTGAGCAGTTTAAGGTCATCCCATTGCCGGGTGCTAATGCTGCACTAACTGCGTTGATTGCTTCGGGTCTTGTGCCACAGCCTTTTTACTTTTATGGATTTTTACAGCGAGGAGCAAAAGAAAAAAAGCAAGAGCTAGAAAAGTTAAAAAAAATGGAAGCGACATGGATTGTCTATGAATCGCCTCATCGTTTAAAAGAAACATTAAAACATATGCATGAAATTCTAGGTGACCGCCGTATTGTTTTATGCCGTGAATTAACGAAGAAGTTTGAAGAGTTTATTCGTGGGACGGTAAGTGAGGCATTGGCGTGGGCAGTGGAATCCGAGATACGCGGTGAGTTCTGTTTGATAATAGAAGGGGCGCAATGGTTGGAGGAAGAGCCTGAAGAAGCATGGTGGATGGCCTTTGACATTGTCGGCCATGTCAACTATTATATAGAAACCAAACAGGTTACCTCCAAGGATGCTATCAAGCAAGTCGCAAAAGACCGTAATATACAAAAACGAGACGTATACCAGGCATACCACATTGATGTGCAATAATATGTTTAAGTAAGCAATAAAAAAAACTTCCGAAGATCGGAAGTTTTTTTGTTTATATCATTTATTTAGAAGTTGAAAAGTTTTGTTGAATTTCTTGGATAAGTAATTCTGCACCCTCACGACTAAGAATTAATTTACCGTTTGCAAGTGTAAGGTTATTATCAGAAACTTCACCAGTAACTTGGCAAGTCATGTTTGGTTTGTATTTTTTCAAGATGATGCGCTCGTCATCAACATAGATTTCAAGAGCATCTTTCTCAGCGATACCCAATGTACGGCGAAGCTCGATTGGAATAACCACCCGGCCTAACTCATCAACTTTACGAACGATTCCTGTAGATTTCATTTTTGAAAATTCTCCTCTCAGATTACAATCTAGTACCCTTTTTCTATTTTTTTCGCCAATATTCGACAAATTTTTTTATAAATTTATAATACCAGCCATTCCCAAATTCGTCAATGATTTATTTTCATTTTTCTGTAAGAAGAGAGTATAGCTTCTTCCTAAGGAAGAAAAAATGCTGGAAAAGAGAAAAATCCACTATTCTGTTTTATGCGAAGATAAAATCAGTAACAAGGAACTACTTACTTCAGCATGATTCGACAAACTATGCATCAAAGAACATGCCTTTCTATTATATGATTAAATTCAATTTAGTTTCAAAGTATTAGTTCTGAATTAAGGATAATTTTTTTCTTGGAAAAGACTTTAAAATATGTGAGTTGTTGCACAAAAAATATATTTTAGGTATATTTTGTTGAGGTAAGAGGTAATGCTTACATAGTATGGGGGCGTGTGTCCTGATTTCGAAGGTTTAACTGGGGCATCTACTTATAATATTTTTATTCTATTATCCAAGATGATTTGATTGATGATTCTTGTCGCGTAGAATAGTATATAGAGTTAAAATAGAGATAATAGTTTTAAAGTAGTCTCATTGGCTTGGCCAAGTCCTAAAGCCAGTTTTTTAAAAGTTGAGGAGGGAATAAAGTGCAGGATAAATTAAAAACATTTTATATTACAACACCCATATATTATCCGAGTGGTAATTTACATATAGGGCATGCGTATACGACAGTGGCAGGGGATGCTATGGCTCGTTATAAAAGGATGCGTGGCTTTGATGTCATGTACTTAACAGGAACAGATGAACACGGTCAAAAAATCCAGCGCAAAGCGGCGGAAGAGGGAATTACTCCGCAGCAATATGTAGATAATATCGTATCAGGAATTAAAGAGCTTTGGCAAAAGCTTGATATCTCTTATGATGATTTCATTAGGACAACCGAAGATCGCCATAAAGAAGTAGTAGCCAAAATCTTTAAGAGGCTACTTGATCAGGGTGATATTTACTTGGACGAATATGAAGGATTATACTGTACACCTTGCGAATCTTTCTTCACGGAACGTCAGGTTGAAGAAAGCAATGGAAACTGTCCAGATTGCGGCAGACCCGTTGAAAAGGTAAAAGAAGAGTCTTATTTCTTCAAGATGAGTAAGTATGCAGATCGGTTGCTGAAGTTTTATGAGGAAAACCCAGAGTTCATACAACCTGAATCCCGTAAAAATGAAATGATTAATAACTTCATTAAACCAGGATTGGAAGATTTGGCTGTTTCCCGTACAACGTTCGATTGGGGTATCAAAGTACCAGGAAATCCAAAACATGTTATTTATGTCTGGATTGATGCCTTGACTAATTATATTACAGCATTAGGGTATGGAACGGATAATGATTCTAAATATCTGAATTATTGGCCGGCGGATGTGCATCTAGTCGGAAAGGAAATTGTTCGTTTCCATACGATTTACTGGCCTATTATGTTAATGGCTCTGGACATGCCACTTCCTAAGAAAGTTTTTGCCCACGGATGGCTGCTCATGAAAGACGGTAAGATGTCGAAATCAAAAGGAAATGTAGTCAATCCTGTTACATTAATTGATCGATATGGCTTGGATTCATTACGCTATTACCTTCTACGTGAAGTTCCATTTGGTTCAGATGGAGTATTTACGCCGGAAGGATTTGTTGAACGAATCAATTTTGATCTGGCAAATGATTTAGGAAACTTATTAAATAGAACAGTAGCAATGGTCAATAAGTATTTTGACGGTGTAATTCCAAGTTACAAAGGCTCGAATAATGAGTTTGAAAAGGCACTGTTAGAAATGAATCAAGATACAGTGAGCAAGTATGAGGAAGCCATGGAGAACATGGAATTTTCAGTTGCTTTAACATCTATTTGGCAGCTTGTCAGCAGAACAAATAAGTTCATCGATGAAACTCAGCCATGGATGCTTGCAAAAGATGAAACAAGGAAAGAAGAGCTTGCGAGTGTTATGGTGCATTTGGCAGAATCTTTACGCAGGACGGCTATACTTCTGAAACCATTTTTGACACAAACACCGGAAAAAATCTTTGCTCAGCTTAACATCCAGAATGAAATTTTAAAGTCATGGGACAGCTTAGCGGACTTCGGTCAGATTCCTTCTGAAACAAAAGTGCTTAAGGGAGATCCAATCTTCCCTCGTTTAGACATGGAAGAGGAAGTTTTATATATTAAAGAACAAATGCAGGGTGGAACACCTAAGGTTGCAGAAAAAGTAGAAGAGGCTATTCCAGAGGTTGATGAAATTACTATTGATGACTTTACAAAAGTAGAGCTTCGTGTAGCTCAGGTCATTGAAGTAGAGCCAGTAAAGAAAGCAGATAAGCTTCTTAAACTGCAGCTTGATTTAGGATATGAAAAGCGGCAGGTTGTCTCAGGTATTGCCCAACACTATAAACCTGAAGATTTAGTAGGGAAAAAAGTGATCTGTGTAACGAATTTGAAACCTGTTAAGCTTCGTGGCGAGCTTTCTCAGGGGATGATTTTGGCAGGTAGCCAGGATGGAGTCCTCTCTGTCGCTACAATAGATGCCTCCATTCCAAATGGTTCGAAGGTAAAATAAACCCAAAACATAAAAGTGTTTCATATGAAACACTTTTATGTTTTTTCTTTATACTTTTGGAAAACATAACTTATTATAGGGCCTATGTTTTAGTCATCATTTAGTGTTGATACATACAGGGAATATTTGTAATCTTTTTGTTACCTAAATGTGAAACATAAAACTCTCATTTTTTTATAAAATAGTGCTAGAAAGGAAGAAAAGTATGTTATTTGATACACATGTGCATGTAAATGCGGAGCAATTCAACGAGGACCTCGAAGACGTCATCCAAAGAGCACAGGAAGCAGGAGTGAATAACATGGTTGTCGTAGGATTTGACCGGCCAACTATAACTAGAGCAATGGAATTAATAGAAACTTATGATTTTATGTATGCAGCAGTCGGTTGGCATCCTGTAGATGCGATAGATATGACAGAAGAGGACTTAAAATGGATTGAGGAACTATCCTCTCATCCTAAAGTTGTGGCTATAGGAGAGATGGGACTTGACTATCATTGGGATAAATCACCGAAAGTTATCCAAATGGAGGTGTTCAGGAAGCAAATCCGATTGGCTAAAAAGGTAGGTCTACCCATTATCATCCATAACCGAGAAGCTACCGCGGATATCGTGAAAATATTAAAGGAAGAAGAGGCATCAGAAGTAGGAGGCATCATGCATTGCTTTAGTGGAAGTGCTGAAACAGCAATGGAATGTATTGATATGAACTTCTATATTTCATTGGGAGGTCCTGTAACCTTTAAAAATGCGAAAAAGCCGAAAGAAGTGGCAGCTGCCGTACCTTTAGACCGTCTACTAATCGAAACAGACTGCCCCTATTTAGCGCCACACCCTTATAGAGGAAAGCGTAATGAACCGTCCTATGTGAAGCTTGTCGCTGAACAAATAGCTGAAATTAAACAACTTTCAGTAGAGGAAGTTTCTCAAGCAACGACGGACAATGCTAAGAAATTATTCGGCATTAACTGACAGCATTTTTGACAGGATCTCCCGGGGTCTGATAACTAAAAACGCATTTTTTAAGATTTCTACAAATCTCACTCCTATAATAGGCATATTATGTCGAGAATTTGCACTTTCCTTTTCAATAGAGAATATGCATAATAGGTAGTAATTTCCTGAATGAGAAGTGAATGGGTTGACAGCTTGATAACTATGTCTATATAATCACCGGGAGGAAGGAGGAGTTTTTCATTCTATTAAAAACTATGAAAAACCTTATTCCCAAGCTAGGGAAGAAGAGAATGGCAATTGCCATATGCAGTGCAATTCTTGTTTCTACGGCACTGGGAATACTAATCCATCAAGGAACAAAGCATACGGTTACAATAATGCTGGACGGAAAAAAAGAGGTAGTGCGGACACACGCAGCTACTGTAAATGATATGTTAAAAGATTTAGAGATTACCGTACAAGCAGCGGACTATGTCCACCCCTCAGGAGACAGTAAGGTAGAGGATAATCTAGAAGTTGTTTGGAAGCCTGCTCAAAAAATTACCTTGGTACAAGATGAAGAGACTGAGGAAGTTTGGTCAACAGCCGATACGGTGGAAGAATTTTTAAAGGAACAAGACCTTGAAGTGAATGAGAAGGATAAAATCACACCTTCAAAAAATACGAAGCTGGAAGCGAATATGGAAGTTGCCATCGATAAGGCTTTTTCATTAAATTTAGTGGTAGGTGGAAACGAAAAACAGGTATGGTCAACTTCGGCTACTGTCGCTGACTTTTTAAAGCAACAAGGTGTAAAGCTCAATGATTTGGATCGAGTTGAGCCAGGATTAGTCGAAAAAGTTGAAGCTAAGAATACGGTAAACGTTATTCGAATTGAAAAAGTCACCGATGTAGTGGAAGAACCAGTGGACTTTGCTGTCATAACTAAAAAAGATGACTCCTTATCGAAAGGGAAAGAGAATATCGTCAAAGAAGGAAAAGACGGACTCATTTCCAAGAAATATGAAGTTGTTAAGGAAAATGGTAAAGAAGTCAAAAGAAAATTACTTTCAGAAAAAGTCGTAAATAAAAAGCAGGATAAGGTTATAACAGTCGGAACAAAAACGACGGTTGCTCAGGCTTCACGCGGAGTGAGTAACGTTAATTCTACAAGTGGGAAAGAGATTTATGTTTCATCAACAGCTTATACAGCAAGTTGTAAGGGCTGTTCAGGTGTTACTTCAACGGGCGTGGACCTTAAGAGTAATCCTGGTGCCAAAATTATAGCGGTCGATCCAAGTGTAATTCCAATGGGTTCGAAAGTATATGTAGAAGGTTATGGCTATGCAGTAGCTGCTGACAAAGGCGGAGCGATAAAGGGAAATAGGATAGATGTCTTCTTTTCCTCAAAAAATGATGCATATCGCTGGGGTGTAAAGAAAGTGAAGATTCGCGTATTGAACTAATAAGGTTTCTCTCGCAGGAGATAAATTGTCTCCTGTTTTTTGACGTTTTATTTTTCGTTTGTTGAAAACCCCAGTGTAAAACTGTTTTAATAAGATAGACGATTCAATAAGTCATAGGGTTTCACAATAAGCGGTAAAATTATTTTTATTTAGCAATGGTCGCAATGGTGTCTAGCTCCAAATTCTAACTCATATGAAAAACGATGACTCAAAGGGTTATTTTCTTTCTGAGTAAAGTCTGTTTTCAAGAGCTAATCAAAGTGCTTACGCTTTTCTGTATGGAGGAAAATATGAAAAAAATCAAAGAAATTATTGTTGTAGAAGGTAAAGACGATACGGTAGCGATAAAAAGGGCTGTTAATGCTGATACAATAGAAACGAATGGTTCCGCGGTGAATGAATCCTGTATTGAGCAGGTAAGGCTTGCACAAGAGACACGAGGAGTAATTATTTTTACAGATCCAGACTTTCCAGGACAAAAAATCAGGAATACCATTTCAGAACAAGTAAAAGGCTGTAAACACGCCTTTTTAACGAAGAAAGAAGCACTTCCTAAGTCTGGGAGAGGGATAGGTGTGGAGCACGCTTCTCCTGAAGCAATTCGTAATGCCTTGAAAGACGCTCAATTAATGGATGAAGAGGCTTCAGAAGAGATCTCACAGCAGGATTTAATAGATGCAGGTTTAATTGGAGGATCAGGTGCTAAAGAGCGAAGGGAAAGACTTGGCTCTATCTTGAAGATTGGTTTTACAAATGGGAAACAGTTATATAAGAGATTAAAAATGTTCCAAATATCAACTGAAGCTTTTTATGAAGCAATTGTACAGATAGATCAGGAGGAAAAACATGAATAAGGATATTGCAACCCCTGTCAGAACGAAAGAAATACTAAAGAAGCACGGATTCTCTTTTAAAAAGAGTTTAGGTCAAAACTTCTTAATTGATACGAATATCTTGAAACGTATTGTCGATCATGCTGAGTTGACCGAGGAAAGCGGCGCAATTGAAATTGGACCTGGAATAGGCGCATTGACGGAACAACTAGCGAAAAGTAGCAAAAAAGTCACGGCCTTTGAGATTGATCAGCGTTTGCTGCCGATTTTATCGGATACACTGTCTCCTTATAACAATGTGAACATCATACATGAAGATATTCTAAAAGCGGATGTAAAAAAGGTCATTGAAGAGGAGTTCGCTGACATCTCAGACTTGATGGTTGTTGCAAATCTACCTTACTATGTTACAACGCCTATTATTTTAAAGCTTTTGTCTGAAAACCTTCCCATAAGAGGCATCGTGTGTATGTTGCAAAAAGAAGTGGCTGATCGAATTGCTGCTAAGCCTGGGACAAAGGAATATGGTTCATTATCGATCGCCATCCAATATTATACCGAAGCAGAAACAGTAATGATTGTGCCGAAAACGGTTTTCATGCCGCAGCCTAATGTCGATTCAGCGGTAATACGTCTGACTAAGCGTGTTAAGCCAATTGTTGAAGTACAAGATGAGGATTTCTTATTTATTGTTACCCGGGCTAGCTTCGCGCAACGTCGGAAAACGATTTTAAACAACTTAACAAGTCAACTGCCAGATGGGAAATCTAAAAAAGAACTTATCCTTGCTGCTCTCGAAGCTTCAGAAGTGGATCCAACAAGACGTGGTGAAACACTAAGCATTAAGGAATTTGGCCGCTTAAGTGATGCGTTATTGCCGAATTTCAAATAAGATATATGTTAACAAAGTTTTAGTCGGAACGGGCCTATTCCCAGCTTCCGGCTTTTTTTTTCCAAGGATAAGCTTAGGGGGATAAATTACTTCTTCCTATACATATATGTAGTCAATCCCTTTCCTTTACTTTCACCTTTCAAGAATGGTTCGCATAACTTAAGAATGAAAATAATCTAGGGCGGGCTGAAAATAAGTCTTCTCATGGGGTGAGGCCATGAATATTCAAATAAACGATATTGTTGGTCGGGTTTCTTATAAATGCGACGTGTTGTTTCGAGTAATCGATATCCGTGATATTGATGGAAGACGTGAAGCGATTCTTTATGGGGAAGATATCCGATTGATTGCAGATGCACCTTTTCAAGACTTAATGATAATAAATGATAATGAGAGAAATGTCCGACAAAGGTCCAATGAGGTACTTCAAGAACAATCTTACCGCTTATTAACACAGGATATAGAGCTGCAGCAACAGAAAAGCGGCTATCAATCCAGTAATGGCTATCGCTATAGTGGCGAATATTTTCAGATACCAGGCAGGGTGCTACATGTGGATGGCGATGCTACCTACCTTAGGAAATGTCTGGATTTATATCAGAAATTCGGTATTCCAGTCAATGGTGTCTATTGTAACGAAAAGGAAATGCCCCGGCGAATAGGGGGTTTATTAGACCATTACAGGCCGGATATCCTTGTTGTCACTGGTCATGATGCCTATTCTAAATCTAAAGGACCAATGAGCGATATCAATGCCTATCGTCACTCAAGGGACTTTGTACAGACCGTTCGAGAGGCGAGAAAGAAGGTATCTCATTTGGATCAATTGATTATATTTGCAGGAGCTTGCCAATCCCATTTTGAATCCCTTATCCAAGCAGGGGCCAATTTCGCAAGCTCACCTTCACGTGTTAATATTCATGCTCTTGATCCAGTATATATTGTCGGGAAGGTGAGCTTTACCCCTTTTATAGAACATATCCATGTATGGGATGTTCTTCGGAATACGTTAACGGGAGAGAAAGGTTTAGGTGGAGTTGAAACAAAAGGGGTGCTGCGGACAGGGCTTCCCTTTAAGCCATTTCAGGAAGAATAAACGAGCTGCATTTTGAAAGAATGCAGCTCGCTTTTATCTTGTTAGAATTCGGATATCATAACAAATAGTTTGCTTTTTCTAGATAAAAGGAGCCTAGAAGTGGATTTATTTACGAAAATTCGGCATTTTTTATAATGAATAGTTCGTTTACATATTTTCTCATTTTTCAGGATATAATAAAAATGTTCGCGATTTTGCCGAATTTCGGGTAAAAATATATTGACTACATTTTTAAGTGCTGATATAATTTATTATTTTGTTTGCGTATATTTACAATTTGTGATATACTAAACTTAGTGAGGTGGACCGAAAATGCCAAAAACTCTAGCTGATATTAAAACTGCACTTGATTCAAACCTAGGTAAAAGATTGCTTTTAAAAGCAAACGGTGGAAGAAGAAAGACTGTAGAACGTTTTGGAACTTTGGCGGAAACTTATCCGGCTGTTTTTGTAATTGAGCTCGACCAAGATGAAAATGCGTTTGAAAGAGTATCTTACAGCTATGCGGATGTTTTAACGGAAACCGTGGAACTAACATTTTTAAACAAACAACAAGAGATGTAACTTAGAGGAGGCAGCGAACAATTATGTTTGCTGCTTTTTGTTTTGTGTTAAATATCTAATACTAACTAGTTTAGGATGAAAAAGGATGTTATGAAATAACGTATGATGCAAACACTAGGCATGTGACAGCATGTGAAAGGGGTTGTTTCGCTTGAGTAGAAAAAAGGGGATTATGTCAGAAGGTTTTAAAGAGGAATTGGCAAAAGAACTTGGATTTTACGATGTTGTCCAGAAAGAGGGCTGGGGAGGAATTCGAGCTCGGGACGCGGGAAACATGGTAAAATTAGCTGTCGAAAAAGCACAACGTCAATTGGTGGATAAAGAGTAAGACAAACACTAAATGGAATCATGCTGTCCTTATGAATAAGGCCAGACTCTTTCTACAATGTATAGCCATATTCATTTATGCTTACATTGTAGATATGGAGTCTGGTTTTTTTATGCATGGGTCAGTACAAGTTTGCTGCATATTAACACTTGGGGTGATCCCTTCTTCCATGTGCCTATAGGTGTCTATTCCTCTCTATAGTTCAATCTCCACTTCAATACATTGAAATTACGATGAAAAAACCTTTAGAATATAAACAAATATGATAAAATAGGACAAGAACTTTTAAGAACGTTAAAGTAGGTGGACATATTGAAGCTTATGGAAAAAGCCCCGGCTAAGATTAATTTGGCTTTGGATGTGCTTTTCAAACGGCCTGATGGGTATCATGAGGTAGAAATGATCATGACGACAGTCGACCTTGCCGATAGAATTGAACTAAAAGAAATAAAGGGAAATCACATTAAGATTTTATCCCATAATCGATTTGTTCCGGATGATCATCGGAATTTAGCTTATCAAGCTGCATTTATCCTAAAGGAACGTTTTGGAATTAATAAAGGTGTTTCTATTACTATAGAGAAAAATATACCTGTAGCAGCGGGACTTGCAGGTGGAAGCAGTGATGCAGCTGCTACATTAAGAGGTTTAAATAGACTGTGGAAGCTTGGTCTTTCTATGGATGAGCTTGCGGAAATCGGAGCTGAAATTGGCTCTGATGTGTCATTTTGTGTGTATGGGGGTACAGCGTTGGCTAGAGGTCGTGGGGAAAAAATCACGCATCTTCCTGCACCGCCAAAATGCTGGGTTATTTTAGCTAAACCGACAATCGGTGTATCGACGGCAGATATATACAAAAGGCTGCAAATTGCAAAAATGGAGCATCCAGATGTCCCTGGTATGATTTCAGCCATTAAGGAAAGCAGCTATCAAGATGTTTGCCAAGGTTTGGGGAATGTACTTGAGCAAGTGACGTTGCAGTTATACCCCGAGGTTGCAAATATTAAAGATCAAATGAAGACATTTGGAGCAGATTCGGTCTTAATGAGCGGAAGCGGTCCGACCGTTTTTGGTTTGGTGGAACATGATTCCCGCATGCAAAGAATTTATAATGGTCTTCGCGGATTTTGTGATCAAGTCTATGCAGTGCGCTTGTTAGGTGATCGAAACGACCTTGAATAGAGACGTACATTAATGGTATAGTTGCAATATAATATTCGGAATTTACAAAGGGGGTGTTTCAATGAAATTTCGTCGCAGCGAGAGGCTAGTCGATATGACAAATTATTTATTAGAACATCCAGGGGAACTTGTTTCACTGACCTACTTTGCTGAAAGGTATAGTTCTGCCAAATCTTCGATAAGTGAGGATTTAACAATCATTAAAGATACCTTTGAACAACGCGGTATAGGATCTTTAACGACCGTGCCAGGTGCCGCGGGTGGAGTGAAATATATTGTTTCCATCAAGGAAGATGAAGCCAATGCCTTTATAGATGAACTATGTGATACAATCGCTAGTCCTGAAAGGCTACTTCCGGGCGGCTATCTGTATATGACCGACATATTGGGACATCCGCAAACGGTGAATAAGGTTGGTAGAATAATCGCTTCCATGTATGCTAAAAAAAATGTTTCAGTCATCATGACAATGGCTACCAAAGGGATATCATTAGCATACGCAGTGGCAAATTATTTGAATGTTCCTGTCGTCATAGTAAGAAGAAATAATAAAGTAACAGAAGGCTCTACAGTGAGTATTAATTATGTTTCTGGTTCTTCAAAGAGAATTCAGACAATGGTGCTCTCAAAAAGAAGTCTGGTAGAGGGTTCGAATGTATTGATTGTTGATGATTTCATGAAAGCTGGAGGTACGATAAATGGTATGGTCAGCTTGCTGGATGAATTTAAGGCTTCCGTTGCAGGAATTGCCGTGCTTGTCGAATCCGAACATACAGAAGAATGTCTTGTAGAGGACTATGTTTCATTAATCAAATTGACTCAGGTAGTCGAAAGAGATAAGAAAATAAATGTCAGTCGTGGCAATTATCTTACGAAAAAAGATTAGGGGGAATTTTTCATGAAAACGATACATACAAATGAAGCACCAGCTGCAATTGGTCCATATTCACAAGGCGTGATAGTAGATAAGTTATTTTTCAGTTCAGGTCAAATTCCTCTTACTGCTTCTGGTGAAATGGTAACAGGAGATGTTAAAGAACAAACACATCAAGTGTTTAAAAACCTTCAGGCTGTATTGAAAGAAGCAGGGGCCTCTTTAGAAACAGTCATTAAAGCTACAGTATTTATTAAAAGTATGAATGATTTCGGTTCAATTAATGAAGTGTATGGGGAATATTTTTCAAATCATAAGCCTGCACGCTCTTGTGTAGAGGTTGCTCGTCTTCCTAAAGATGCACTAGTGGAAATAGAAGTGGTTGCGCTCGTTAAATAAACGGGCGTTTTTTATTTTGTCTTTTTTAGGGGGAATTCGTCATGGGCATTTTCCAAGGAATTTAAGGGAGATTTTTATTTTTTTTGAAAACTAGGCTGAATTTTCTAAAAAACTTACAGATAATAGAAGGAGTTCACGTTTTTTTGTTGAATATGTACTTTAAGTTTTAACAACAACAAAAAGGGATGGTGAGCTTAAATGGAAGTAACTGACGTAAGATTACGCCGTGTGAATACGGATGGTCGTATGAGAGCTATCGCATCAATTACACTGGATAATGAATTTGTGGTTCATGATATTCGTGTAATCGACGGAAATAATGGTTTATTTGTAGCAATGCCAAGTAAACGAACTCCAGATGGAGAATTCCGAGATATCGCGCATCCAATCAATTCCTCAACACGCGGGAAAATTCAAGAAGCTGTCTTGACAGAATATCATCGATTAGGAGAACTTGAAACTGAATTAGAGGAAGCGGGAGCTGGAGCTTCTTAATCACTCTTAATTTTGATCTTTAAATTTAAAATTCGTGCATCTAGAGCCTACTTCATAAGTAGTGCTCTTTTTTATTTTTTTCAAAACAGGACAGTTTCTTTACTTAGCAACTTTAATTACTTTTTTATTCCATTATTAGTTTGTTTTGTATTATATATGTTAATATCTTCAAAATTTCAAATACCCTCTCTTTTTATTTTTTAAACCTTTTTGGACACACTAATTTTTTATTCTTTTTAGTTAAAAGGCATTTTAACTATTTTATAAAGATATTAACGTAACATGTGAAAGTTTGAATGTGAAATGACTAGGTAACTCGGATTCGGAATGAAAGTTTACAACAGTGGCTGTGCTTCATAATGATGTTTACATAGGGCAAAATGCAATTGTAGCAGTGCTTTAACATAAGGAGTGGAACGTATTGGAAAGGGTGAGAAGGTATCATTTGTGTACTACTTTCCATTAAAGGGATAATGAAAAAACCTCATTTTTGTAGGCAAATAATTAATATTAAAGGATAATAAAACATCAAAAATAAAGTTTGCGAGTAGGTAGAAAGTTGAACTTTTTCTCGATTTAGCTGTTGACAATAATATGTACTTTTAATTGTTACCTTGAAATGAATCACTATTTGAGATAATATTTTTAGTGGATAAAAAGGTGAAAATGGAGGCCTGTTATGAGTAATCGCTATGCAATAATTTTGGCCGCTGGGCAAGGCACAAGGATGAAATCTAAGCTTTACAAGGTTTTACACCCTGTTTGCGGAAAACCAATGGTACAACATGTTATCGATCAAGTCAATAAACTTCAGATAGAAGATATTGTAACCGTTATCGGCCATGGAGCTGAAAAAGTTCAAGAACAGCTTGGGGATTCTTGCAAGTATGCATTACAAGAGCAGCAATTAGGCACGGCACATGCTGTAATGCAAGCGGGAGACGTTTTATCCGATAAGAGCGGAATTACCCTTGTTATTTGTGGAGATACGCCGTTAATCAAAGCAGAGACGATGGAAGCACTTATAACATTACATGAGCAAAGTCAGGCGAAAGCAACGATTCTGACAGCATATGCGGATAACCCGGATGGCTATGGCAGAGTTCTTCGCAGTGAGAGCGGCATGGTTGAGAAAATCGTCGAGCATAAGGATGCCTCCGATGAAGAAAGATATGTTAAGGAAATAAATACCGGTACGTATTGTTTCGATAACCAGGCATTATTTAGCGCGCTGAAAAAAGTTTCAAATGATAATGTCCAAGGTGAATATTATTTACCGGATGTTATTGAAATTTTAAAGCAAGAAGGCGAATTGGTGACGGCCTTTCAATCAAGTGATTTTGATGAGACATTGGGTGTAAACGACCGAGTGGCTTTATCGCAGGCTGAGCAAACTTTACGGAATCGTATCAATGAATCACATATGAGAAATGGTGTAACGATTATCGATCCACTTACAACGTTTATTGAAGCAGATGTGAAAATTGGACAGGATACGGTTATTTATCCCGGGTCATTGATTAAAGGAAGAAGTATAATCGGTCAGGATTGCCTGATTGGTCCAAATTCGGAGATCAGTGATTGTGAAATTGGTGATGGAACTGAGATCCACCAATCAGTTGTACACGAAAGCAGTATTGGAAGTTCGGTTAAAATCGGTCCTTTTGCACATGTTCGACCTCAATCCGATATTCAGGATTCTGTTAAAATCGGTAATTTTGTCGAAATTAAAAAAACCGTTTTTGGTAAAGGAAGCAAAGCCTCTCATTTGAGTTATATTGGAGATGCAGAAGTTGGAGAGAATGTTAATATTGGCTGCGGATCTATTACCGTGAATTATGACGGTACAAATAAACATTTGACGAAGATTGAAGACGATGTTTTTATAGGCTGTAATTCAAATCTTGTTGCACCTGTAACGATAGCAAAAGGGGCATATGTAGCTGCCGGGTCAACCATCACTCAAGATGTACCGGAGGAAGCTTTATCTGTTGCTCGTGCTCGTCAAGTTAACAAAGAAGATTATGTGAAGAAGTTAAAATTTAATAATTAACCCACGGAGGTCATCATGTCAAATCAGTATTTAGATCCTAATTTAAAAGTATTCTCTTTAAATTCAAACTTTGATTTAGCTCAAGAAATTGCTGCTGCAATCGGTGTTGAACTTGGAAAATGTAGCGTAACAAGTTTCAGTGATGGTGAAGTTCAGATTAATATTGAAGAAAGTATTCGTGGCTGTGACGTTTACGTAATCCAATCAACAAGCCAACCAGTCAATGAAAATTTAATGGAACTTTTAATTATGATCGATGCTCTAAAACGTGCTTCAGCTAAAACAATCAATATAGTAATGCCTTATTATGGTTATGCTCGACAAGACCGTAAAGCACGTGCTCGTGAACCAATTACAGCTAAACTTGTAGCGAATCTTTTAGAAACAGCTGGAGCCCATCGTGTCATCACCTTGGATCTTCACGCGCCACAAATCCAAGGTTTCTTCGATATTCTAATTGATCACCTTGTTGCAGTTCCAATTTTAGCTGACTTCTTCAAAGAAAAAGATCTAAGTGATATTGTCATCGTTTCTCCGGATCATGGTGGAGTAACGCGTGCCCGTAAAATGGCAGATCGCTTAAAAGCACCGATTGCTATTATCGATAAGCGTCGTCCAAGACCGAATGTGGCTGAAGTCATGAACATCATCGGTAATATTGAAGGGAAAACGGCAATCCTGATTGATGACATCATCGATACAGCAGGTACTATTACACTTGCAGCTAATGCACTTGTAGAGAATGGTGCGAAAGCGGTCTATGCTTGTTGTACACACCCAGTCCTTTCAGGCCCAGCCATCGAACGGATTCAAAATTCAACTATCAAGGAACTGGTCGTAACAAATTCGATTGCTCTATCTGAAGACAAGAAAATCGATAAAATTGTTGGGCTTTCTGTAGCTCCTTTGATTGCGGAAGCAATTATTCGTGTTCATGAAGAACAATCTGTTAGCACATTATTTGATTGATAAAAAATAAAGAAAACATGGTGGGCATAAGTGTCCGCCATGTTTTTTTATATAATATATTTGAATTATTCCGAAAAATACACTAATTCTTAGTTGACAGGTGTGAATACTAATATTAATATGTATACATATTTAATTTATATTTTATGAATCTAAAGAAAAAACTCTCTTTCTGATTCTGAGTAAGAAAAAAGCTCACAAATTAAATGGCCGATCGGGCTACCGAAGGCTCCTTTTCACTTACCATTTCACATTAGGCATCTTTTTGACCTATTGTACTTTTGGTGAAGAAAAGGAGCTTTTTATTTTATACAAATCAGTTTAATGAGGGGTGTAGAGTATGGAGAAAAAACGCAATGTGTGGATACTGAGTATTCTTAGCATCATTATGCTGGTATTAGGAGCATGTGGGCAGGAAAAAAGCAGTACAAAGAGTGCTGACGCAAAAGAAAGTGATAAGACTATCCGAATCGGGTATCAAAAATTCGGGACATTAAATATTTTAAAATCAAAAGGAGATCTGGAAACACATTTAAAAGAAGTAGGTTATACCGTTAAGTGGACTGAATTTCCTGCTGGGCCTCAGCTGCTTGAGGCTTTGAATGTTGGAAGCCTTGATTTTGGGCACACAGGAGAGGCACCACCGATATTTGCACAGGCTGCTAAGGCCCCACTTGTCTACGTGGCTAATCAGCCAGCAAACCCCACAGGAGAAGCCATAGTCGTGCAGAAGGATTCGACTATAAAGAAAGTGGAAGATTTAAAAGGCAAGAAAGTAGGCTTGAATAAAGGGTCCAATGTTCATTATTTATTAGTTAAAGCATTAGAGGAGGCCGATCTGACTCTAGACGATATTCAGCCCGTCTACTTGCCACCGGCTGATGCGAGAGCCGCTTTTGAAGGAAATCAGATTGATGCTTGGGTAATATGGGACCCGTTTTTATCCGCAGCGGAACTAGAACTGGAAACAAAAACGATTCAGGATGGAGATAGATTAGTGGCGAATCGCGAATTCTTTTTGGCAACTGATACATTCGCAGAGAAAAAAGAAGTCTTGAAGATTATTAAAGAGGAACTGAAAAAAGTAGATAAATGGATAGAAGAAAACCCGAGGGATGTTGCAGAGTTTTTAGCTCCAGAAATTGGGATGAGTGTTGAGGCATTAGATAAAACATTAAAAAGAAAAGAATATGGACTCGAGGAAATTTCAAAAACGGTTCTGAACGATCAACAACAAATTGCTAATACATTTTACAATCTTAAATTAATTCCAGCCGAAGTAAATGTTTTCGATGCATCAATAGATGTTAAAAAAAATTAAGGGGGAAATAAAAATGAAAGTATTTTGGTTTATTCCATCACATGGAGAAAGTCGTTATTTAGGGTCAACTAAGGGTGGGAGACCCATTACACTTCCTTATTTGAAGCAAATTGCTCAGGCAGTTGACCATCTTGGGTTTGAAGGAGCATTACTTCCAACAGGACGGTCTTGTGAAGATGCCTGGGTAGTGGGATCTTCATTAATATCTGCAACGGAAAGAATGAAATTTTTAGTAGCCATTCGTCCAGGTTTAATGTCACCAACCTTGGCAGCCCGGATGGCTGTGTCCTTTGACCGATTGTCGGGTGGTCGTCTTTTAATCAATGTAGTAACTGGAGGAGATCCTGTCGAATTGGCTGGTGATGGTGTATTTCTGAACCATACGGATCGTTATAGGTTAACAGATGAATTTTTGGATATTTGGAGAGCGGAAATGTCTGGAGAGCAGGTAGATTTTGAAGGGGAGCACTTAAAGGTTGAAGGTGGAAATATTCTGTTGCCTCCGGTACAAAAACCTTACCCTCCACTATACTTTGGAGGTTCATCTGACCCAGCCATAGATATTTCAGGAAAGCATATTGATGTGTATCTAACTTGGGGTGAGCCACCAGCACAAGTGGCTGAAAAAATTGAAAAAGTACGTAAAAAAGCAGCAGAGTACGGCCGCGAAGTCCGATTTGGTATCCGTATGCATGTCATTGTAAGGGAAACAGAAGAAGAAGCATGGCAGGCTGCAGATGAACTTATTAAATATGTAGATGATGAAATGATTGAAAATTCACAAAGGATTTTCGAGCGGTTTGATTCAGTTGGTCAGAAGAGGATGTCCCAACTTCATAATGGCAGTAGGGATTCCCTTGAAATCAGCCCTAACCTATGGGCAGGCGTAGGTCTTGTGCGCGGTGGCGCCGGTACGGCATTAGTCGGAAGTGCAGAAAACGTTGCTGCACGAATGAAAGAATATGAAGAAATTGGGGTAGAATCCTTTGTTTTATCTGGCTATCCTCATTTAGAAGAAGCATACCGCGTGGCGGAACTATTATTCCCTCTACTCCCTGTTGAACATCTGCAAGGTCCCGTGTCAAAAGCTACGAGCCCATTTGGAGAAATATTAGCTAGCAACCACTACCCTACAAAAGGAAGTGAAAATAAACATGAAGAAAAAGTTAAAGAAAAGGTTCAATAAGTTTCCTTTCATAACATGGCTTGTTCCTGTTCTTCTACTAGTAGCTTGGCAGTTGCTGTCATTGTGGGACATTCTGTCGGATCGGATATTACCTGCACCGACTGAAGTACTTCAAGCAGGCATTGCTTTATTGAAAACAGGTGAACTAATAGACTATATCGGCATCAGCGCACAACGTGCCTTAATCGGCTTTTTGATTGGTGGGATTATTGGCTTTGTACTTGGTATGTTAAATGGGCTTTCATCCATTGCTGAAACATTATTCGATACTTCGCTTCAGATGTTGCGAAACATCCCGCATTTAGCCTTGATTCCGCTAGTAATTCTTTGGTTTGGTATTGAGGAAGAAGCGAAAATATTCTTAGTTGCCTTAGGAGTTCTATTTCCGATCTATTTAAATACGTTTCATGGTGTGAAGTCGGTCGATAAAGGTTTAATTGAAGCTGCGAAGGTTTATGGGTTAAGCAGTTTTTCTTTATTCTGGAATGTGATTCTCCCAGCAGCTTTTCCATCCATTTTAGTGGGCATCCGCTTTTCGCTTGGGATTATGTGGGTCACATTAATAGTCGCGGAAACGATATCCGCCAATTCTGGAATTGGGTATATGGCTATGAATGCTAGGGAATTCATGAGAATGGATATCGTTGTACTCAGTATTCTCTTATATGCTTTATTAGGGAAAATATCAGATGTTTTTGCAAAGGTAATAGAAAAAAGATGCTTGAAATGGCATCCATCATACCAATGAGGAGGCTTTTTATATGAAAAGTGGTAGTTCATTGGAGCTGCAGAATATTAGGAAGGGTTTTGGAGGTTTTGAAGTTTTAAAGGGAATAGACCTTACTTTTAAAAAAGGAGAATTTGTAGCCATTGTCGGCAAGAGTGGATGCGGGAAAAGTACCCTACTACGGCTTGCTGCAGGCCTGGATGAACCAACGGACGGGAAGGTACTGGTGGATGGCGAGTCACTAAACGGACTGAATCGATCATCCCGCACGATGTTTCAGGATGGGAGGCTTTTTCCTTGGAAAAAAATCCTCCAAAATGTTGGTGTTGGTTTAAAAGGGGATTGGAAGCCAAGGGCTATAGAGCTACTAGAGCAGGTGGGGCTGGCAGATAGAGCATATGAATGGCCATCGGTTCTATCGGGAGGGCAGAGACAAAGGGTAGCCTTAGCTAGGGCATTGGTGAACGAACCTGACATTCTTCTTTTGGATGAACCATTAGGGGCACTGGACGCTTTGACAAGAATCGAGATGCAAAGGTTAATTGAAGAATTATGGAGAAAAAGAGACTTTACTGCCTTACTCGTTACACATGATGTGGAAGAAGCGGTTACACTGGCTGACCGAGTCATCTTAATTGAAGAAGGCAAAGTGGTTATGAATAAGGAAATTAATCTACCAAGGCCACGGAAAAAGGACAATATTCTTTACTCATCTTTGGCTAGCCAAATTCTTAATAGAGTCATGCAAGTTGAGGAGCAGGTAGAAAAAAAGGCGATTCATGCATAAAGTCTGGTGTTGAAAAACCTGTGATAAAATACTGAAAGGAGTGAGAAAAAAAGAATTTAATGCGATATTTTTCTTTGATTATCATACGTTAATGTTCATATTAGAGCTTTCTGTCATTCCTTTCATGTTTAATGCATCGCTATTTAGGGAACTGTTAATTATAGTGAACCTGTAATTAATATTTTAGGAAGGCGGAGGATGTATGAGTAATTTATTAGCTGCAAAAGAACGTACGGATTTAAAACATTCTAATTTAAGGAACTTGAGAGAAAGTGGAGAAATCCCGGCTATTGTATATGGTAATCAAAACGGCAGTAAGGCCATTTCAGTCAATAATATTGAACTTCAAAAAACACTAAAAGAAATAGGCCGAAATGGTATTATTTCTCTTGACTTAGAAGGAACTAAGTTTAAAGTCATGCTCTCTGATTACCAAAAGGATCCGATAAAGAATTTCATTTATCATGCTGACTTTTTAATTGTAGATATGTCTGCTCAATTACAGGCACAAGTACGCCTCAACCTTACTGGTGTCTGTAAAGGAGTGAAAGACGGTGGAGTTCTACAGCAGTCTCTTCATGAAGTAACGGTTACGGCTAAGCCTAATGATATTCCTGAATCCATTAATGTTGACGTTACTGAGCTTCAGGTCGGCGATACAATCTACATATCTGACATTCAAACAAATCAGCAAGTTACAATTAACCACGATGGTGAAGAAGTTGTTGCCTCAGTATTGGCACCTCGTCAGGAAGAGGAAATTAGTACAGGTGAACAGCAAGATGGCGGTATTCCTGATAATGAAGAAGGCAGGGAGACTAAGGCTTCACCAGAGTCATGATGCCGGGATTAAACAAGTAAGTCATGGTATAATAGGCGTAGCTCTTAATGAGTTACGTCTTTTCTACTTCTGGATGCGTCCATTTAGGTCTGGTAACTTTTAGGAATAGGTTTCTTTAAATAGACTTTATTTCTAATTAGTTCTCCGGTCGCTTGCAGGTAAGCTTGAAATTGAGGTACTATTTTTCTAGGGTCATTCTGATCTTAGAATTTTCGTCCACACGTAACTCCCTAAATATCGGTAATGACGGAGTGTGAATCATGAAAATTATTGTAGGGTTAGGGAACCCAGGTAGACAATATGAAAAAACACGGCATAACGTCGGTTTTGAAGTAATAGATGAGTTATCTAAAAAGTGGTCGATCTCACTCGATCAAGCCAAGCATAAGGGAATCTATGGTGTAGGAATGGTACGGGGAGAAAAGGTTTTATTGCTTAAGCCGTTAACCTACATGAATTTATCAGGTGAATCGATTTCGGCTGTTATGCATTTCTTTAAGGTGGAAATAGTGGATGTGGTTGTTATATATGATGACCTCGATTTACCGCCAGGAAAAATCCGTCTTCGTCAAAAAGGAAGTGCAGGCGGTCATAATGGAATAAAATCTACAATTTCTCATTTAGGTACACAAGATTTTAACCGAATTAGAATAGGTATCGGTCGCCCAATCGGCCATATTCCAGTACCTGACTATGTATTGGGGCGTTTCTCTCAAGAAGAATGGAATCATGTCGGGGCTACGATTGAAAAAAGCGCCGCTTCTTGTGAAGCTTGGTTGGAAAAACCATTTATACAGGTCATGAACGAATATAACCAATAAGCTAAGAGTAGATATAAGTAAAGAATAAAATCTTTCGCTGAATAAATCCCCCTTACTTTTGTACATACTAACACTATTACAAAATAGGGGGTTACCAAATGGCTCTCCATTATCGTTGCCGACATTGTGGAACTAAGCTAGGCTCAATCGAGGCACACGCACTGAGTACGGAGCAGTTAGGTTTTAATCAACTTACTGATGAAGAGCGTCAAGAGATGATCGTTTATGATTCTGTGGGAGATATGCATGTGAGGGCGATATGTGAAGATTGTCATGAATCGCTGCAAAGAAACCCAGAATTATATGAAAGCGATTATATTATTCATTAGCGGGAGAGGGCTTTGGACAAAATCCAAAGCATTTTTCCATTTGTTCTGCTTTAAGGATATGAAGATAGTGAATGAGCTAGTTAATAAAGAGACACCTTGGCTGAATATGCCGGGTTAAAAATACAAGGACTTGAAACGGTTTTCGCACGTTAAGAGAGGAGGGACAAATTGTGAATGGATTGCAAAACTTATTCTCCAAACAAGATGATGTTCATTCGTTAATAGCTGGCATTGATGAGGGACTTAAGGAACAAATAGTATCTGGTCTAACAGGTTCTTCGAGATCACTTCTGCTGGCGGCCGTATATGAAAAGACGAACAGGCCGATTTTATTAGTAACCCATAATTTATTGCAAGCACAAAAATTCCATGAGGATTTATCTAGTTTTATCCCAGAGGACGAACTATATATATATCCCGCCAATGAGTTAATTGCGGCTGATTTGGGTGTAGCCAGTCCGGAATTAAGAGCCCAACGTGTAGAGGCATTGAATTTTTGGGCGGAGGGAAAGAAAGGGATTGTCATTGCGCCAATTCCTGGTGTTCGCCGTGTTCTTCCTCCAAAGGATATTTGGAAGAGGCATCAGCTTACTTTTAAGCTAGGGGAAGATATTGAACTTGACCCAACACTTAATCAATTTATTGCAATGGGCTATAACCGGGCGGAAATGGTAGCTTCTCCAGGAGAATTTAGCATCCGGGGCGGTATCATCGATATATATCCGATTACGGAACCAAATCCAATTCGAATTGAGTTATTTGATACGGAAATAGATTCCATTAGAACCTTTTCAACAGAAGATCAGCGATCAATTGAGAAGCTTCAAAAAGTGACAATCGGTCCTGTTAGTGAGGCCTTGCTAGAGAAAAGGCATATTGAAAGAATTATATCGAAACTCGAAAGCGGATTAAGTAAAAGTTTGAAGAAACTTAAAGATGAAAAAACAAAGGAACAACTGGTTCAAACGATCAGCTCGGAACTTGAACAGCTGAAAATGGGGAATAAACCCGACCAAATCTTTAAATACTTAAGTTTAGCTTATGAGGAACCCGCTAGTTTAATAGACTATTTACCTGTAAATGGATTAGTTTTCTTAGATGAAATCAGTAGAATCCAGGAAATTAATGATTCGTTGGAAAAGGAAGAGGCAGGATGGTATACAGACCTTTTAAGTCAGGGGCAGATTATCCATGACATAAAAATGGCTCATCCCATGCAGGAATTAATTATGAAATCAAACAGGCCGTTTGTGTATCTTTCATTATTTTTACGGCATGTACCGCATACAAATCCTCAGAATATCCTGAATTTTGCCAGTAAACAAATGCAAAATTTCCACGGACAGATGAATGTGTTTAAAACTGAACTGGAACGTTGGAAAAAAGGAAAGTATACAGTTGTTATACTAGGCCAGGATGATGAACGGGTGAAAAAGCTGCATTCGGTTCTAGCTGATTATGATATTGAAGCGGCAGAGCTTTTTGATGCGAACAGTATTCTTCCGGGAAAAGTACAGATTTTACGCGGAAGCCTTAACAGTGGCTTTGAATTACCTATGCAAAAATTTAGTATTATTACGGAAACGGAATTATTTAATAAGAAATCTAAAAAATCAATTCGCAGGCAGAAACTATCAAATGCGGAGCGAATAAAGAGTTATTCCGAACTGAAAATCGGTGACTATGTCGTTCATGTTAACCATGGTATCGGGAAATATTTAGGAATTGAAACGCTAACCATCAATGGAGTTCATAAGGATTATCTACATATCCGGTATCAGGCGGATGACAAGCTGTATGTACCAGTTGACCAAATTGATCTTGTCCAAAAATATGTCGGTTCCGAAGGTAAGGAGCCGAAGCTTTACAAATTAGGTGGGACGGAATGGAAACGTGTTAAAAGCAAGGTTCAATCATCTGTTGAGAATATTGCGGATGATTTAATCAAGCTATATGCAGAAAGGGAAGCGGCAAAGGGTTATGCCTTTTCACCTGATGGGGATATGCAGAGGGAATTTGAAACATCATTCGCCTATAACGAAACAGAAGACCAACTGCGTTCTATTGTAGAGATTAAAAAAGATATGGAACGTGAAAGGCCAATGGACCGTTTATTATGTGGTGATGTCGGTTATGGGAAGACAGAGGTAGCTATTCGCGCTGCTTTTAAAGCTATTATGGATGGCAAGCAGGTTGCTTTTCTCGTTCCAACCACCATCCTTGCCCAACAGCATTTTGAAACGTTGAGAGAGCGTTTTCAGGACTATCCCATTTCGATTGGGCTTATGAGTCGTTTTCGGACGAAAAAGCAGCAGACGGAAACGATTAAAGGATTAAAAGCTGGAACGGTGGATATCGTTGTAGGTACGCACAGAATTTTATCCAAAGATATTGTGTATCGAGACTTAGGTTTGCTTATTATTGATGAAGAACAGCGGTTTGGCGTAACACATAAGGAAAAAATCAAACGCTTAAAAACCAATGTCGATGTATTGACTTTGACAGCGACGCCAATTCCAAGGACTCTCCATATGTCCATGCTTGGCGTGCGGGATTTGTCTGTCATCGAAACACCTCCAGAGAACCGTTTCCCAATCCAAACGTATGTAATGGAGTATAATGGCTCGCTGGTAACAGAAGCGATTGAGCGAGAATTGGCCAGGGATGGTCAGGTTTATTTTCTTTATAATCGGGTAGAAGATATAGCAAGAAAAGCAGAAGAAATTTCCATGTTGGTGCCGGATGCCCGCGTTACATATGCCCACGGGCAAATGTCAGAGCAGGAACTAGAAGCCGTTATGTTTGGATTTTTAGAAGGCGAATACGATGTTTTAGTAAGTACAACTATTATAGAGACCGGTGTGGATATCCCGAATGTCAATACGCTTATTGTGAATGAAGCAGATAGAATGGGACTTTCCCAGCTTTATCAGCTGCGTGGGCGTGTTGGACGATCCAATCGGGTAGCATATGCATTCTTTACTTACAGAAAAGATAAAGTTTTGACGGAAGTAGCAGAAAAACGTCTTCAATCCATTAAGGAATTTACAGAATTGGGATCAGGGTTCAAAATTGCGATGCGTGACTTATCCATCAGGGGAGCTGGGAATATACTGGGAGCTCAACAACATGGCTTCATCGATTCAGTCGGTTTTGATTTGTACTCGCAAATGTTGAAAGAAGCCGTTGAGGCGAAACGTAATGATCAACCAGTTGAAGAAAAGGCTTCACTTGAAATTGACGTTGAAGTAGATGCGTATATTCCTGATGCCTACATAGCGGATGGACATCAGAAAATCGAAATGTATAAAAGATTCAGAGGTATTACTTCTCTAGAAGAAGTGGAAGAATTACAAGATGAAATGCTCGATCGATTCGGTGAATATCCTGAAGAAGTCGCCTATTTATTTCTAATTGCTGAAATGAAGGTGTATGCTGAAAAAGCTGGAATTGAAAGCATTAAGCAATTGAAGCAGGAAATCAGCATTCTTCTCAGGGAAAAAGTAAGTAGCGGCATAGATGGACAAAAGGTATTTGAGCTAGGATCGAAGTACGGCCGAATGGTTGGCTTTGGTATGGATGGCAATCGAATGAAGCTTGTCTTACACATTAAAGGTGTAGAACAAAGCAAGTGGTTAGACATCCTCTTTGAGATGGCTAAGGGCCTACAACATGTAAAAAAAGAAATTCAAGCAACAAAAAATTAAAGAAAATGAATGTCCTTTTGAAATTGTCTGTTTTTTAAGATGTGAAGGTAAAAAAGTGTATCAAAAAGAAAAATTTTTTCAAAGTGCATAGAACTTACCATTAGAAAAATACTAAGTACAATAGCTGGTGTTGATTTTGCTACGAAAAGAGGATTTATCAAATCAATTAGAGGAAAGTGAGGCAACATTAGATGAAAGCAACTGGTATCGTTCGCCGAATTGATGATTTAGGAAGAGTTGTCATCCCGAAAGAAATTCGAAGGACTCTCCGCATTCGTGAAGGTGATCCATTAGAAATTTTTGTGGACAGAGATGGAGAAGTCATCTTAAAGAAATACTCTCCTATTAGTGAATTAGGCGATTTTGCAAGAGAATATGCAGAAGCACTTTATGATAGCCTTGGAAACCCAGTTATGATCTGTGACCGGGATACTTACATTGCAGTGGCAGGCGGATCTAAAAAAGAATACTTAAATAAAAGTGTTAGTGAACTAGTAGAAAAGATCATGGAAGAAAGAAATCCCGTACTGGAATCTCCAAATGGACAGATTTCCTTCGTGGATTCGAATGATGAAGAGGTTCAATCATATACAGCAGCTCCAATTATTGCGAGTGGTGACCCGATTGGTGCCGTCTTGATTTTCTCTAAAGAAGGAACATTAGGCGAAGTGGAACAGAAATCGGTTGAAACAGCAGCAAGTTTCCTAGCAAGACAAATGGAACAATAGTTTAGGACATGCCATTATATTTTTGGATGTAAAAAGGGCAGCAATCGCTGTCCTTTTTGTTCTTTAATAAAGACAAAAAAATATAAAGGAACATTTAAAGCGGGTGGTCCAAGCCTCTTTGTGGGAATTGGAAAATCATTAACAGTATGGTTAAGATATGAAAAACAACCACTCAACTATGCTATAATTACTACCACATATGAGTGAAAAGGGGAAAAAAAATGGCTGTAAAGCCTAATAAAACTTCAAATGAACTTTTCAGGGGAGCGTTAATCCTAAGTGCAGCCGCAATTATCGTAAAGATTTTGAGTGCGGCCTATCGCATTCCTTATCAGAACATAGCTGGAGATATCGGGTTTTATACATATCAGCAGGTATATCCGTTCTATGGTGTTGCTTTAACGCTATCTACACTAGGCTTCCCGGTTGTTATATCTAAACTAATTGCAGAACGGGAGTCTTCTAATAATAGTTTTTCGGTTAAAGATATTTTATTGACCTCGTTTGTCGTCTTATGTTCGATAGGGATTATGATGTTTATTGTACTGTTTCTAGGTGCAGAATGGATTGCGGGGATGATGAAAGACCCGCAACTATCGGGTCTGCTGAAAATCATTGCTTTTTCCTATTTGTTAATGCCGCTTTCTTCTGTTTTAAGGGGCTATTTCCAAGGAATAAACGACATGATCCCTACGGCAAGTTCGCAGGTCGCTGAACAATGTATCCGGGTTTTAACAATACTGGTGTTGTCTACTCTATTGGTGCATTGGAATTACTCTTATTATGATGTCGGTAAGGGCGCAGTCTTCGGTTCGATTACGGGTGGCATAACAGGGCTGATTATACTTCTTGCTTTCGTTTTCTTAAGAGAAGAATGGAAGCTTTTTTCGGAAATAAAAATGAGACCGGCAATTTTCTTCAGGATTTCCAAAGCGTTGATCTTTCAAGGTTTGGCTTTTTGCATCACGGGCCTTATTCTAATTTTGTTTCAGTTCGTTGATTCACTGCACCTGTATTCGCTACTAAGGGAAACGGGGATGGAAGAAATAGAAGCAAAAGAATGGAAAGGGGTTTATGACCGTGGACAGCCCTTGCTTCAGCTAGGGACAGTCGTGGCGAACTCTTTTGCATTGGTACTTGTACCAGTTATTGCCGAATACGTTCAGAGGAAAAATGAACAGGAGTTACTTAATAAGATAAAATTAGCACTGCGTGTAAGTATGACTATTGGAATGGCGGCCGCAATTGGGTTGGTAGTAACGATGAAACCGGTAAATTATATGTTGTTTACTGACGCCAAGGGGACAATTACTTTAGCAATTTTCTCCTTATCGATATTATTTACATCGCTCATAATGGCGAAAGCGGCTGTTATTCAAAGTTTAGGGCATTCGATTGCCCCAGTGATGATTACGATTGTAGGGGTGTGCAGTAAATGGGCGTTGGACCTTGTTCTTGTGCCCCGTTACAAAATTGCAGGGGCAGCCTCTGCAACAGTACTTGCCTTTATAATCATGACTGTATTGTTTTATATGGTATTGAAAGTACATATAAAGACACCTTTAATTGAAAAGAAGCAGCTGTTTATAATTTTAAAGAGTACGGTCTACATGGGCATATCCGTTTTGTTATTCAATACCGTATTTCAAGCGTTATTGCCAGATGAAAGCCGACTGTTAGCTACAATTCAAGCGTTGATTGGTGTGGGAATTGGTGCAGTTATTTTTGTTATTACTGTCTTTCGTGCAGGTTTATTTGATCAGGAAGAACTCTCCCTTATACCTGTAGGGTCAAAGTTTAAACGATTTATCATAACGAATAGGAGTAAATGAAATCATGAATGAGATTACTATAATAGGTCTTGGGGCAGGCGATTTAGACCAGCTTCCATTTGGGATTTACAAGAAATTAGCAGAGACAAAAGAATGCTTCGTCCGGACGATAGATCATCCGGTGATCGTGGATTTAAAAATTGAAGGAATCAAGTTTACTGCTTTTGACAAGGTATATGAAAAACACGATCAATTTGAAGAGGTATACGAGGAAATTTCAGAAGCATTATTACAGGAAGCTATAAAAAGTTCTGTTCTTTACGCGGTTCCAGGGCATCCAATGGTTGCAGAAAAAACGGTCCAGCTATTGCTAGAGAAAGGTCCAGCTAGAGGTATTGTCATTAAGCTAGAGGGAGGACAAAGTTTCCTTGATCCGTTATTTCAGGCCGTTCAAATTGACCCAATTGAAGGATTTCAGCTTCTTGATGGAACTGCTCTTTCACCAAGTGATCTGCATATTAGACAGCATATGATAATCGGGCAGGTGTATGACGCGTTCAGTGCGTCCAATGTGAAGTTGACTTTGATGGAAAAGCTTCCAGATGACTACGAGGTATATATCGTTACAGCGGCTGGCAGTAGCCAGGAAAAAGTAACGAAATGTGCACTTTATGAACTGGACCGTCAAATGGAGTTAAGTAACTTAACGAGTGTCTATGTGCCACCCGTTAAAGAAGAAGCATTACAATATCGTGAATTTTCTAAGCTGCGACGGATCATCGCAGAACTGAGGGGACCTGACGGATGTCCTTGGGATAAGAAACAAACTCATAAAAGCTTGAAGAAATATTTAATAGAAGAGGCATACGAACTTATTGATTCAATTGATGCCGAGGACGATGAGGGCGTGATTGGTGAACTAGGAGACGTACTCCTTCAAGTGATGCTTCATGCGCAAATCGGAGAGGATGAGGGCATGTTCACAATAGATGATGTGATCGAAGGAATTACAGCAAAAATGGTTCGACGACACCCTCATGTGTTCGGAGATGTAGAAGTGACCGGTGAGGAAGATGTTTTAGTAAACTGGCAGAAAATCAAGGAAGAAGAAAAAGGAAGCGAGAAGAATGTTCCACAATCGATTCTAGATGGTATAGAAAAATCGCTGCCAAACTTACTTCGTGCTGAGGAGTATCAAAAAAGGGCTGCCAAGGTCGGATTTGACTGGGATGAAGTTTCCGAAGCCTGGAAAAAGGTTATAGAAGAAGTGCAGGAACTTGAAGATGAGATTCGGAACTCGAATCCGGATATCGATCGGATAAAGTCCGAGTTGGGCGACCTCTTTTTTGCGATTGTCAACATTTCGCGCTATTATGACATACAAGCAGAAGAAGCTGTCTACAAAGCAAACCAGAAGTTTCATCAGCGTTTTACATATATAGAAGAGTGTATTCAAAGGGAAGACAAGAAGTTTGCTGATTATTCATTAGAAGAACTAGATTCATTTTGGGATGAGGCAAAAGCTAAAGGACTTTAATTAAGGGAGAGAATTGAATGTCGATGAGATTAGATAAATTCCTAAAAGTATCAAGATTAATTAAGCGCCGTACCCTTGCGAAAGAAGTAGCGGATAAAGGGAGAATTACAATTAACGGTCAACAGGCTAAAGCAAGTTCGAATGTTAAAGATGGTGATGAGTTAACCGTACGTTTTGGTCAAAAGTTAGTTACGGTACGCGTTGACAAAATTCAAGAAACGACGAAAAAAGAAGCTGCTGCCGATATGTATACAATTGTAAAAGAAGAAAAGCTAGCAGAGGAGTAAGGACAGGCTTTGTTCTAATTTCCCTCTTACGGACATACACTTGTACAAAATCAGTGGTACTGTGAGGGATGAAAAAATGAGCCAATATATTGATCCGAATGCTGGTTACACAAAGGGAACAATCCAAGAGCATGATGTAACGATGAAAGGCCGCCGTTTATTGGATATTACTGGAGTAAAACAAGTGGAAAGTTTTGATAATGAAGAATTTTTACTTGAAACGTCAATGGGCTTTTTATCTATACGTGGTCAGAACTTGCAAATGAAGAATTTAGACGTCGATAAAGGGATTGTTTCTATCAAGGGGAAGATTTTTGACCTTGTATATTTAGATGAGCAATCCGGGGAGAAAGCTAAAGGCTTCTTTGGCAAGCTGTTCAAATGACCTTAACGATTCAATTTTATACGTTGCTTGCGATGATAGGCATGGGCAGTTGTTTTGGAGCTGCCCTCGATACGTATAACCGATTTCTGAAGCGTTCAGTAAGGAAGAGATGGATTGTCTTCCTCCACGATTTTCTTTTCTGGATTATTCAGGGTCTCCTTATTTTTTATGTTTTGTTCTTAGTTAATGAAGGAGAGTTTCGCCTATATTTGTTTTTGGCCTTATTATGCGGCTTTTCAGCATATCAAGCACTTTTTAAAGGAGTTTATCAACGCTTTTTAGAGTTTTTGATTTTACTGGTAATAAAGGTGGCCAGATTTTTAACTAAATCGGTTCAAATGCTGATATTTCTTCCGATAAAATGGATAATAGTGTCTGCAATTTCCATCATCATAGGTATAGGCAAATTTGTTTTAGTCCTTTTAAAATGGATAGGTAAAATAATTCTTTTTATTTTAAATATTTTCTGGAAACCTTTAAAATGGATACTAACAAGGATATGGAATTTATTGCCGGTTTTTGTTACAAAAAACGTCGGGAAGTTTTATAATAAAGGAAAAGGGATTTTATTGAAAATAAAGAATTCTATAAGTAGCATGTTAATTAGATGGAGAACTAAAAAGAAATGAGGAGTGATAAAACATGAGTAGCCTTCGGAAGAGGAAAGTGGCAAAAATAGAAAATCCCTACGTAGCTCTACAAGAGAAAAAAGTACAAACTGTTGAAAAAAAGAAGCGAGGTCTAATGCGTAGATTAACTCTGTATTCAGTTTTCGCCGCTATCTTTTTGATTTTGGCTGTTTCCACCCTCATTACACAAAATATTGCACTGGATGAAAAAGTACAGCAGAAGGAAAAATTAGATGTAAAGTTAGCTAAATTGGAAAAAGGTGAAACCCTTCTTAAAGAAGAAATTGTAAAACTCAATGATGATGACTATATTGCTAAAATTGCCAGACGAGATTATTTCTTATCGGACAAAGGTGAAATCATTTTTAATCTTCCAAAAGCAAAGGAAGATATTGACTAATATTGACACTGTTTTTTTACTTTCGTTATAATATAGTGTGAAGAGATTTTTTAACATTTCTAAGGAGGAACATTTTTTTTATGTCAATCGAAGTAGGCAGCAAGTTACAAGGTAAAGTAACAGGCATAACTAATTTTGGTGCATTTGTAGAGCTCCCTCAAGGATCAACAGGTCTTGTCCATATCAGTGAAGTAGCAGATAACTATGTCAAAGATATTAATGATCATTTAAAAGTGGGCGATACAGTTGAAGTGAAAGTCATCAATGTCGAGAAAGATGGCAAAATTGGCTTGTCCATTAAAAAAGCGATAGACCGTCCTGAAGGCGAGCAAAAACCTGCATACACACCGCGTCCGCGCCAAGGAAGAGGGAACGACAACCGTTCCAAAGACTTCCGCTCAAAAGGTAGTAGTTTCCAACCCAAGGAAAACTTTGAGCAAAAAATGGCTAAATTCTTAAAAGATAGTGAAGACCGCTTAACAACCCTTAAACGTAGCACCGAAACAAAACGGGGAGGTCGAGGAGGAAGACGCGGATAAAACTGCTGCTGAAAATAATAGATTAGCAACTTTTCCTGTGAAATTATTCATAGTGTAGATAAAGGCAAGCTTGCTGGCTTGTCTTCTTTTATATATTTAAAATGTTTCCCTTATTTTCGCCTTCAATACCAATAAAAAAAGCGCCACATGTACACTTTCTCGATTGAGTGTGCTGAGGCGCTTTTTTTATATCTGATGACCCGTACGGGATTCGAACCCGTGTTACCGCCGTGAAAGGGCGGTGTCTTAACCGCTTGACCAACGGGCCGTAATATTAAAAGATAGCGGCAGAGGGGATCGAACCCCCGACCTCACGGGTATGAACCGTACGCTCTAGCCAGCTGAGCTACGCCGCCATAATGGTAAGTGCTACTGAAGCACAAGTTATATCTTACATTCGTGAAGAAAGATTGTCAACAAAAAAAAAGAAAGATTGTCGGTTTCCATTTTCTAAAGATATATTCGTGTTATTTTCCACAAAAATAACCTAAAAACTTTGCTTTTCCTCAAAAAAAAAAGAACGCCTGTTTCTGTATTTTGAAAAAAGGAATAAAAACCTGTATACAAATGATTCTTCAAGGAGAATTTCGTCGAACGTTTTTCATTTACGTTTTTAAAATTCTGACAAAAAAATGGTTAAGCCCTCTATATAATAAAAATCACTAATACGAATGGGGTGTTGAAATGGAAAAAGTAGAAAGACCTATGATGGAACCTCTTGGGGATGTTCAGTTAAAAGAAGCAAAGGAGGGAGCCATCAATTGGATCCAACAGCTGCAAACGAAAACAGATGATATATTTATAAAGAAAGGTATCTCTTTAGCCATTATCGGTTTTTTATTAGGACGAGCATTAATTCTTTCGCAGTTAGCGCCATTTGGGCTTCCGTTTTTCGCAGCCGTTTTTCTCATGAGACGTGACCGAGCCCCACTCGCACTGTTTGGCTTAATCGCTGGGGGGCTCACCGTTCACTATTCTAATAGTTTAGTCATCTTTGCATCGGCGTTCCTGCTTCTATTATTTCATAAAATCAAGAAGCCGGCCGTAGAAGGGCAATTTAAGACGATGTCGATGTACGTCTTTGCTTCACTCTTCCTGGTAAACCTGGCCGAGCAATATCTTGTGTTTCGAACGATTCAGCTGTACGACCTGATGATGATAGGAGTAGAGGCAGGACTCGCCATGATATTAACCTTAATTTTCATACAGTCCATCCCTTTGCTATCAATACGGACAAAGTCACAATCATTAAAGACAGAAGAGATCGTCAGCATCATCATTCTACTCGCGTCGGTGATGACAGGAACAATTGGGTGGATGATATATGACCTGTCACTCGATCATATATTTTCACGATACCTTGTCCTCCTATTCGGGCTGGCGGGAGGGGCCGCTATAGGCTCCACTGTAGGCGTTGTTACAGGATTAATATTCAGCTTAGCAAGTATAGCCAGTCTTTATCAAATGAGCCTTCTCGCTTTTTCGGGCCTCCTCGGTGGTTTGTTGAAGGAGGGTAGGAAGATAGGGGTTGCGGCAGGCCTGTTAATTGCTACGTTACTAATAGGTCTATACGGAGAGGGAACTAATAATATTATGGTTACCCTCTATGAATCACTTATAGCTGTGGCGTTATTTATATTAACACCATCTTCCATAATCAATAAAATAGCCAAGCATATACCCGGGACCGTAGAGAGTTCGGATGAACAGCAACAGTATGCCCGGAAAGTGAGGGACGTTACCGCCCAAAGAGTGGAACAATTCTCTCATGTATTTGAGGCGCTCTCAAATAGCTTTTCCCAAGTAGATGAAAGAGGAAGATTGGAAGAGGATGAGAAAGAGTTCGATTATTTTTTAAGTAATGTGACTGAAAAAACGTGCCAAATCTGTTTTAAAAAGGAACAATGCTGGGCTAAAAACTTTAATACAACCTATGAGGGTATGCAGGAGATTATGCTTCAATTAAGTGAAAATAATGGACAGCTCCCCCAAAAAACTTCAAAAGAATGGGGGAAATACTGTAGCCGTGGGCCGCAGGTCATTGGGGCAATTTCTCAGGAACTTACTTACTTTGAAGCAAACCAAAAGTTAAAAAGGCAGGTGAAAGAAAGCAGGAAACTAGTGGCGGACCAACTTCGCGGAGTTTCTGCAGTGATGGATGATTTCGCGAAAGAAATTCAAAGGGAAAGGAAGAATCATCATTTACACGAGGAATCCATTATGGAGGCCATTCAGGATTTTGGCCTGCATATCGGTTATGTGGAAATATACAGTCTTGAACAGGGAAGTGTTGATATAGAGATGAGTGTCCCATACTGCCAAGGCAGAGGGGAATGTGAGAAGTTGATTGCACCTATGCTTTCCGACATTTTAGGAGAAACGATTGTTGTCCATTCCGAAGAGTGTGCAACTTATCCAAACGGGCAATGTGAGGTGATATTTAGGTCAGCAAAAAAATTCACGGTCGAAACGGGTGTGGCTCATGCTGCCAAGGGGGGAGGGCTTGTTTCAGGAGATAGTTATACGACCATGGAAATTGGTTGCGGCAAATTTGCAATAGCTATTAGTGATGGGATGGGTAATGGGGAAAGGGCCCATTTTGAAAGCACCGAGACTTTGAAGCTGCTACAGAAATTTTTACAATCGGGAATAGAAGAAAAAATAGCCATTAAATCCGTAAACTCCGTATTATCCCTACGCACGACCGATGAAATATTTTCAACTCTTGATCTGGCAATGATTGACCTTCAGGATGCAAAGGCTAAGTTTTTAAAAATATGTTCGATACCAAGTTTCATTAAAAGGGGGGATAAAATCATTAAAATTGAATCAAGTAACCTGCCAATGGGTATCATCCAGGATTTCGATGTTGATGTCGTATCCGAGGAGCTAAAGGCAGGGGATATCTTAATTATGATGAGTGATGGGGTGTTCGATGGTCCCTCTCATGTGGAAAATATCGAGTTCTGGCTTAAACGAAAAATTAAGGAAATGGAGACAGACGACCCACAGGAAATATCTGATTTAATATTAGAAGAGGTCATTCGAACAAAAGGAATCATTGATGATGATATGACAGTAGTAACCTCAAAAATTAAACATAATACACCGAAATGGGCATCCATCCCCGTTTCTCCAAAACGCAAAAAGGCTCAGTAACGAGGGACCCAAACCATGAATTAAGATAAGGAGGTCGTCTACAGATGACGTGTTTTGTTGACTGCTATGTAAAGGAATAGTTGGTCAAATTTAAAGATCCCTTACCAAAGTGTATAAGAAATGTGACTTGGTTGCATGTGTTGTTGGCGTATAAATTATCCCCTTTTAGTCAATTATGGTAACAAATTGAAAGGAAGGGAGAGCCAAACATGAAAGCAGGAACATTAAGACAGATTTTGCTTATTACTGACGGCTGTTCAAATCATGGTGAGGAGCCGGCTGCTATGGCTGCATTAGCACGGGAGCAAGGCATAACAATCAATGTCATAGGTGTCATGGAAAATGATGTGATAGATGAAAAGGGACTTAAAGAAATTGAAAAGATTGCTGGTTCCGGGGGTGGTGTAAGCCAAATTGTCTATTCACAGCAGTTGTCACAGACTGTCCAAATGGTAACCCAAAAGGCAATGACTCAAACCATACAGGGAGTTATTAATCGTGAACTACAACAAATATTAGGTGATTCAAGAACAATGGAAGATCTCCCTCCGGAAAAACGAGGGGAAGTGATGGAGGTGGTTGATGAGCTTGGGGAAACTAGCAAGCTTGAAGTGTTAATTCTTGTCGATACAAGTGCGAGTATGAAACATAAGCTGCCTACTGTAAAAGAATCCTTATTAGATCTTTCCCTAAGTATGAATGCAAGAATGGGTGACAGCCGTTTTTCCGTATTCGTATTTCCTGGGAAAAGAAATGATGTGGAAAAGTTGCTTGATTGGACCCCAAACCTTGAAGCTTTGACGGCAACTTTCCCTAAGCTTAGTACAGGAGGCCTCACTCCAACAGGGCCAGCAATTCGTGAAGCTCTATCTTATTTTAATAAAAAACGTTCATTGAGGGGATTGTTATCACATGATGATGAACAATACTTTGAGGAATCAATGTAAACTCCTTCCTGGCAGCTTAATCACTGGAAAGTGGAATAAAAACCGGTACAAAATTATCAAGGAATTGGGGTGTGGCGCTAACGGGATTGTCTATTTGGTGGAAAGTGAAAATCGTCATTATGCGCTTAAGCTCAGTGATAATGGGACGTCCATTATTTCAGAGATGAATATCCTAAAATCCTTTTCCAAGGTCCAGGGGTCTTCCCTTGGACCTTCCTTTTTGGAAGCGGACGACTTTATGGAAACAGGAAAGCAGCTACCTTTTTATGTTATGGAGTATATCCATGGACACGATTTTTTGCGTTTTATTGAAAAAAAAGGATCATCGTGGATTGGTGTCTTTATGCTTCAGCTATTAACTAGCTTGTCCGCTTTGCATACACATGGATGGGTATTCGGTGATTTAAAACCTGAGAATTTAATAGTGACCTCCCCAGCCTACAAGGTCCGATGTGTAGATGTAGGTGGGACAACCTTGATTGGTCGATCTGTTAAAGAGTTCACCGAGTTCTTCGACAGAGGTTATTGGGGACTTGGGTCAAGAAAGGCTGATCCACAATATGATTTGTTCGCGGTAGCAATGATAATCATCAATTCTGCCTATCCTGCACGTTTTCATAAGAAAGGGGAGGGGTATAGGCAGCTTAACGAATTGATTAAGCAGAAAAAGGAATTACACCCATATAGAAAGATGCTAGATAAAGCACTGCTCGGGAAGTATGATTCAGCCTTACAAATGCGGGAGGACCTAGTTACTATGTTAAGTAATCAAAATCATTTAAAGAAAAAGCCCTCGAGTCAAGCTGCGACAAGGCAAGCTACAACGAGACAAGCACGAAGATCTCAAAGTCACCCTAAAAAAATGAGGGGAGGTTTTTTTGAAACTTTTTTGCTGGTAGCCATAATATCGATACTCTATGTTCTTTACATATATGAACAGTTGTTATGATATAGTTAATACGTTACCAACATGGAATATTTGAAACCACTTCATGTTTGAATCGTATAAACTAATACCTGTCCATAAAGAAGGAAGATTGTATGTTAAAGGAAAAAGTTCTTAAGACAATTTATAGAAACGAATTGATTCAGGAAAAGTCGAAGTTGCTGGTAGGTGTTTCGGGGGGGCCTGACTCATTGGTTCTTCTCCATTTTCTAAAGCAAGTTCAACCTCTTTTTCATTACGAGTTAACTGTTGCGAGTGTTGACCATATGTTCCGTGGTGATGAATCCTACGAAGATTATAAATATGTCGAACAAATATGTGAACAGTGGGGCATCGTTTTTGAGGGTAGAAGGATCGACGTACCATCCTATATTGAACAGACAGGAGAAAGCTCCCAATTGACTTCAAGAAAGTTACGTTTTGCTTTCTATGAAGAAATGATGGATAAACATCAAGCCTCCACTCTTGTTTTAGGGCATCATGGAGATGATCAAATTGAAACGGTGCTCATGCGTTTAACAAGAGGGGCGACAGGTAAGGCCAGAGCAGGTATTCCTCTAAAGAGACATTTTCATACCGGTTATCTAATCAGGCCCTTTCTTGAACTTACCAAAGACGAAATAATTGAATATGCGGGTATTCATAAACTTGAGCCGAGGTATGACCCGAGCAACGAAAAAGATGACTATGTAAGAAACCGTTTTAGACATGAAGTTCTTCCGTTTTTAAAGAAAGAAAATAGAAAGGTACACGATCATTTTCAACGCTTTAGTGAAGAACTATATGAAGATGAAGAGTTTTTTCAGAACCTTGTTTCAAGCAAAATGCCCGAGGTTTGGGCTCAACAGGAAAAAGATTACGCAGTAATTCAGATTGATAGGGTTCTGGCGATGCCTAAACCTTTACAAAGAAGAGCGATTCAACTAATATTAAACTATCTTTATTTGGAGAGACCTTCATCGCTTTCAGCATTACATATTGACCAACTTTTAGCTTTGTTTTTAAATCCTCAACCATCTGCAGAATTGCATCTTCCGGAGGGCCTTATTGCGGAAAAATCATATAAAACTTGTACCTTTAGATTTTTTCAGCAAGAAAGCCTTAAATATTCCCTTAAATTACAAATTCCCGGTGAGACTATTCTTCCGAATGGATATAAGATTAAAGCGCACTATATAAAAGAAGAAATTCCCGTTCTTAAAGGAAACTATTCTTTTATTCTTCCCGAATCCGCGGTTCAGTTTCCGCTGACTGCCCGAACTAGGAATGAAGGCGAACGGATGGCAGTTAAGGGATTAGGTGGGAGCAAAAAGTTGAAGGAGATTTTTATTAATGAAAAAATCCCATTGTTAGAAAGAAATGTATGGCCGGTGATCATCGATCAGACAGGAACGGCTATTTGGCTTCCTGGCTTAAAAAAGTCGAATGTTGAACCGGATATGATTTCTGATGAAACATCTTTAATCTACTTAGAATATAAAAAAGCTTAATTCTTCATGGGGGGCAATTAATTACAATGACCATGCAAAATGACATTGAAAAAGTATTAATATCTGAGGAAGAACTTCAAAAAAAAATCAGGGAACTAGGAGCACAGCTTGAAGCTGATTACCAAGGTAAGTTTCCGTTGGCTATCGGCGTGCTAAAAGGCGCCATGCCATTTATGTCAGATTTACTAAAACGGGTGGATACTCACCTTGAAATGGACTTCATGGATGTTTCAAGCTATGGTAACTCTACTGTATCTTCTGGTGAAGTGAAAATCATCAAAGATCTTGATACATCAGTAGAAGGCCGTGATATTTTAATTATTGAAGACATTATCGACAGCGGTTTGACCCTGAGCTACCTTGCGGAACTTTTCCGTTATAGAAAAGCAAAATCAATTAAAATCGTTACCTTATTAGATAAACCAACTGGCAGGAAAGCAGATATTACTCCGGACTATTTTGGATTTATCGTACCAGACGCATTTGTTGTCGGATACGGTCTTGATTTTGCAGAAAAATATCGTAATCTCCCGTATATTGGCATATTAAAGCCTGAAATTTACTCGAATTAATAGTACCTGTTTGAAAGAGAAGACCAGATAAAAACAGCGGTGTTAAATTATTGTAATTCATTAATTTTTTATGATAGTATTTACTATAGTTTGTTTACCCGTGGGAGGAGGTAAGGGATGAATCGGATCTTCCGTAATACCATATTTTATTTACTGATCTTTTTGGTCATCATTGGGATTGTAAGCATCTTTAATAATAACAATGAACCAACACAGAAAATGACCCAAGATGAATTCTATAAGCATTTGGAGAGTGGGGACGTTACATCACTAACGATGCAGCCCGAAAGCAGTGTATTTGAAATCACAGGGAAGCTCAAAGGTTATGAGGAAAACAAATACTTTGTGACGTACGTACCATTCAGTGAATATTCGCAGAGTCGAATTAATGATGCCGTAACTAAGTTAGGTAAAGACATCATCACTGTTGAACCTCCAGAAAAGACAAGTGGCTGGGTGACATTTTTCACTTCCATTATTCCATTTGTAATCATTTTTATCCTCTTCTTCTTTTTACTTAACCAAGCTCAAGGTGGCGGTGGTGGCCGCGTCATGAACTTCGGGAAAAGTAAGGCGAAATTGTATAATGATGATAAGAAAAAAGTTCGCTTCAATGATGTTGCTGGAGCGGACGAAGAAAAGCAGGAACTTGTCGAGGTCGTTGAATTTTTAAAAGACCCTCGCAAATATGCCGAGCTCGGTGCCCGTATTCCAAAAGGAGTACTTTTAGTGGGACCTCCTGGTACAGGTAAAACTTTACTTGCACGGGCAGTAGCTGGTGAAGCCGGTACACCTTTCTTCTCAATCAGTGGTTCTGATTTCGTTGAAATGTTTGTAGGGGTCGGTGCATCACGTGTTCGTGATTTATTTGAAAATGCTAAGAAAAATGCACCATGTATCATCTTTATTGATGAAATTGATGCAGTTGGACGTCAACGTGGCGCTGGTCTTGGTGGCGGACACGATGAACGTGAACAAACGCTAAACCAATTACTTGTAGAAATGGACGGTTTCGGTGGAAATGAAGGTATCATTATTATCGCCGCCACTAACCGAGCTGATGTATTAGATCCGGCACTATTACGCCCAGGACGTTTTGACCGTCAAATTACGGTTGGCCGCCCGGATGTTAAAGGCCGTGAAGAAGTACTGAAGGTCCATGCACGTAACAAGCCTTTAGCAGAGACTGTCGATTTAAAAGCAATAGCTCAGCGTACACCTGGATTTTCTGGTGCTGATCTTGAAAACTTACTAAATGAAGCAGCTCTTGTAGCAGCCCGTCAAGATAAGAAGAAGATCGACATGTCCGATTTGGATGAAGCTTCAGATCGCGTTATTGCAGGGCCTGCTAAGAAAAACCGTGTGATTTCTAAAAAAGAACGGAATATTGTAGCATGGCATGAAGCAGGCCATACTATTATCGGTCTGGTTCTTGATGATGCCGAAGTGGTTCATAAAGTAACGATTGTCCCTCGTGGTCAAGCTGGTGGATATGCAGTAATGCTTCCGAAAGAAGATCGTTTCTTCATGACTGAGCCTGAACTAAAAGATAAGATTGTTGGCCTTTTAGGTGGCCGGGTTTCCGAAGAAGTTACATTCGGTGAAGTGAGTACCGGAGCTCATAATGACTTCCAACGTGCAACAGGAATAGCTCGTAGCATGGTTATGGAATATGGTATGAGTAAGCTTGGACCTCTTCAATTTGGTAATTCACAAGGTCAGGTCTTCTTAGGCCGCGATTTCAATAATGATCAAAATTATTCAGATGCAATAGCATATGAAATTGATCTTGAAATTCAACGTATCATTAGAGAAGCGTACGAGAGATGTAAGAAAATTCTTACTGAAAATCGTGAAAAACTTGATTTGGTTGCCAAAACCTTACTTGAAGTAGAAACACTTGATGCTGAACAAATCAAAGGTTTGTTCCATAACGGTAAATTGCCAGAACGGGATTATACGGCTCTGAATGGGAATTTGACTACTGATGAGAATGTCAAGGTAAACATCAATACGAAGAAGGAAGAAAAAGAAGCTCTTTTAGATCCATTGGATAAGAGAGGACCTGAGGACTTTGAAGTAACAGAGGAAGGATTGAATACTCCTCCAATCAAAGAAGGAACACCTCAAGATCAGCCGCTTTCCTTCCCGAACGAAGATGACAATAAAAAGTCTTAAGTTTTAATTCAAAAGGGTATTTCCGCCTCGGAAATACCCTTTTCTTAACCCTTAAATAAATATGGAGGTTTAAGAAAAAGATGCTGGGATTTTTTTACCTTATGAAAAGTTTGACTAATAGCGTGGGAAATAACAGTGTGGTATGATGTGGGAGAATAATTTACCGGAGTGATGATAACGATGATTTTTGTATTGGATGTTGGGAATACGAATACTGTATTGGGCGTATACGATGAAGATATTTTAAAATATCATTGGCGAATTGAGACGAGCCGTTATAAGACAGAAGATGAGTATGGAATGGTCATAAAGTCTTTGCTACAACATGAAGGTCTTTCGTTTGATCAATTCGATGGCATTATCATTTCTTCAGTTGTACCGCCAATTATGTTTGCACTTGAACGCATGTGTAAAAAATACTTTGGCATAAAACCGCTTATAGTGGGACCTGGAATAAAAACTGGATTGAATATAAAATACGAAAATCCCCGTGAGGTGGGAGCAGACCGAATTGTTAATGCTGTTGCAGGCATTCAGGAATATGGAAGCCCTCTCATTATCGTGGATTTTGGCACGGCAACGACATATTGCTATATAAATGAGGATAAACAATATATGGGCGGAGCCATTGCCCCTGGTATTAACATTTCTACAGAAGCACTTTATTCAAAAGCAGCTAAGCTCCCAAGAATAGAAATTAGCCGTCCTGATGGGATTATCGGGAAAAATACAGTATCAGCTATGCAGGCAGGCATTTTGTATGGGTATGTTGGGCAGGTAGAAGGAATCGTAAATCGAATTAAAGCACAAAGTAATCTAGAACCAACGGTAATAGCGACTGGGGGATTAGCGACCTTAATTGCTAATGAGTCTACTGTTATTGACGTTGTTGAACCATTTTTGACCTTAAAAGGATTGCAGCTTATTTATAAACGTAATCGTGAGCAAGTGAAGAAATAAACAAGAAAAATCGCAGCATGGAAGGAGCACAACAAATGAAGGATTATCTAATAAAGGCTTTAGGCTATGAAGGACAGGTTCGGGCATATGCTGTTTCAACAACGGATACAGTTGGAGAAGCTCAGCGACGTCATTATACATGGCCTACTGCTTCCGCAGCTCTTGGACGTGCAATGACGGCAGGCGTGATGATGGGCGGCATGTTAAAAGGTGAAGAAAAGCTGACGATTAAAATCGAAGGCGGAGGTCCAATTGGATCAATCCTTGTCGACAGTAATGCAAAGGGTGAAGTTCGGGGATATGTGACAAATCCGCAAACCCACTTTGACTTGAATGAAAAAGGAAAGTTGGATGTTAGTAGAGCGGTTGGTACTGATGGATTGTTAACCGTTGTGAAAGATATTGGTCTACGTGATTACTTTTCAGGACAAGTACCGCTAGTATCGGGAGAATTAGGAGAAGATTTCACTTATTATTTTGTAACTTCCGAACAGGTGCCTTCTTCAGTGGGGGTTGGGGTACTGGTGAATCCCGATAATTCGATACTTGCAGCTGGTGGATTTATTATTCAACTAATGCCTGGTACATCAGATGATACGATTTCTAAAATCGAGAGTCGGCTAAGCACGATAACTCCTGTCTCTAAAATGATTCAAAATGGCCTGACTCCGGAGGAAATCCTAACAGAGATTTTAGGTGAGGGTAATGTGAAAATTCTAGAAAAAATGGATGTCGAGTTCTCATGTCAGTGTTCAAGGGAAAGGATTGCCAATGCATTGATTAGTCTTGGACAAGATGAGATTCGGGATATCATTGAGACAGAAGGGCATGCAGAGGCACAATGCCACTTTTGTAATGAGACCTACCAGTTCTCGAAAGAAGACCTTGAGGAACTAGAAGCAGAAACCAAAAAATAATTGATGGGGGAAAAGGGTTTTGCCTAAACAAAAGCTTCGGGCAATTATTGCCGGCCTTGCCTTGTTGAACCTATTGACTATCGTTATTTTTGTCATAAAACCATTAATCATCTCAAAATCCGTTATTGGGGAAGAAACGGTTGCAAAGATTGGGTCTACTGATATTTCCCGGGAAGCATGGATTAATGAACTCGAAAAGAGATACGGGGAAGATGTCCTTGAGGAAATGGTTGATAAAGAGGTAGTGAAACAAGCAGCAGAAGAATACAAAGTGAAAACTTCGGATAAAGAGGTTGATCGGGAACTTAAAATGATGAAAACGATGTATGGAACTGCAGGTCAGAATCTTAATAAAAGTACGGATCAATTGAGGCAGGAAATTCAATCGAGTCTCTTGCTTGAGAAGCTGCTCACCAAGGACGTTTCGGTTTCCGAAAAGGCGATGCAGAAATATTATGATAACAATACGGATATCTACCGAATCCCTACTACGTATCATATTTCTCATATTACCACTTCTACAAAAAAGCAAGCTGATCAAATCATTAATGAGTTGGAGAAAGGCGTTTCGTTTGCTGTTTTAGCAATGGAAAAGTCCCTTGATGAATTTACTGCCAATCAAGGGGGCGACTTGGGATATATATCGCAGGATAACGAGCAGGTTTCTAAGGAATACATTAAAGCTGCAGAGAAATTAAAGGTAAATAAGTGGAGTGGTCCTGTAGAAACAGATGAAGGGTGGGCTGTTCTCTATCTGCATGAAAAAATAGAGGGCAATCAGTATACGTATGATGAAGTTAAAGACCAAATTCACCGCCAAATAGCTCTTGAACAGATTCAGGCACCGGTTTCCGGAAAGATTTTTTGGGACGAATTAGATGTAGAATGGTTTTATGGATTGAAAGAACAGAAATAGGTCAATAGTTGTGAAAGAAAATTTAGAATATAGTAGATAATCATTGACAATGAACTATTAAAACTGGTAACTTTAAATTAATAAAACCAATAAACATACTCGGTATTGGGATGATAAGGAGTGGAGAACATGGCACGTATAGCTAATTCTGTGATAGATTTAATTGGACAAACACCTATTGTAAAATTAAACAAGCTTCAAAATGAAAACAGTGCAGATATTTATTTGAAACTTGAGTATTTTAACCCGGGCAGTAGTGTAAAAGACCGAATCGCTCTTGCGATGATTGAAGCGGCAGAAAAAAGCGGAGACCTTAAACAAGGTGATACGATCATTGAACCTACAAGCGGAAACACTGGAATAGGCCTTGCGATGGTAGCTGCAGCAAAAGGATATAAATCAATCCTTGTTATGCCAGAAACAATGAGCTTGGAACGTCGTAACTTGCTTCGTGCTTATGGAGCAGAGTTAGTTCTTACACCTGGACCGGAAGGAATGAAAGGCGCAATTGCTAAGGCAACGGAGCTATCTAAAGAAAAAGGATACTTCATTCCACAGCAATTCGAAAACAAAGCAAACCCTGAAGTGCACCGTAACACTACTGGTCCTGAAATTGTAGAAGCTTTTGGTGACGATGGTCTGGATGCATTCATTGCAGGAATCGGTACTGGTGGAACAATTACAGGTGCAGGAGAAGTGCTACGTGAAAAATACCCTGACATTAAAATCTATGCTGTTGAGCCTGCAGATTCTCCTGTATTATCTGGTGGGAAACCAGGGCCACATAAAATTCAAGGAATCGGCGCAGGATTCGTTCCAAGTATTTTAAATACTGAACTTTACGATGAAATCATACAGGTTGATACAGAGGAATCATTTGATTACGCACGTCGTGCCGCTAAAGAGGAAGGAATCCTTGGTGGAATTTCTTCTGGTGGTGCCATCGCTGCGGCTATTAAAGTAGCTGATAAACTTGGAAAAGGCAAAAAGGTCCTTGCTATCATACCAAGTAATGGTGAACGTTACTTAAGTACGCCGTTATATAACTTTGAGTAAGATTAACCATTAAACGAGAAGCAAAGTTCCTCCAGGGGCTTTGCTTTTCTTTTTTGTAGAAAAGACCAACAGGTTTTTTTCTATTCTCTTAGGAGCTTGCACTTTACCTATGTAAATAGGTAAACTCGTATATATAGATTTTTTTGGTGAAGGAGAACGCTGGATGTCATTAGCTGATACTTTAAAGATTACGTGTGGTTCACTTGAATTGGATTACAGCAAGAAGACCTTAATTATGGGGATTTTAAATGTTACGCCAGATTCCTTTTCGGATGGCGGGAAATATAACCGGGTAGATGCTGCGTTGAAGCATGCTGAACAGATGGTTAAGGACGGAGCTGATGTTTTGGACGTTGGCGGAGAGTCAACCCGTCCTAATTATGAGCGGGTTTCTGATGAGGAAGAGATAGAGAGAGTAGCCCCTATCATTGAGGCAATCTCCCGTAATATTCAAGTTCCAATCTCAATCGATACGTATAAGTCTCGGGTTGCAGAGGAAGCAGTAAAAGCAGGAGCGCATATATTAAATGATATCTGGGGGGCAAAAGCTGATTCCATGATGGCAAATGTTGCAGCAAAGTATCAGGTGCCGATTATTTTAATGCATAACCGGGAAAAAATGAATTATCGTCATTTTGTCCGGGATGTCCTTCAAGATTTGTTTGAAAGCATTACGATTGTAAAGAAAGCGGGAGTTCAGGATGAAAACATCATTCTCGACCCCGGCATTGGATTTGCGAAAGACTTAAAGTTAAATTTGGAAATGATGAGGAATCTTGATAAGCTGGTATCATTAGGTTATCCTGTGCTTCTTGCGACATCAAGAAAGTCCATGATTGGACATGTTCTCGATTTGCCGCCTAGTGAGCGAGTGGAAGGTACGGCTGCCACAATCTGTAATGGAATTCAACAAGGCTGTCAAATGGTACGTGTGCATGATGTTAAGGAAATGGCACGCACCGCTAAGATGATGGATGCTCTTTTAGGAAAAGGTGATTTCAATGGATAAAATTTTTGTGAATAAAATGGAGTTTTATGGTTACCATGGTGTGTTTCCGGAAGAAACGAAGCTTGGGCAGCGGTTTAAAGTAGATTTGACTGTAGAAGCCGATTTAGCCAAGGCGGGGAAGAGTGATGAACTAGAGGACTCGATTAATTATGGAGAGTTATATGAAGTTTGTAAAAGTGTAGTTGAAGGGAAGCCGTTTAAGTTAGTGGAAGCCGTTGCCGAAAAGATTGCCTCAGAATTACTTCATAAGTTTTCTTCAATTGAGAAGTGCACCGTGAAAGTCTATAAACCAGATCCTCCTATAGCAGGGCACTATGAATCGGTTGCTATAGAAATTGTAAGAGGGCGCTGACGGTGGTAAATATTTCGTACCTTTCAATTGGATCGAATCTAGGAAATCGCCTGGTCACTTTTAAGAGCGCATTCCAATTATTGGATGAAAACTCACGCATCGAGTTGGTTGCCTGCTCGTCTTTATACGAAACAGACCCGGTCGGGTACACTGATCAGGATTGTTTTTTAAACGCTGTTTTCAAAGTGAAAACAGATTTAAAACCTGAGGAGTTACTGCAAACTTGTATGCAGATTGAACAAGAGTTAGGAAGAAAAAGGGAAGTTAGGTGGGGTCCCCGTACTTTAGACCTTGACATTTTGTTATATAATCATGAAAATATTGAGACAGAGATTCTTTCAGTCCCACATCCTCGGATGCACGAAAGAGCATTTGTGCTCGTGCCTTTAATGGAAGTGGACCCTGAAATTAAACTTCCGCAAATGTATACACCTTTGAGCGGCCTGCTTGAACAGATTCCGGATAAAGAAGGAGTTCGATTATGGAAGGCGAAAAATGGGGAAGGCGTATTCGCGCTTTTCGAAAGTTAAAGGGATTTACCCAGGAAGAGTTCGCGAAAGAAATTGGCGTTTCTGTTTCCTTGCTAGGAGAAGTCGAAAGAGGGAACCGCAATCCTTCAGAGTCGTTTTTAATGGAAGTGTCGGATGTGCTCCGGGTTTCCATTGCGGAGCTTAGACCGCCTGAGGATAAATGAAAGAATGTTATAGGAGGTCACAAGGTGTTAAAAATAGGCGATATTGAAATGAAGAATCCAGTAGTTCTTGCACCGATGGCTGGAGTATGTAACTCAGCATTCCGCTTGACAGTTAAAGAATTTGGTGCTGGATTAGTCTGCGCGGAGATGGTCAGTGATAAGGGAATCGTTCTTCAAAATGCAAAAACGATGAATATGCTTTATATAGATGAAAGAGAGAAGCCGCTAAGCTTGCAAATCTTTGGTGGTGAAAAGAAATCATTGGTAGAAGCTGCACAGTTTGTAGATAAAAATACAAATGCCGACATCATTGATATAAATATGGGTTGCCCTGTTCCGAAGATCACCAAATGTGATGCTGGTGCAAAATGGTTACTAGACCCGAATAAAATTTATGAGATGGTTTCAGCGGTTGTTGATGCTGTTGAAAAGCCAGTTACTGTTAAAATGCGTATGGGCTGGGACGAGGAACATATCTTTGCTATTCAAAATGCTCAAGCTGTGGAACGTGCAGGTGGTAAAGCAGTTTCTCTCCATGGTAGAACTCGAGTTCAAATGTATGAAGGAAAAGCTAACTGGGATATCATTCGTGAAGTGAAAAAATCCATTAATATTCCCCTTATCGGGAACGGTGATGTGGAAACACCTCAGGAAGCGGAGAGAATGTTAAAAGAGACTGGTGTCGATGGAGTCATGATTGGCCGTGCAGCTCTAGGTAATCCTTGGATGATCTACCGTACTGTTAAATATTTAGAAACAGGACAACTGATGGATGAGCCTACAGTTCGTGAAAAAATGGATGTTTGCATTCTTCACATGGATCGACTAATTGCATTGAAAAATGAAAATGTTGCTGTCCGTGAAATGCGCAAGCATGCTTCCTGGTACCTAAAGGGTGTTAAAGGGAATGCTAAGGCCCGTAAAGGCATTAATGATTGTGAGACAAGAGAAGATGTTGTAAGCCTTCTTTATGGACTTGTTGATGAAATTGAAGCGAAGCAACAGAACATCCAAATGGTCTGATGTTTGACATTACCTTCCTGTTTTCCTATAATACGCTTATCTAAAACTGCCAGTAATCCTGGCAGTTTTTATATGTACATAAACAAGATTTTAAGATAAAAAGCTGTTGAATTCCTTTACTTTATGTAAGAATAAATACGTATGCAAAAGAAATCCTGAATAATTATATAAGATTTTTATTAATAGAGATGGAGATGATTTTTGTGAGTCATGAAGAATTAAATGACCAACTGCAGGTAAGACGCGATAAAATGCAGGCCATGATTGATAATGGACAAGACCCTTTCGGGAGTAGATTCGAACGTACCCATAACGCTCAGGAGATTGTGAGTACATATGGTGAATTAGAGAAAGAAGAACTAGAGGAAAAAGAAATTGAGGTTACGATTGCCGGTCGTGTCATGACTAAACGTGGGAAAGGGAAAGCGGGATTTGCTCATATTCAGGATATCAGCGGTCAAATCCAAATCTACGTTCGTTTAGATAAAATTGGTGAAGATTCATACAAGATATTCAATCAAACGGATCTTGGCGATATCGTAGGGGTCACTGGTGTTATCTTTAAAACAAAAGTTGGAGAACTTTCTATTAAAGCTAAAGACTTTGTGTTCCTTGCCAAAGCGCTTCGCCCGCTACCTGATAAATTTCATGGTCTAAAGGATGTCGAAGAACGTTATCGGAAACGGTATGTGGATTTAATTACAAATGAGGAAAGCAAAAACACCTTAATCATGCGCAGTCGAATTGTTCAAGCTATGAGACGTTATTTAGACGATCATGGATATCTGGAAGTGGAAACGCCGCTATTACACTCTGTTGCAGGTGGAGCTGCTGCGCGTCCTTTCCTTACTCATCATAATGCCCTTGATATGCCATTGAACTTAAGGATTGCTATTGAACTTCATCTAAAACGCCTGATTGTCGGTGGGTTAGAGAAAGTTTATGAAATCGGCCGTGTATTCAGAAATGAAGGTGTATCTACAAGACATAATCCAGAATTTACTCTAATTGAATTATATGAGGCCTATGCGGATTATAAGGATATTATGAGTCTGACAGAAAACCTGGTTGCTCATATTGCTCAAGAGGTTTTAGGTACAACAACTATTCAATATGGGGAATATGAGATAGGATTAAAACCAGAATGGAAACGACTTCACATGGTAGACGCTGTAAAAGAATACACAGGTGTAGACTTCTGGACTCACATGAGTAAGGAAGAGGCACAACAGCTTGCTAAAGACAATGGCATTGAAGTGAAGGAGTCCATGGAGTTTGGACATATTGTAAATGAATTCTTTGAACAGAAGGTAGAAGACAAGTTAATTCAACCTACGTTCATTTATGGACATCCGGTAGAAATCTCTCCATTAGCTAAGAAAAATCCGGAAGATTCCCGTTTTACTGATCGTTTTGAACTATTCATTGTGGGTAGAGAGCATGCGAATGCTTTCACGGAACTTAATGATCCTATTGATCAACGTCAACGCTTTGAAGCTCAATTAAAAGAGCGTGAGCAAGGTAATGATGAAGCTCATGAAATGGATGAGGATTTCTTGGAAGCTTTAGAATACGGCATGCCTCCAACTGGCGGATTGGGAATTGGTGTTGACCGACTAGTTATGCTATTAACCAATTCACCTTCAATTCGTGACGTCCTGTTATTCCCGTTAATGAGACATCGCTAATAATATAAGAAGAGTAAAAATAGGAAACCGAGTTTGGGCGCGAGGATCCATAGAGCATAGCTCTTGATTCTCGGGTAGCCCCAGTTCGGTTTTTTTGTTTTTTAATAATAATTTCACAGCTGTTTATTGATTGGATTACTAAGGCGTGAAAGAAAAACAATATTATCTCAAAAAAACTTTATAAAAGGTATTGCACAGTTAACGTAATGATGTTATATTTATATCTGTCGTTACGAACGAGTTTCAAACGGATTACAAACTTTTAAAAAAGTTTTAAAAAGTTGTTGACTCCGAGTAGTGAAAAATGTTATTATTAATAAGCTGTTTCGAAAGACATTGCTCTTTGAAAACTGAACAAAACAAAGCGCCAACGTAAATTTTTAAAGTGAGCACACACTATTAAAAAAGCAAAATGAGCAAGTCAAACATTTCTTCGGAGAGTTTGATCCTGGCTCAGGACGAACGCTGGCGGCGTGCC
>NZ_JBNNTG010000032.1:0-58015 GCF_050278525.1 Peribacillus sp. NPDC096540 | reverse complement strand
ATGTTTGACTTGCTCATTTTGCTTTTTTAATAGTGTGTGCTCACTTAAAAATTAACGTTGGCGCTTTGTTTTGTTCAGTTTTCAAAGAGCAATTTGTTGTCGTTTCTCTCAGAAGCGACTCCTATAATGTAACACATTGTGTCGTATTTCGTCAACAACTTTTTTTAAAAAGTTTTCAACAGCTTGTTGAGCTGTTTAAGTTGTTGTCTTAGCGACAAGAAATAATATACCATGTACAAATAATGTTTGCAATATGTTTTTCAAAACTTTTTTCGAAAAAGTGTTTTTTTATTTTCCTTCTATATATTCTTTCTAGAATAACTCTTTTTCAAATGCACCAAGCACCCCCACTTCAGCATAATTAACTCGCATATTCCCCATTAAACCCAAATAGACTTATAAAGATATCTTCTTTCTTTGAGGTGAAGCAATGAATCTAACATTAATCGGACTACTCATTTCTTACAGCATGGCTCTTTACTTATTTTGCACTGCTTATTATGAAGCCATAACGTTCAGTAGGGAAAAAGGGAAAGTGAATGGTACAACGTTTTTATTTAGCTTTACATTTGCTTTGATTTTTACACGGATGACCTATTTGTTCTATCCCTATTAAATAAAAGCAGTAAGTCGGGTTCGACTTACTGCTTTTATTTGGAGACTGCATCTTTTTTCTGCACCTTACTTTTCTTTTCATCCTTTAGGAATATCATCAAGCCGACCAATATGATGGTACCTCCTAAGATTTGCGTCCAGAGTATGGGTTCACCAAGAATGAAGTAAGCTAGAATTGTTGCTCCAATCGGTTCCAGCAGGATTCCCATAGAGATTGTTGAAGTACTTAACCACTTCAATGACCAGTTGAATAACGAATGCCCTAATAGAGTCGGGAAAATGGCAAGCAAAACGAAATAGATCCAGTCGACAGTAGGATATGGTCCAAGTGGCTCTCCCTTAAGGATTACGTAGAAAAACAAAGTAGCTGCACTAATTGCATACACCACAAATGTGTATGTTATAGAAGAGATACGTTTCCGAACATTTTGACCAAATAGTAAATAACCGGTTACTAATGCACAAGCGACAAGGGAAAGAATGTCTCCCCAAAGCGCCATACCACTGATTTTAAAATCTCCCCAGCTGATGACAAGGCTGCCAGCTATCGCGATGATCCCGCTTAATATTGCCTTCATTGAAAATCGTTCTTTAAAAAACAAGTAGGCCCCTGCAAACGCAAATAACGGCTGAAGGGTGACAAGCACAGTTGAACTCGCAACTGACGTGTAATTGAGCGATTCAAACCATAATATAAAATGAAAAGCCAGGAACACACCAGCCGCAATCGAACACAACCAATCCTTTTTCTCAATGAATTTAAGTTCATGGCGGTATTTTATTAAGAAAACCGGCAACATAAGCAGAACGCTAAATAATAAACGATAAAAGGCTATAACACCCGATGGAGCAGATGCTAATTTAACAAGTATGGCCGAAAATGAAACGGATGCCACACCTATCGCCAATGCAAAATAAGGATTAATTTTTGGTATTTGCATTCTTGTTCCTCTTTTCATGTCGAATTACATATCATTGTACTTTATTTTACTATGGTAAAATTATTATAGTGAGTTATTTGAAAAAACGGGTATATTGCACCAAATCATATAATTCTCGATATTCTTTCGGAAGTGGTGAACATAATGGAATGGACATTCGATCCTCAATCAGAACTGCAAATACTTATTAAACTGGGAATCTCAGCTCTCCTAGGATTAATTATCGGGCTAGAGCGAGAAATGAAACGAAAACCCGTTGGATTAAAAACAAGCTTGGTCATTTCCATCGTCAGCTGTTTATTAACGGTTGTTTCCATGGAGTCAGCTTATAAATTCCCTGGAAGTGACGATGTAAATATCACAATGGACCCCTTACGTCTTGCCGCACAGATTGTTTCTGGCGTCGGCTTTATCGGGGCCGGCGTTATTCTTCGCCGTGACAATAACAGCATCTCCGGTTTAACCACCGCTGCCATCATCTGGGGAGCTGCCGGTATCGGAATTGCTGTTGGAGCTGGATTCTTTCTCGAAGCAATTGCCGGGGTCATTCTATTAATCATTAGTGTCGAATTGGTACCCGTGGTCGTCACCTGGCTTGGCCCGATGAAATTACGGCAAAAGGAAATCTTTCTGCAGCTAGTGGTAAAAGATAAAGATGACATCGCTTTAGTTCTCAAAAAAATCAAAGAAGAAAAGATTTTCATCAAAAACCTAAGAATCAAAGATGTTGTAGAAGGCCACCACCTCTTAACACTTAAAGTTTTGGTAGATCATAAAGTTAGAACATCGGAAGTTTATTACACAGTCTCCAACCTTAAAGAAATTGCGCGGGTAGAAATCGAGAATGTTTAAGCGAAAAAACCGTTTGATCCCATCAAACGGTTTTTTCTTACTATTTTGCAAATTTTTTAATTTTATTATTGACTTTCCCTGAAATTTCGATAAAATAATTATTGTACCTTAAATCGGGGCATTAGCTCAGCTGGGAGAGCGCTACGCTGGCAGCGTAGAGGTCAGCGGTTCGATCCCGCTATGCTCCATATAAAAAACCCCACTAGACACAAGGATTAGCGTTGTCTAGTGGGGTTTTTATTTAATTACAATTTTCTTTAATTACGTAATGGTCACATCTTATCTTTTTTTAGATTTTTTTGGGGACAATAACTTTACTAGTATGTTTAGGGAAAAGCATAACTTATTCCAAAGTTACCTAATTATTTTGCTCTTCACCAAACAACATATCTCCGTATTGCTTAGCGGTCTTTTTATAAACATTTGGTAAGACATAATGTGGTATTCTTCATGAGGGCACCTCTTCTATAGTTTGTTAGTCTGCAAACTACATTCTACAAGAAGGGTGTCCTTTTCGGTATGTTTTTTGTTGGATTTTATTGGCTAATCAACACTCGTGTAATTTTATGTAAAAAAAGTTATTTTCATTATTGTAAATCGATTTCTTTTTTAAATAGTAAACCCATAACAATTTGTACAGCAATTGCATCGTCTAGATAGCCGATCGGAAAAATGTAATCCGGAATAACATCTACTGAGATAATAAAATACAACAGAGAACTTCCAATTAAAGCCAGTTCACCCGGAGTACCCTTCCCCTGGAGAAACCTCTCAAATAATTCCTTCAATTGATTAATAAATGGACCAATACTGCCCGTTTTTTGAAGCTTCTCCTCAAAACTCTCAAGAATGCTTTTCTTCCCCTCTTCTGTTTGCGAATATTGTCCATAATTATCCAATTGCTGTTCAACACTTGTGATTGAAAATTTTTTATCATATAAATTAGAGGATTCGAGGAAATTTTTAATCATGTCAACAGACGTATGAATATCTGATTGCAGCTTTTCTTCCTTCTGTTCAATAGGATACCCAGCAGCTACAAATAACTCTGCGATAGGAACGCCAAGACAGTCAGCAAATTTTTGTAAGTGTTCTGGATTTGCTTTTCGTTTCCCGTTTATGATCCTTGAGATCGTAGCTGTGTCGATTGCAGTAAGCTCACTAAGCTTCCGCATGGATAATGACCGTTCCTTCAATAATTCTTTTAACATCAAACCAAGATTTTTTTTTTTATTCCTTCAGACATATTCAATTCTCCTTTCTATTATTAATAAATGAGAATTGTTACAGTTGTATCAAAGCGAAATGAACATACACCCCTAATAAAATTCACATTAATAACCGAGCTATAGAATTTAAATTTATTTTCCGAAAAAAATTGTATAATATTTCCATATAGTTAGAAATTAGGTGTTATAAAAATAATATATATAAGACCATTTTAACATGAATATACTAAATAAAAATGAAACATCCGATTTAATTTACAAATGCGGGGTCCAACTCCACCGTCTTTAGACGGTATACGCTTTTAGCCTTTAACTTATGCGTCCATACTTGAAGTGTGAGGGGAAAGTATGGACGGCTAAAAGTAGTCATGCAGTATATGACATCAAGTTTCATGTTATATGGGTAACAAAATATAGGTATAAAGTGTTGCGAGGCCCAATCGCAGTTAGGGTGAGGAAGTTAATCAGGCAGGGGTGCGAAGCAAGAGGGATCACAATCATGCAAGGAAGTGTCGGAAAAGATCACATTCACTTATTGCTACCATGTCCACCGAGTTTAGCTCCGAGTAAAATCCTACAGTACTTAAAAGGAAGATCATCAAGGTTGCTGCAGGATGAATTTCCCAAGCTCAAGAAAAAATATTGGGAGCAGCACTTATGGGCAAGAGGATATTTTTGCGCCACAGTTGGAACGGTGACGGAAGAAATCATTAGAAACTATATAGCTAACCAATTTAGTGAAGAAAAGAACGACATATTCAAGATTGAAGTGTGAGTTTAGTCTAAATTAGAGTATGCTTCAGCTTACGTGCTTTGAGAAGAACTTCAGTCTTAAAGAACGACTTTAGTCGTAGACATTTATGTCAAAATCCACCTGATTTAGCAGGTGGTCGTTTAACCTTTACCGAGGTTAAAATCGAATTTTCACTGAATAGGAAATTATAGATTTGTAATTTGTGTATAACTTTGTGAGTAATTTATCTGTATCCAGCTCCAGCACCTAGCCCCTCGAAGGCACAAGCTTGTCTAGTTGTGGCTCCTAGGGACTCGATCAAGGCGATTGCGCTTTTGTTCCTGTATCATTTTCATTTCAGTTTGTTCGCATGATTTCCTTAAGGGTTGTGATTATTCGTGTGTTCTGTCCCACAGGGAATTAGGAATGTGACATTTTAAGGTTGTCAATTATATATTTCACAAAATAGCGGAGTAAGAGCAGGGGAAGAATTTTCTTTCAATATTGCTGAAATTCTGAAAAAAAGAATCTAATCCGGCTGTTCTCCCAGCCATTTTCCCAATAAGAAATAGAGGCTTGCGCCAAAAAAATAGGAACTAATGAAGATGATAACTGCGGCTAGATATGATTTGTGGAGGGAGGTGGTCATCAAAGTCAGCATTAAAGACCAGAAAAACAAATCTACTAAAATAAAGTGTCCTGAACATAAAACACTTTTTAGTATTTCTAAATCATCCTCAAGCCCGCGATAATTTGATCTTTTATAAAGAAACCTCATGACAGTTCACCGTCCATCCATAGTACTCAAAATATATGCTGGATAAAGAAGAAATGTAAAAGTTCGCATTCAGGAAGAAGCTGTTGCTCCAACAGCGAAAATACAAATCTCATCATTGAAACTTTTTTTCGAGTTTTTTTCATTGACACTTTGTCAACATTCGGTATCTATGTATCAATACTGTATTATTCTTTCAATATTTTATATAAGACCTTTGTTATAGGTGCTTTTCTTAAAATTTGTTTTTTTAATACCTAAAAGAATGTTCAAAAGTATAAATGTTTAGAAAACATTCATTTTTTAAGAAAAGATGCTCTAGGGGCTTAAGTAATTTCGGAATTTTTAACACCTTCAAATAGCAACTGGTACCATCTTGCATCTTGTTGGTACTAATATTTACGAAAACAGCTTTTCATATGAATATTGTTGTTAAAAAATCCGACTTAACCTTTAGATTAAGTCGGATTTTCAATTGTATCATTTACATTTTCAGTTTGACTAAAGGTCGAATTAATCAAAGAATGCGGCAAATGCGATGACTAATAGTAAAGCTCCACTTATAAGTGTACCGAATTGTCCTACACTAAACTTGCCAATACGAACATTTGCAACTTTTCTTCCTAAAGCAACTCCTACCCAAACTGTTACGAAACTACCGATTGAGGCCGCTATGCATATTGCTATTGGGTTCAAACCAAGCAAACCACCACCTAATCCGTTTGTTAGGGCATTTGCTGAAAGGCCAATACCGAGAAGAATGGATTCTACAAATCCAACACTACCTGATTTTCCAAAGTTTGATGGTTTTTTTATTTTGCTCTTTACATCTGTCTCTGTTGCTGCTTCTTCATATTCGGCTCCTTCTACAGAAGCTTTATATTTACGAGGGACCGCTAATAAAATGATCCGCAGACCAATAACTACCAATAAAAAGGAGCTAATAACAACAGGCATGATTCCTGGTAGAATTTTAGAGAGCCATAGTCCAAAGTATATTCCAACGACACTAAAGAGAAAACAAATAACCGAAATCATCAAATTGGAACGGTGACTAATGCGAATATTACGAATTCCATAAGAAATACCCACACCTATATTATCAATACTAGAAGAGACTGTTAGCGCTAATACCATCAACCACGCTGTCACTTGCAATCATCCTTTCACATTTATCAACACAGTACCTTAGAATATTGTGTTGCATTTTAGTAAAGACATCACGGCATCCAACAACTAATTCTTTAGAAGAGGTAAGCTCATAAAGTGTGTATATGTATGAGAAAGGGAGTTTAACCCACTCCCTTTCTTTTTACCGCATCTTTTTCGGGCTGTATGATTAGCGTTTCATGTTGTGTAAGCAAAGATGACAGCCAACCTGAGCACGATTGGCTCATACTTCTCATCAGCAGGAAATTAAGACCACTCTCTGATTGAAATTCTTTTTTTAAAAACGTGGTAGAGTAAACCATTTCATTAAATTCATTCGATTGGCCTTTCCCTTTTCACGAACGGAACGAAAGATTTCACCTGTAAAAGATCCCATTTTATTAGAAATCTCCTTCTGAATCACTTTATCTTGTGATGCCATTTTTACACTTAGGTCCAATGCCTGTTCAAAATGTTCTAGTGCTTTTTCTAAATGATAGTCAACATCATTTTCAACGATTTTAGGAATCACTTTTTATTTCCTCCTTGTTGTCAAATTCTAGTTCAGAAGTGGGTTCCACTTCACTCGTTACCTCTTGCTCATTCGTGATCTCCTGTGTGCTTGATGGTTCCTGCTCACCCAGGATGTCCTGTTCTACATCGGAAAGTTGTTTATCAAATTGTTTTTGCATTCTGTCCATTTTCGCTTCAACAATAAGATCTTCTACTTCTTCCTTGATTGTTTCAAAGGTAGATTTAACACTTTTTACTCCCGTATCAACAAGAGGAATTAGTTTATTTTTTGCGGCAGGAATTAAAGCGATTGTTGATCTTTTTCTTTCCGCCGTTTGATTTATTTCTATATCGCTCTCAGCAAGTTCTTTTTCAAATTGATTTTGCATTCTTTCTAGTTTAGCTTCAGCAATAATATCCTCCATTTCCTCTTTGATCGTTTCCAAGGTGGATTTAGCGCCCTTTACCCCTGTCGCCACAAGAGGACGAACTGTATTTCTAACTACGGGGAGTAAAGCGGCAGTTGCTAATGCTAATGTAGATCCTATAACAATTCTCCGTATCATTTTCTTACTCCTTTATACTGTTTTTAGTAATGCAGATTCATTAATTACTGGTAGTACTGAATCAGTCGTCTTACGAGAGACTACATTAATAATAGGTTTTGAAAGCTTAGATACCGTCCCTGCTACAAGAATGATAGGTATCCATTGTGTGAATGTTAATGGAACGGTATGGAATACACGAGCTAAAGGTGTAACATAGATGGTCGATAATAAGACGAGCCAGGAAACTACTAGGCTTGAGACAAAAAAGCGATCTTTCGTCCACTCACGAACGGTTTCTTCTGATCCTTCCTGTCTCCAAGAGAAAGTCTGAATGAGTTGGCCTGCAACTAAAGCAGCAAAAGCTGATGTTTGTGCCACAGCAAGAGGAACTCCGGCTGCTAAACTCATGCCAAATAGAGTTAGTGAACCCGTTCCAAGCAGAATTCCACGTGTAACAACCTTTTTATATAATTCCTTATCGACAATATCTTGTCGTTTTGTTTGCTTTGTTTTATTACCAGGATTGACAGCCAAAATCATGGCAGGTAAAGCATCCGTGATAAGATTCATCAATAGAATTTGAATCGGAACTAATGGGATTGGTAAACCAGCAATAACTGCAGCACTAGTAACGAGTACTTCTGCTAAATTACCTGTTAATAGACATCCAACTGCTTTACGGATGTTGCCGATGATCGTTCTGCCTTCTTTTACACCTTTGACAATCGAACCAAAATGGTCTTTTTTTAGAATCATATCTGCTGCTTCTTTTGTTACTTCTGTTCCTGTTTGCCCCATCGCAATACCGACATTCGCTTTTTTAATAGCTGGCGTATCATTGACTCCATCCCCGGTCATTGCAACAATTTGCCCGCCACTTTGAAAGGCAGTAACAATTCGTAATTTGTGAGCAGGAGTCACACGGGCGAAAACAGTTGTATCCTTTACCACTTCATTTAAGTCTTCATCGGTCAGTTGATCGATTTCCGGTCCTGTCAAAACTTTGTCCTGACTATTCCAAATGCCTATTTGTTTCGCAATAGAAATGGCAGTAATTGGGTGGTCACCCGTAATCATTACTGGTTTCACGCCTAATTCAATGGCTTCACGAATACTTTCTTTTACTTCGGGTTTCGGCGGATCGATCATTCCGACCAATCCAACAAAGATTAAATCGTCATCATACACTTTATTTTGTTCCGAATGATTCTGACTGTATGCAAAACCTAATACCCTTAGTGCGCTTTTAGCGAACTCCTCGTTTTGCAGTAAAATCACTTGTTTTTCCTTATCGGATAACGGATAAATTTGGCCGTTATCTTGATACCATTTACAACGGTCAAGAATAGCCTCTACAGAACCTTTGGTAAGCTGGTAAAAATCTTGGTCCAAATTCGTATCTTTACAAACGACACTCATGATTTTCGTCTCAGAATCAAACGGTTCCTCGTGACTTCGCTCCCAGGAGGTCATATCTTCTCGTGATAATCCCGTTTTGGCAGCCAAGCTTAATAAAGATCCCTCTGTTGGATCACCTTTAACGATCCACTTACCTTCTTCTTGCTCTAATTTACTATTATTACAGAGGACACCAATCTGAAGGATACGTGCTAATTCAGGATTTTCTAATGGATTATTTACCTTCTCATTAGAAACGATATCCTCTATTTCTGTATATAAGGCTGCCGCCTCATGAGAGGTCATCTCAGCAACGGTTCCAATTGGTTCATATCCATTCCCTGATACGCTCCATAAACGATTAGGTGTAGCAATGACCTTTACCGTCATTTCATTTTGCGTGAGGGTTCCGGTTTTGTCTGAGCAGATTACTGTTGTTCGACCAAGTGTTTCTAAGCTTGAAAGCTTACGAACAATGGCATTTTGTTTTTGCATACGGAAAATACCAGCACTTAAGGCAATCGTAATCATAATAGGTAGACCTTCAGGGACGGCTGAGGCCGTAATCGTAATCGAAGTCGCGATCATTTGGGCAATCGGCAGACCTCGGAGTAAACCAGCTACGAGTACAAGTCCGCCCGCGACAAATGCCCCCTTGATAAACATTTTACTAATGGAAGTCACCCTTTGCTGTAAAGGAGTGGCCTCCATTTCTTCGCCTTTCATCAAGGAAATCATGTACCCCATTTCTGTACGCATGCCCGTTGTTACTACAACGGCAATGGCTTTTCCACGGGTCACAGACGTACCCATAAAGAGCATATTTTTACGCTCTGCTAATGCACAATCTTGCGGGGGAACATCGGTTGTCTTTTCTACAGGCAGGGATTCACCTGTTAAAGTTGCTTCGTTAATCTCTAAGTTCCAAGAACGAATGATGCGAAGATCAGCAGGTACGCGATCCCCGGCTTCTAGACAAACGATATCGCCTGGAACGAGTTCTGTACCCGGTATTTCTACTTCCTCTTCTCCTCGTATTACTTTACAAATAGGAGCTTGGAATTGATTAAGAGCCTCCGCCACTTTTTCGGCTTTACGTTCCTGGAGCGTTCCAATGACGGCATTCGCAATAAGGATTGATCCCATTGCTAATCCATCGAACACACCTCCGGTAAAGACAGATAACCCAGCTGCCCCAAGCAGAATAAGTGATGTGAATTCTTTAAATTGCCCCATAAACGAAACAATCCAAGGGATGGGCTGTTTAGGCTCGATCTGATTGATCCCGTATTGGTTTCTTAGCACTTTTACTTGGGTCTCATTTAATCCTTGTTGCTCTTGGACTTTAAATAGACTCATAACTTCTTCTTCGGTCATTGCATACCATGGCGTATTCTCCACCATTTTGGCAGGAAGATCTTTAGATGTCCCATCAACCTCAATTAATTGCGAGTCCATCTTTTTCGACAATTCTTTCTGTGAAAAGAGTTTTTCACTTATTCTCTTCGTCCTAGATAAGAATGTTAATGAAAGTGCGTTTGCCATTAAGGCAATAACAGGCGCCGTGAAAACAGACCATACGGCTAAGGTCTCCCCGATCACATTCCACATCTTAGTCATGCGAAAATGTTGATGCACCAACCCATTTATTCGATTGGCATATACCGTAGATTGACGGATACCTGTGACATTATTAAAAGAAACGGTAGGAACTTGGAATGGGAGTGTATCACTAAATTGACTGTTATTCTCTGTTACGAATAACACTTCTTCTCCCCGTGATCGGATGGCTTCTACACGCTCTGATACGAGCCCATTAAGCCAACCTGCATCCACACCACGGTTAGAAAGGGTCTTGCTGCTAATATTTAAACTATTTTGCAAGACACCCACGTTCCACTTGTTCTCAGATAACCAATCAGCTATTTTCATAAATTCAGAGGTGAATTCGACTCTCGATCCAATCAACAAACCCAGGCACTTTTTATCCTTGGCGACGAATTGGACGATGAAACCTTCCTTCTCCATTCTCTTTGCTTCAAGATCATACTCACCGGTATCCACACCGTTTTGCTGAACAAAGCTCTTGCTTCCGGAATAAAACTTGACACCTTGAATTTCACCTTCAATGCCTTGTTCTTCTTCTTCAACACAAAAAGCATTCCGCAATGTTCGTCCTGTATGTTCTGCCTTTTTCATTACTTCTTCTTTCCATGTATGGTCACTCTTCTTCATTAGTGAAGCAACTGTACACCATACTTGATCTTCGCTTCCTTCATGGGAGATACAGTGAATCTCTTTCGTTTCCGCTTGAAAAATACGAGATGTATCATCAAATAAAATCGTTTTTGTCCGAGACAATTGGGATAATGACCCGTCGTTTGGTATCAGGTAACCTCTTTCCTTTGATATAAGGTCAGCCTGACCCCACGCATATTCCGCAGATGTAACAGCTGGTTTCGGATTAGCTGCCAACAGAACAGCCATTCCACGTAGAGGGTGCCTCGTTAAAGCCCAGGTTGCTCCTCCGAGAATCATTCCCCATTTCGATTGTTTCTCACTATACGATTTAATTTCTGGTGAAAGTTGCTGTACTTTGTTATCGCCATTTCTTGCATTCAAGTTGGTCTGACTTTGTTTCCAATTCAGATAGTTTAATAGGCTAAGCCCAGCCAACACAAGGATATTCTCCCGAACGAGAGCCAGAGCAAGTGTACCTACACCAAGCATTAAATCGGGATTCAACTTTTTATTAGCAAACAATTGTTGAAAACCACGTTTTAGAAAGGGGTATCCTGCCAAAACGGATAAAGATCCAGATAAATAAAAGAGACCAGGGCTTCTTGCTAAGACGGATCTACCCATAAATAGTTGTTTGATACCCAAAGCGCCTAACCCAACGACAGAGAGTGTTAAGGGAAGGGGGACCCGATCTTTTGTTGTCTTATCATCCATGTCTTTAAGGATGAATTGGGAATTAACAGGAATTTCTCTAGTGATCATACTAGGTGATTTATTTATTAATTCCCTATTTTCAGTTATTTCAACGGAGGCGGCTATTTCGTTTGCCACTTCTTCATCGGTATGAACAGTCATTCCGCCCGTCACTTGTTCCTCAACAGACTGAATGATTTGGCATATTTTATGTAAAGACGTCTTGCTTTCATCAAAAGTAATAAGAGCTCTTCCAGTATCTATAGAAGGATTCACCTCATAAATTCCTTCTACTTGTCTAAACTGATCCAAGATTAAATTCGCCATGTTCATGTTGTGTTTGAGTCTATAGATTTCAATTCGAATCCTTCCAGATAAGGACCGAATAAATCTAGTTTTGAATGGTTTAGTCTGCATCTTGATTCTCCTTACCGTAAATTAAGGAAATAAATTGATTAATCATTCATTTGCTTAAGCGAACTGCTAGAAGAACTTTCGAAAGCTATCGCTTCCTCCGAATAGTGTTTGTTTTCACCAGAAACCCACTTTTCTCGAAATTCAGAAATGGTATTTTGAACAGCTTCTACGATACCTAAAATAGGTGCAACCGTTTTGACAGCTACTTTACGTACAGCTTCTTTAGCTTTAGGTAATTGTTCTTTCAATTCAGAACCTGCATCCCGGACCTTCTCTTCCTTACCTAGAACGGCCGATATGGTTTTCACAGCTATTTTACGAATACCCTTTCTTGCTTTAGGTGATCCGATAAGAACTGCTGCAACACCAATTGCAATACCAATAGGGGATTTAATAAATCGAAACATCATCATTTCTCCTCACATGAATAATTTTTTGTTTTAGGATTTTTTAAACATTTGAAACCTGCTACTAAACTTGTTGGTAACGACACTTGACATGAGTGTCCATCAAATCAATTTGGACAACACCCCCAAACACCCTTTTTTTGTAAAAAAAGGATAATTATGAATATACTCCTTTATTGACATTTATTCAACACTTTATTTCCATTTTGTAAATTTCATGTTAATATTTTTGCGATTTTACATGTTAAAACAGACACAGTTGTTGAGCATACAAAATAATATAAAAAGAATGTCAGAGAGTATTTACCAATAGTGGATCTTATAAACATAATCATTTCTCACCACATGGGTAAATGGCTACATTTATTAAAATATACAAATATTGATAATCGCATCCATTTTATGTAAAAAAGTATAGTTATAAATATAGACCAATGTTGACACTTATTCAACACCTTATTTCTTTATCGTCAATTTTATGTTATTATTTTTTCAAATTTGTATGTTAAGACAGTCACAGTTATTAAGCAATCTAATACAATATTAAAAACTGTCAAGGAGTGTTTAATATGAGGTTCATGAAACGGGGCTCAATTATGCCTAAAATCAAGTGGAGATCCTTAATGACGTCGGAATTCACCAAGGGTTTGATTAGTATTGTGCCAACACTTGTTGCAACAATCTTAGGAGAAATTGTTATTCTATTATTTCAAGTTTATCTAGTGAAAAGATTCTAAACTGCTAAATTGATAACAATTCTTAAATAAAAATAGGAGGTGAAAAAATACCTACGGAGGTGAAACATAGATGAATAAAGATACAAAGCACGGAATCATTTTTACAGCGATTCATACTGTCTTTTTTTTGAACTTAGCATTTAATTTTATATATTTTTATTAAATCGATACAGTTTATCTTTAAATTAACCATATAATGAGACCACATCCTTTCCTCACTAATCAAAAGAGGAGATCTCTTTGAAAGGCTGGGAGGGTTCATTTTTTGCGCTTCCAAGTTTCCTCTTTATTCGTTCCTCCAGGAAAAAACAACAAACTAATTTGTTCCCAATGGTTTTCTAGCTCGGTGATTGCCAGCAGTCTATATAGCAGTCAGGAGTTCCTTTAGGACTACTGAAAAATTAAATAGAAAAGACAGTAGGAAAAAGGTCATATGTTCAATATCCTTATTCAGGTTAATGAACATATGACCTTTCATTTATTTCCCTTAATATCAATCGCCTATTTATTTATGCCTGATTAAATTAATTACGTAGTTTGAAAGTGAGCTTCCAGGCTGTTGGATGAATCTAACTTTTAATTGAATCTATACGCTTTATTTTCAACTGTTTTTTATAAGATTGACAAGAAGAAAATCGCTTTTTATTTCCTTTTAGCATACTGGCCATCTTTTTGTCGTAATATATAGAAACATTAGAATTACATTATGAGCATGTGAGTTTGTTCATCACTCTGTCTCTTTGTCATCAAGACAGCCATTCCTTAAACTTCACAGCTCCCTTCACCCTACTTTACGACTAGGCTTAAGGGGCTAGAAAAATGCTCCGAAAGCAATCACTAATATTAGTACCCCACTTATTATCGTTCCAAATTGACCTACAGTAAATGAACCAACGTTGACTTTGTCTGAGAATCTGTTTTTTGTCCTCGCACCCCGCCCTTACTGCTATATACCCTAACTTTAGCAGAGATATGATCTTCTTTTACAGCTGATGATGAAGTAGCTGTTGCGCTAAGAGAACCAAAAATTGGATTACTAGCCTTTAATTTGGAAGTACACTTGATTTTTTTCCAGATGTTTCTACTGTGATACCTGCAGTTAGACTGCTAACTTCAGCTAAACTTGATATGTTAGTAACAGTTGTTTCTGATTCTACTTCAGCTGCAATAGCACTATTCCCAATTGATAAACTTGCAAAAATTGTACCTACAACACATAATTTCTTAAGCATGATTACTCTTTCATCTCCTCTAATATCAATTGCCAAAAATTAACATAAATAAAACCATACCATATATTTCTATTATATTCCATAACTTCTATAATTTTCTTGCGTTGTTTCTTTAGAATACTAGTACTATCACCTTTATGGTTTTGGAGAAAGTAAAATGCCCTTTATACCAATAAGCCGGCATAAAGAGCATTCGTATTCTAATATGAATTTCTGAATATGAATGTTCTTGTTCCTATAAATGACGAATTTACTTTCTGAATTTAATATGCAGATTGAATTTAATTCGGAACAAAATAATCAGCATTATTCGTTGGAGACAAATGAGTGAGTTGACATATTAGTTTTCAAAACCATTTCTCTACTACCATCAAATGAATTCTTATTATTTAAAACCCCCACTTCTATATAGAAGTGAGGGATTTTTTTGTTGAAGTTATCTTTTGATTTCAAATGTGAAAGGAAAAGAGCCACTTCATTCTTATTCTTCGCCGTATCTAATGCTTTGACACTACATATATAGCGATTTCTTTTTGGATTTATTCACATACTTCCTACTATTATAGACATACACGGTTGCACCTTCTTCAAGCGGGGCTTGATTGATTAGGGACAGGGGTTATATAATCCGCCACATCTATTTTCGACTAACCATCTTCTTTATCTTTCGAACAACAGGTGACACAATGACTTTATGTGCTTTTGTGAGGGCTAGTCCAATAAACCCTGCTATTACCAGAGCCATTATCAAGCCAATTATCAAACCAGATGTTTCTCTAAGTTCTTCGAATACCGCACCCATTCCTTATCCTCCCCGCCTTACCGATGCCACTTATTTTTACGGCCTTCGCCATTAACTTCCGATCATGTAACAGACACCATTCTTCTTGAGTCAGGTTCATTATATCGTATTGGATTATTATGGTCGAGTTACCACTTTTGAACGCATTCACAATGACTTCATTTTTCACAAGGCTATTTTCTCCTAAACACCTTTCTTCTAGCTTTTCTTTATAAGATGAAATATAAACCTCCCCCTTCTTTTCCAATAAAACATGATGAAATGTAAACCTTTTCATTTGTCCAAAACCGACAAACAAAAGCCAGAATTATTGTTTTTTGAGAACATTGTGAAAATTGTCGAAAAACCGTAATCTTAATTTATGAATACATCTTCTTAGGGGGTGCGCTTTATATGGAAGCCATTACAAGGGACTTTTTCTTATTTTTATCTAAAAATAATCTGCTTAATAATATTGCTAAGAAAAGCGGAGGAAGTTTTGCTGCTGGAAAGATCATTGGGGGAACTGATTTCCAAAGTTCCATTAAATTCATTAAGCAACTTAATAATAGTGGGTTGTCAGTTACAGTCGACCATCTTGGGGAATTCGTAGATTCTGAGGAAGTAACCCGGGAAAGGACTGCAGAATGCATTGAAACCATCGAAATGATCAGCAGGGAAAAACTTGATTCACAAGTTTCTCTGAAGATGACTTCTTTGGGACTCGATATCGATCATAATCTGGTCATTGAGAACATGACAAGAATTCTTGACACAGCAGAAAAAAACAATGTCATGGTAACCATTGATATGGAAGATGAAGTTCGCTGTCAGGCAACAATCGATATCTTTAGACAGTTCAAAGAAAAATACAGCTGCATAAGTACTGTTCTGCAAGCATATTTATTCCGCACAGAGAAAGATTTGGAGGACCTTGCCCAATATAAGCCATTCCTGCGACTCGTAAAGGGTGCCTACAAGGAATCTGCCGAGGTGGCTTTTCCCGAAAAGGATGATGTAGATGAAAACTATAAAAAGTTGATTAAGCAAAGTCTTCTTAACGGTAATTATACGGCCATTGCCTCACATGATGACAAAATCATCGAATACACAAAAGAGCTGGCTAAGAAGCATGGCATCCCAAATACACAATTCGAATTTCAAATGCTTTATGGCATGAGAAACAAAACCCAGTACGAATTGGTCAAGCAAGGTTACAAAATGCGCGTCTATGTACCATATGGTCTGGATTGGTATGGATACTTCATGAGAAGGCTTGCGGAAAGGCCATCCAATATTGCTTTTGCCTTCAAAGGGATGGTCAGAAGCTAAATATAATTCAACATTCTTAATTGCTACAAAAAATCTATAAAAAGGTGTGATTACTAATGATTTCATATAAACACGAACCATTTGTTGATTTTACAAACGAGGAAAACAAAAAAGCATATCAGGAAGCACTTCAAACTGTTGAAGGCTACTTAGGGCAAGACTACCCTCTTTATATCGGGGCAAAGAAAGTGACGACTGATGAGAAAATCGTTTCATATAACCCTGCAGATAAGCAAGAGGTCATCGGCCGGGTATCGAAAGCGAACAGAGATCTTGCTGAAAAAGCCATGCAGGAAGCGGCAACTGCTTTCGAAAGCTGGAAAAAAGTAAAGCCAGAAATCCGTGCTGACGTTTTATTCAAAGCAGCTGCCATCATTCGCAGACGCAAGCATGAATTCTCGGCATTATTAACAAAAGAAGCAGGAAAGCCTTGGAATGAGGCCGACGCGGATACAGCAGAAGCAATAGATTTCCTTGAATTCTATGCCCGCCAAATGTTAACGCTTAAAGATGGTGTACCTGTCCAAAGCCGTCCGGGAGAATTTAACCGCTATGATTACATTCCATTAGGAGTAGGCATCATCATTTCTCCTTGGAACTTCCCATTTGCCATTATGGCAGGTACAGCTGTTGCCGCTATCGTTACTGGTAACACAATCCTATTGAAACCAGCTTCGACTACTCCAATTGTAGCTGCGAAATTCGTTGAAGTGATGCATGAAGCTGGCCTTCCAGCAGGTGTGTTGAATTTCGTTCCAGGAAACGGAGCCGAAGTGGGCGACTACCTGGTTGATCATCCAAAAACACGTTTCATTTCCTTCACCGGTTCACGTGATGTAGGTCTACGCATATACAAACGTGCTTCAGAAGTGAACGAAGGCCAAGTTTGGCTGAAGCGTGTCATTGCTGAAATGGGCGGAAAAGATACGATCGTCGTCGACAAAGAGGCTGATTTGGAATTGGCTGCTCAATCGATCGTGAAATCTGCATTTGGCTTCTCGGGACAAAAGTGTTCTGCTTGCTCCCGTGCTGTAATCGTTGAAGACGTATACGATCAAGTTTTAGATCGCGCTGTTGAATTAACAAAACAACTAACAGTCGGTAACCCTGTGGAAAATCATTTCATGGGACCAGTTATCGATCAGGCGGCCTTTGATAAAATCATGAGCTATATTGAAATCGGTAAAGAAGAAGGACGCATTCTAACTGGCGGAGAAGGAGATAGCTCAAAAGGTTACTTCGTTCAGCCGACAATCGTCGCTGATGTCAATCCACAAGCCCGTTTAATGCAAGAAGAAATCTTCGGCCCAGTCGTTGCTTTTTCCAAAGCGAAAAACTTTGACGAGGCTCTCAAAATTGCCAATAACACAGAATACGGTTTGACTGGTGCTGTTATTACGACAAATCGCTCTAACATGGAAAAAGCACGCGAAGAATTCCATGTAGGGAACTTGTATTTTAACCGTGGCTGTACAGGTGCAATCGTAGGCTACCAACCATTCGGCGGGTTTAACATGTCAGGAACCGATTCTAAAGCAGGCGGACCGGACTACTTGCAGCTTCATATGCAAGCCAAAACAACATCCGAAACGTTCTGATCATGTTCCATTAAAAGCAAAATGAAGTAGAAATGAATACCCTCTTTAGTTAAGTATCTTCTATTCCTAGATACGCAATCAAAACGAGGTTAAATGGAGGAAGTGACAAATAGGTTACTTCCTCTTTTATAACAAAAAATTATATAATTCATCCTGAAGGGAGTCTTCATATGATAGATTATGCATTAATAATTTCCATTAGCATTTATATGGCGGGTATGCTTCTTATCGGATATTTCGCCTATAAAAGGACTTCTAATTTAAATGATTACATGTTAGGCGACCGAGGTCTTGGTGCAGCTGTCACTGCTTTAAGTGCCGGTGCTGCAGATATGAGCGGTTGGCTTCTAATGGGACTGCCTGGTGCCATGTTCGCAACAGGACTCAGTTCCATGTGGATTGTATTCGGCCTGACACTAGGTGCCTATGCAAACTGGCTGTATGTTGCCCCACGATTAAGAACCTATACGGAAGTCGCTAATAACTCCATTACGATCCCGGCATTCTTGGAAAATCGTTTTGGTGAGGGCTCACGGATTCTAAGGTTTATTTCAGCTTTGGTCATTCTGATATTCTTTACCTTTTATGTTTCATCTGGAATGGTATCCGGTGGAGTCTTATTCCGGAGTACATTTGGCCTTGATTATCATACAGGTTTATGGATCTTAACAGGTGTTGTTGTAGCCTATACTTTATTTGGCGGATTCCTGGCAGTAAGCTGGACTGACTTTGTACAAGGAATCATCATGGTAGTTGCCCTGATCCTTGTACCAATCGTTACCCTTTTCCATGTTGGTGGTTTCGGCCCTTCCATAGACACAGCACGTTCAATCAATCCCGACTTATTGAATATTTTCACTGGTACGAGCTTTTTAGGAATCGTCTCATTATTTGCATGGGGACTAGGTTATTTCGGACAGCCGCATATCATTGTCCGCTTTATGGCGATTAGTTCTATTAAAGAAATCAAAAAAGCCCGTAATATCGGTATGGGCTGGATGATTTTCTCCAGTATCGGTGCCATGCTGACTGGGTTTATCGGAATCACCTATTTTTCTCAAAACAACCTGAAGTTAGATGACCCTGAAACCGTTTTCATGGTTTTAGGCGAAATACTATTCCATCCCCTTATTACTGGTTTCTTAATTTCTGCAATACTGGCAGCCGTCATGAGCACAATTGCTTCTCAGCTACTGGTAACAGCCAGTTCCTTAACAGAGGATATATATAAAACTTTCTTCCGTCGGTCTGCCTCTGATAAAGAGCTTGTCTTTTTAGGCAGGTTATCCGTTCTGGTCATATCCATTATCGCCCTTACTCTCTCGTGGGAGAAAAATGATACGATTCTTGGACTCGTCGGCTATGCATGGGCAGGATTCGGTTCTTCATTCGGTCCATTGATCTTGCTCAGCCTCTTCTGGAAGCGAATGACAAAATGGGGTGCTTTAGCAGGGATGATCGTTGGTGCTGGGACTGTTATTTTCTGGTCGATGGCCGGATTATCCAAAATGCTTTATGAAATGATCCCTGGGTTTGGCGCAAGCTTGATTGCCATCATCGTGGTCAGCCTGCTTACAGCCAAGCCATCTAAAGAAGTCGAAGAGAAATTCGAAGAATTCGAGAGAATATTAAAAGAATAAAAGATACCCTAGAAGGACCGGTATATGAAAGTTTTTTCATATACCGGTCCTTCTTTGCGCTTGCCTCTATACACTTCATTCGTTTAAAAGTATTATTAAATAAAGCTGTCATTCATTTCAAAAACAGGGGGCCATATATGTCATTAGAAAAAATTCTAACTCTCACAAACATTAACGATATTACAGATATGGTCAGCACTTATTTAAAAAAACCAGTCGTCATTGAAAATGACCAATTTTTATTGCTGGCATATAGTTCATATTATATCGAACACTTCGACCAAGCCAATCAGCAAACCATCTTCACAAAGCATTGGCCGATTCCAATCTTGGAGAAATTCATGGATGAGGGCATTGTCGAACAGCTTAAAACGGTAGAGCATCCATTTAGAGTGAAACAAATCGAGGAAATCGGTTTAAATCAAAGAGTTGTTGTAAGCGCTGTCCACAAAGGGCAGGTCTTCGGATTCATTTGGGTCCAAGAGACGGAAGTGATGCCTGATTCCGATTTGGAATTTTTACATGAGGTTTCCCATCATATCGGCAAGCTCCTCTATCAGAAAAAACAGATAAACATGAAAAAAGATGAAGAAAAAAATGAGTTTTACCAAAAGATCATTGACGAAGTCTATCAAACTGAAAACCAAATAAAATGGGAAGCGGCCAATATGAGTCTTCTCATTCCGGAAACTTTCCTTGTAAATGTCTTTACCATCGCTCAATCCGATGCGGAACATTTCGATGAATTAACGGATACAGTCAGTCTATTCGCAAATGCATTGAATCATTTTTCCCATGTATTCACAAACCAATTGAAGATCATCGTCTTAATTGGCAGCAACGGAAAAGGGAAAGACCTGCTTTCTGATAGCGCTACTGATTTAACGAACACGGTTCTTTCCCAATTCAATGGCCAAAAGGTGTTCTCAGGAATCGGAAATGAGTATTCGTCGATTCTTCAATTAAGAAAATCGTATCTTGAAGCATTAGAAGTGATCAATGCAGCCAAGTTCATTGGTAAACCTGAACAGCTTCCTTTTCAATATAGCAAACTTGGTATTTTCCGTTACCTCGAAATGATCTCCAATCAACATGGTAAAACGAATTATATCAATATGGATTTACAGATTCTTCAAAAGAAGGACCAAGAAAGCCAAACCAGATTACTTCAAACACTAGAAATATTTTTGCTAAACAATTGCCGGATCAAACCAACAGCTGAACAGCTATTTATTCACACCAACACGTTAAAATACAGAATGAACCAAATAGCTGATCTTACCTCTATTGATTTTGATGACTTTCTTTCGCGAATACAGCTATACATCGATTTACAGCTAATAAAGCAGAAAACATGACTTTCAAGTATCCTTTAAATCAGCTAAGAAATAAATAACACAACAACGGTTCGATTCCGCTATGCTCCATCTTTTAAAGCCCTTGTAACAAGGGTTTTTTCTTTTTGTCCATCACTCCATTTTGATGCCCCGCTAATCAGATTTAAACTACACCTTATTGGTCCAAAAGCATCATGATAATTCTATTTACTATCACGGTAAATCCATAGAACCAAGCTAATTTTAGTTTTTAAGGGACAGAATTAACCCTACCGGAACCAGGAACATCAATGCTTCCAGTATCAAATGAAGTTGTGCTGATAGTTCTATGCTGACCTTAGGGGAACCAAATATCCCCCAAACGACCGCTATTCCTATTGGGATAACAATGCTTAAAAAAACCTTTCATGATGCCGGTATTTCCTACTTTAAAACCCCAATAACCGTATACAGCAAGTGCAAAAATTTCTAATAAAAATCGAACGGATAAGTTTACCATTTGCAAGACAGCCAGAAAGCCCATTTTAACCTTCCACCAGATCATATTTATCTTTATTTATAACTATTGAATGGATTCCCTCAATATAAGTATTTAGCAATATAGAAAAACTCTTATCGATATCAATCGGCATCCCAAACCCACCCATTTTTTCAATTGAAGTAAATCCATGTAAAATACTCCTTAATCCTCTCACCAAGTGAATCGCCATTTCTTCCTTCAAATTATAGGCTTGTAGTACCTGGACAACAAGCTCTACAACTGATTGCTGTGCTTGCTGCAATTCCATGTCTTCAGAATTTGGAAAACGGGTGGTGGCATCATAAAGCCCTGGATGAACTCTAGCAAATTCAACATATGCCTCACTAAGTGCCCTGATTGCATCATCACCGGAGCGTCCCACTGCTGCTTGAAGCATGTATTCATAAAGTTTTTTAACTCCATTTACTGCTAGTTTCTGTTTTAATCCATTTAGGCCGTCTAAATGGTTATATAATGAGGGGGGCCGTATTTGTAATTTTTCAGCCAACTTGCCTAACGTAAGATGATCAAGACCGCTTTCATCAGCTAGTTCTGTTGCTTTTTGTAAAATGATAGACAAATCTACCCTTATACGTTGTGACATCTCATTTTCACCTCCTATTTTCATTGTTGAAATTTTAATTCTGCTTCAACTATTGCTCTGTCTATAGAATTCCCAGGGTGTTCTAGCATCTTCCCATGACCTACAGCAAGTAAACTCGGTTTATAACTTCTTAATTTCTTTGCACTTTCAAGAGCGATGAGTTTATCCCATGTGGCAAAGGCTGGGAACGGAAATAAAGGTTTAATCATGCCAGACACCGCCGTTCCACCTCTAGTCTGTAAGGCATCCCCAGCAATTAAACTATGATTCCGGGTGTCAAGAAGAGAGATCGAACCAGGGGTATGTCCAGGCGAAAAAATAACTTCCAATGATCCAATACGGTCGCCCTCTTTGAGTAATAAGTCTGGTTTAGTTTGAATATTTTTAGGGACTCCTCCGCGGATTGGAGAGTTTGTTTCATTTTGCAGGAGGGTAGAATCGCCACCCAATAATAATGCATCCCTAACAGAAATACTCACTTGTAAATCAGGGATTAACGCTTTAAGCCCGTCTAATGCACCAACATGATCATCATGAGCGTGAGTAACTATTATTCTTGTTATCCGTTTCCCAATAATTCGCGCCGCATTCATTATACTTTTTGTGCTGTAGGGTAAAGCTGCATCTATTATTGTAAGGCTATTCTCTTCTTCTACGAAATAACAGTTCACCGGAAATACACGTGGCATAAAAGATAGTTGATATACTGTACCAACCTTAGTCATTTTCATCTTTAATCAAACTCCTCCCCCAAAAACTAATGTAATTAATATTATAACTAATATGATTAGTTTTTCAATAATATTCCATCTTAATGACTTAAAATATATGAAAATAAGTAATCTTTTTTAGATAAATACGAATCAACATAAAAAAAACCTTCTAAGTAAACAATATCGCTCTTACTGAGCTTGTTTATCTAAAAGGGTTGCCGTTCTGTTAAAAATGAGGGTTTTACAATTTTTTTACTAGACTATGATTTCTTCTTTTGATAGTTTGCTAAGACCTAATTTATCAATTGTCCTTCCAGTTTGCGGGATGCCACCAACAAGAATTTCACCTAATGTGATCATCGAATCCATCACAATTTCTTGAGCTAGCTTTTCTAACATAATACCCCCCACCTTAATTCTCCACTGAAATATTTTATTTTCTTTTTATATTACACTCCCTTTACCGGGTTACCAATTTACAGAAACTAAAAAAACCAGTTCGTATTAAACTTGAACTGGTTTATGATGAAAAATGATTTATTTTTTACATAATAAAATTAACTCTATAAATATTCATGACACATTTTCCTTGTCACTAACATATTCATGCTCCCAAAAATCAGCATTTTTAATCCCCAACGATTTTGGATCGAAAACGGGATCCAAACCTTTTTTCTTCTGCTTCTCGTAATCTTTTAAAGTTATCAAGGCTGGCTTAGCAAGAATTAAAATGGCAATAACATTAAGCCATACCATAATCCCTAATCCCGCATCACCTAACGCCCAAGCCAACTCTGCTGTTCGAACAGTTCCATAAAAACTAGCCGCAAGTATGACTAGTTTCAATGTAAGCATAGCCCATTTACTATTACGATTACGCATTAAATAGGCGATATTTGTCTCTGCAATATAGTAATACGCCATGATAGTTGTAAAGGCGAAGAAGAAAAGAGCAACAGCAACAAACCCAGCTCCAAAGCCTGGTATAATACTATCAATCGCAGCTTGTGTATACCCAGGACCAGGTGTTACTTTTCCTAAATTATTGACAATATATGATCCATTTTCTGCTTGTGTATTATACATGCCTGTGAATAAAATCATAAATGCTGTAGCGGAACACACGAACAATGTATCAATATAAACAGAAAACGCTTGGACAAGACCCTGTTTTGCTGGATGTGATACTTCTGCTGCAGCGGCCGGATGAGGGCCTGTACCTTGACCTGCCTCGTTTGAATAAACTCCACGTTTTACTCCCCAGGCTATCGCCATACCAATAAGCCCGCCAAAAGCAGAATCCATCCCGAAAGCACTTCTAAATATTAATGAGATAACATTGGGTAATTCAGCAACATTGAAAAGAATGATTACAACTGATAATAGAATATAACCAAGAGCCATAAATGGAACAATTAATTGCGCAGCATTAGCTATCCGTTTTACACCACCGAATATAATAAATCCTAGTAGAAGGACGACTATTATTCCGGTGATTGCCGGCTGAATGCCAAATGCATTTTCTACTCCTGCAGCAATTGAATTTGCCTGAACACCAGGCATAAGAACTGCCATAGCTATTAGTGCAGCGAATGCAAAAAGAACAGCAAACCACTTCCAACCTATTCCTTTTTCAATATAATACGCAGGACCACCTCGATATTGACCATCTTGTTTGACTTTGTATATCTGAGCTAAGGTAGATTCTACAAATGCACTAGATGCTCCAATAAAGGCGATGGCCCACATCCAAAAAACAGCACCTGGACCACCAAAAGCGATAGCTGTTGCTACTCCTGCAATATTACCTGTACCGACCCGACCCGAGAGCGCAATTGATAGAGCCTGGAATGAGGAAACCCCTGCTTCTGAACTTTTACCTTGGAACATCAAAATGATCATTTCTTTAATATGCCGTACTTGTAGAAACCGAGTTAAAATCGAAAATAATAACCCTACTCCCAATAAAATATAAATGACTGGTGTACTCCATAAAACTCCATTTAAAGCAGTTATAAAATCAGACAATAAAACTCCCCCCTTCATATAATTAGAAAATTCAAAATATATTGCTTAAATAATTATATTTCATCTTAATCATTTAAACAATATTAATTACGTTAGAAAAACTAACATACATAGAGTGAAAATAGTTAATTTTCTATGAAGGTGGGATTGTTCATTTACAAGCATTCTATCATTAAATACGTAAAAGATGAGCTGCATTGCAACTCATCTTTTACTCACACATCTATAATTCGAATAAACTCATGGAAAATAAGAGGAAACGCCAGCATAGCCGCTGGCGTTTAATCGTTTCAGGTATAAGTTAAGATACTCTAATAGCACCAAGTATTTCCTGTTCCAATTGGTTTGTTCTTTCCGTTTTTGTTGATTCCGTCCATCCAAAAAATTCAGCCATATAATTAATCACTGCACTTTTATGTGTTTGGACTAAATCGATATCAAATAATAGGGTACCGGTTCTGCGGAAGAAGAAATCAACCGGAGTTGCGGCCATTTCATGGTCTAATGCGTATTGCAACTGTACGAACAATTTCTGTGGGAGGCCGATGCGCGTTCCCACGTCTCCTTCACTTTTGGCAATATTGAACAAAACCGCGGCGTTTGATCCGTACATTGCCAATAATTCTTTGGAATCCTTAGCAGTGAGTCCTGAGTCAATCCCTATTTGAATATGTGTCTGGATATAATCAGAGAAATTGCTTGATCCTCCGACATCCCCTCCAGAAATCGGCATTTTTTTGGTACTGCTATTAGGGTAAGATTTATTTGATTGCTGGGAAAGCTTCTCGACTACAAGGTCGACTGTCGTTTTTGCCATTTTGCGATATCCCGTTAATTTTCCTCCGGCAATCGTGATAAGACCAGATTCGGACTCCCATATTTCATCTTTTCTTGAAATTTCAGAAGGGTCTTTTCCCTCTTCTAGAATTAACGGTCTCACTCCAGCCCAGCTTGATTCGATATCTCCATCCGTAACTTTCACTTCTGGAAACATATAATCAATCGCCTTTAATAAATAGGCACGGTCTTCTGATGTAACGGTAGGGACTGCAGGATCGCCGTCATAGAAGGTGTCTGTGGTTCCGACGTACGCCTTACCGGCTCGCGGAATAGCAAAGATCATCCGGCCATCGGGAGTATCAAAGTAAATCGCCTGCTTCAAAGGGAATTTCGATTGGTCGATTACGACATGAACACCCTTTGATAACTTCAGCGTTTTCCCTTTTTTCGATTTGTCTTTTTCTCGGATCGAATCAACCCATGGACCTGCGGCATTGATAACTTTGTCTGCATATATTTCATACTGATTGCCTGATAGTAAATCATTGACCTGGACGCCTATTACCTTGCCATTTTCATACAACAATTTTTCTACCTTTGTATAATTTATCGGTGTCGCGCCTTTATCAACAGCCGCCTTCATCACTTCAATCGTCAGACGTGCATCATCTGTCCGGTATTCAACATAATGGCCTCCGCCTTTAAGTCCTTCTTTCTTTACAAGGGGTTCCATTTTCAGTGTTTCACTAACCGATAGCATTTTCCTTCGTTCGCTTTTTTTAACGCCTGCTAGGAAATCATAGACCCGGAGTCCGATGGATGTACTGAATTTCCCGAATGTGCCGCCTTTATGCATCGGGAGCAGCATTCTTTCTGGTGTAGTCACATGTGGCCCATTTTCATAAACAATCTCTCTCTCTTTTCCAACCTCAGCAACTATTTTTATTTCAAATTGCTTAAGATATCGCAAACCACCATGGACAAGCTTTGTTGAACGGCTTGATGTGCCTGCCGCAAAGTCCTGCATTTCCACCAATGCCACTTTCATTCCTCGAGTCGTTGCATCCAGGGAAATCCCTGCACCTGTAATTCCTCCACCAATGACTAACACATCATATTTTTCTTTTTTCAGAAGCTCAATTGTTTCTTCTCGATATATATTTGAAAACCTCATGCCTAACTCCTCCTTTAAGTAATGCCTTCCATTGTCGATTAGCCTGTTTTTACTCGTGAATTCGCACTGTTTACTCGTGAATTCGCACTGTTTACTCGTGAATTCGCACTGTTTACTCGTGAATTCGCGCTGTTTACTCGTGAATTCTGCATGTTTACTCGTGAGTTTGGCCCTTATATTCAATTGGTTCATTTGTTCTCATAGTGTCCATATAGATATTAATTACCCTAATCTGCCAATAAAAACAAAAAAAGAGACCATAAATGCACATTATCGAATTCTCGATAACGCATTCATGGTCTCTCCTGTTCTCCGGCCGATTTATTAACTTGATTTTAGTATATCATACTCTAGCTCATATTAAAAAGACTTCGCTTTGTTTTTATTTATGCTGTGTTAAATATGCTGTTCAACTAAAGGCCCAGGTGAAGTAAAAACAAGGAAAGATGATTCCTATCATATGCCGTATAAGACACATTATGTGCAACAAAAAGAGTGAATTATTATCAAATTCACTCTTGAAAAATTTTTTATCTTTTTATCGGACGTTCTAGAGTTAATATTTCATCTTCGAGTGAAGAAAATTGCTGTTCAACTACATGTTTAACATCTAAGACAGCAGCGTTATAGAAATGAGGAGCAAGTGACTCCTTAATGAAATCTAATACTCTTTCTGCAGCAAATTCAGTTATTTCTTCATCTCTTTCTTGTGAAAAAAAATATTGAATGTCAGAAATCATTAATTGTTGTTGGTCTTTTGTAAGTTTTAAAAACAAGTAGAACACTCCCTAATAAAATATATTACAGCTAACTATACATGTGAATTTCAATAAATTACAGGCTATATTTTCATGAAATATTATGTACACGATGGAGAAATAAAGACCCTTTATTATGATTAGTTGAAACTAGATTTAATGCAGATGAGCATTCTTTGACATTGTTTGGTTTAGGCTTTCTCGAATTAACTCTTTTATCATACCCGTATATTTATATTAGATTATCAGTTTTATTAGGAAAAAAAGGAGAGTGAGTTTAAACTTGATTATAGTTAATAAAAATAGAAATTTATTGAGTTGAAACTAAGTTGACTGGAACGGAAGGCACGAGACTCCTGCGGGAAAAGCGCGTCTAGGGGAGACCCCACAGGCGCAAGCCGAGGAGGCTCCCGGACCGCCCGCGGAAAGCGAGTGCCCTACGTTCCAATCAACGTTCAAATTGTACAAGCCATAAAAAGACTGTAGGCAAACTCGATTTTCATCGAGTTTGTCTACAGTCTGAGAAGACCACTATAAGTGGTCTTCTTTAGTTGTTCAATTTAGTGTTTAGCAGAGCGTTTATTTAAAAGCCATTGCTGCTTGAACAGCTTTTTTCCATCCGTCATATAATTTTTCACTATCCTGCTCATCCATGGATGGATTAAAGGTTTTATCAATTGCCCATTGCCGGGCAATTTCCTCCTGATCTTTCCAATAGCCAACAGCTAGTCCAGCCAAATACGCTGCCCCGAGTGCTGTCGTTTCGTTTATAGTCGGTCTTTCAACAGGGACACGTAATAGATCGCTTTGGAATTGCATTAGGAAGTCGTTCTTAACTGCACCGCCATCCACTCTCAATGTCTTCAGCTCAATGCCTGAATCTGCCTCCATTGCATCAAGTACATCCTTCGTTTGATATGCAAGTGATTCAAGGGTAGCACGGACAAAATGCTCTTTAGATGTTCCACGAGTTAAGCCAAAAACTGCACCTCGTACATCGCTGTCCCAATATGGAGTCCCAAGCCCAACAAAGGCCGGAACAACATAAACTCCATCAGTACTTTCTACACGTTTTGCATAGGCTTCACTGTCCTCGGCATTTTTAAGCATCCGTAAACCATCGCGCAGCCATTGAATTGCTGATCCTGCTACAAATATGCTGCCTTCTAATGCATATTCAACCTTGCCATTCAATCCCCAAGCAAGAGTTGTCAATAACCCGTGTTCGGAACTGACAGCCTTGGCTCCTGTATTCATAAGCATGAAACAACCTGTTCCATACGTGTTTTTTGCCATTCCTTCATTAAAACAAGCTTGGCCAAATAATGCCGCCTGTTGGTCACCCGCTGCTCCTGCGATTGGAATCGACTGGCCGAAGAAATGATATTCGATCGTATGAGCATACACTTCGGAAGAAGGTCTAACCTCTGGTAGCATCGATTTTGGAACAGTCAATATCTCTAGCAGCTCCTCATCCCATTTAAGCTCATGAATATTATACATTAATGTCCGTGAAGCATTAGAATAGTCTGTTACATGGGCTTTGCCTCCTGATAGCTTCCAAATCAGCCAGGTATCAATGGTTCCAAATAACAACTTGCCTTCATCTGCTTTTTGTCGAGCTCCTTCCACATTATCGAGGATCCACTTCACTTTTGTACCGGAAAAATAGGCATCTATTAACAATCCTGTTTTTTCTCGGAACAGATCGTTAAGACCTCTTCCTTTCAACTCATCGCAAATTTCGCTCGTTTGTCTGGACTGCCATACTATCGCATTATACACAGGGGTTCCAGTTTCTTTATCCCAAACGACTGTCGTTTCACGCTGATTAGTGATTCCAATACCGGCAATTTGCTCTGGCTTTACACCTGATTCCGATAGTACACCAGCAATTACCGCTAAAATTGATCCCCAAATCTCATTGGCGTTATGCTCTACCCAGCCCGGCTTAGGGAAATGCTGAGTAAATTCCTTTTGGGACGAGTGGACGATCTCGCCTTTTTCGTTAAACAAAATCGCCCGTGAACTAGTTGTTCCTTGATCCAATGATAAGATATATTTTTCCATACTGTGTTTCCCCCCTTTTTAATTTAACTAGCCATGTTGCTAATATCTAACTCACTTGATTGCTTTTTTCCAAAAGTATACGCTAACACCAATATTATCAGGCTTGCTCCTAAAACAGCCCAAAAGGCTGTCGTCAATTCACCTAAAAAGACCGCTTTATAGAAGACAGCTCCAAGTGCTCCACCGACAATCGGACCAACAACCGGAATCCAAGCATAGCCCCAATTTGATTTTCCCTTACCCGGTATCGGCAGCAGGAAGTGAGCAATACGAGGTCCAAGGTCACGGGCAGGGTTTATGGCATAGCCTGTTGTTCCTCCTAGCGACATCCCGATAACAACAATCAATAAACCGACAGCAAATGGGTTCAGACCTTCTGTAAACTCGCCGGCTCCAATAAACAATAAGCCAAGAACAAGGATGAATGTACCAATCATTTCACTTAATAGATTTGAAAAAGTATGTGGGATAGCCGGTGAGGTTGAAAACACACCAAGCTTTGTACCTGGATCCTCCGTAGCTTTCCAGTGAGGCAAATAATGCAGGAATACAAGAGTCGCACCTATAATTGCCCCTATCATTTGGGCCATGATGTACCCTGGCACATCAGCCCAAGGAAAATCTCCATTGATAGCTAATGCTACTGTAACAGCCGGGTTTAAATGTGCTCCGCTTATGGAACCCACTGCAAAGACACCCATTGTAACAGCCAGTCCCCACGCAATCGTGATGACAATCCAGCCAGCATCTTTGGCATAAGATCCCTTTAAGGAAGATCCCGCCCCAATACCTGCACCAAATAAAATTAAAATCATCGTGCCTACTACTTCTCCCCAAAATGGAGTCATACATAACCCCTCCTCTTATAGAATGATGCCTTACCAACAAATAAAAGGAGATTCACAGCAGAAATATCCTCATAATAATAATGAGTATGTCTGTTGTGAATCTCCTAATCTCCGTCACATGTATTAACTTGTAATGTAAATATACTAGGTAGTGAAAACGCTGTCAATTAATTTGTATAAAAATAAATGATTTTTCCTGTATTTTTTTTCCTCTATAAAACAGCAATCTCTATCTTTATTAAAACATCTCCCATAATTCAGTTTTTGAAGTCGTGATTGCCGAAGCTCCTGCCTCAAGGGCATTCAAGACTTCATCTGAAGAACGTATGAGCCCGCCAGCAAAGATAGGAGTTTGTAAGCGCTCCTTTACCTCTTTAATCATCCAAGGCATTGCGCCCGGCAAAACTTCGATATAATCAGGCTTTGTTTTCTGTACCAGCTTATAACTTTTCTCTAACGCATGTGAGTCAATTAAAAAAATTCGTTGAATGGCAATAACACCCTTTTGCTTCGCTTTCAAAATCACGCTGGATTTTGTCGAAATCAGACCATATGGGCAATACTCCTGGCAAATAAATTCTGTAGCGTATTCGTCACTTTTAATACCATGAATTAAATCGACATGATAAATCATTTTTTTATTATGCTGCTTTGCCATCATACTTACATTTTTCAATTGTGATATATGCAAATCAAGAAACACACCTATTTCATAGGAACTTTCTAGAAATCTTTCGAAATCCTTCATGCTTGCCGAAGCAGGCAAAATTTTCTGGTCCATTCATTTTCCCCCTTATCTGCCGGAAAAACTCAAAACTTCAAGTTATTTAGTATATTTTAAAGAGCTTGATTTATCAAACACAATTTTTCTTATTGAAGAAACGTCCTTTACCATATCCTTACACTAACATACCTGGTGTCCCCTTTAAAATAATACAGGTAAGAATGCTATGTAAACATTTCCTTCAATGATTACCTTTCTTCTATTATCATAAAGAAAGTTTCATTTTTAATGCACCTTCGACCAACTCATACGATTTAATAGTGCCCACAGGTATTCTCTTCACAATGTTCCAAGCATTAAAATTCATTTTGATTATTCTATTTTCAAATTCGAAAAATGGCGGTCTGTTAAATATCTTTTGGTTAATAAAATTCCTATCAATAGGCTTCATTTCTATTAATTCAAATGAAATCGTTCTTTTTTCCACCTGAACCGGTTTTAAAGTAATACGGAAAGGGACGTTTTTCTTAAACATCATTTTTTTCACTTCCGTCGTTCCGATAAGCACTATATGTTCTGGCGTAATCTCGACTTTAACATCCTGCTCACCAGACTTCATCTTTATAATCCGCTCTAACATAGTTGCAGTTATCGTTATCGGTAAACCATTCTCGATAATATTAGATGGATCGAATGTATTCATTATGGTTTTCCTCCTCCAACTTAACTCTCAATAACTGACATTCCATATGGAACGTCAGTTATAGCGTATGCCGGCTTCAAGAATGTAGTTAACCTTTCATAAACATGCAAGGTCCTGATCAATAATCCGTATATTATACATGTGCTAATGCCGTTCCAAGGGAGTTTGCTTAATAACTTGCAATGGCTTGACCAACACCTGCTGCAACAATACCTAGATTAGCCGCACTAGAACTTATACCTGAAAGCATGATCACAGTGGCTACCCCTTGAAAGTGTCAAAAAGTTTAAGAAGTTCCCCTACGTCGTTACCCTATTCTATTTCATCCAAGCACAAAAAAAGAACGAGCATCATGCACGTCCCATTTTATTTGCAGCTATCTTCATCATCCTTTTTCTTAACGAATATATCGTCTGTTACTTTATCTTCAAGTTGGTTCTTCAACGCCAGTTCTGCAGCTTTCCCATCACTTGGCGTTCCATCTGCAAAATACATCGGAAACAAGGAAAAGAACATAATATAGAAGGAAAAATAAATGAATTGATACCATATTACCGAGCTTTCTAAGACGCTTTGGTAAATCAAGCTGTATATGAATAGCATACTGACTAAATTAAAGATAGAGCCCCCTAAATAAATCAGCATATTCGTCAAACGATTATCATGTTTCAATCCCTTAAACTCGCAAGTCCCATTCCAAAAATAATATTTCCTTACCTCTATGTTCCAAAAGGTGAAAAGTTTATTACCACAACCGATCAAGATTTTCTTTTCTGATCCTCCGAAGATCGAAACAAAGAAGATATGCCCGCTCAAATGTATAAGCGTAACGATTGGCATAATCAAAAAAAAGGAAAACAGAAATTTAATGATATCAGGGAGACCAAAGATTATAATCATCCTCCTTACCAGAGCTATTTTCTTGTAATTCCTTTGTTGAAGGATGATACTCTGATACCCGGTACACGCTAGTTATAACTGGTAATTTTTCACAGAGTTGATTTGTTAATTCTCTTCATGGATAAAAGAACAATTTTGGCCTTTCTCCTACTTAATTCGTCCTTTCTCCCAATTAATTCGACCTTCCTCCATTTAATTCGACCTTCCTCCGCTTTATTCGTCCTTATAAATGTTGCAGCACTATGGGTATAGGAGTATTTACGTCATCACAGCGAAGATCGAATTCAAAAAAATTAGGCTATCACTCTCCAAAAGATTTTGGAAAAGTGACAGCCTTAATATATATATCATTTTAGCTTGGTCAGTTTCTTTATTTAGCGATTAAAGGTGCGGAGAACTTCTTCATTACTTTGTCCCGGCTTCAGCCCTGTATGTTTATAATGAGGAGTAAAAACCGATGTTTTGATTGGACAGGCAATTTGCTTCTGGATGCTTCCTTTTCCGTCAGGTACTTCAACAATCATGCCTCGCTCCTTAAGTTGGGGATGATTGGTCGCTTCGGTAAAGGTCAGTACTGGTTCTACACAGGCCTCAGAATCAGCAAATATTTCTTTCCATTCATCAAAGTTCTTTTCAAGAAAAGCACGTTGGACTGCTGTTTTAAATCTACTTCCACTCTCAGTATCTGTGCTCAAGCTTAGTGCATACAATTCAGGCTTGCGGATTGCTTCACATAGAGCTTTACGGAATGGAGGCTCCAGGCTTCCTACCGAAAAATAACGTCCATCTTTTGTTTCGTAATAGTCATAAAATGACCCTCCGTTTAACATCAATTTCTCTGGCTCCAGCTCCAAGCCACGTTGTAAATTCAGAGGTGCAGATATGGCATTTAAAGCGAAACTGCAGTCGGTCATGCTGATGTCGATGGATTGGCCTTCCCCGGTTCTGTCCCTGTAAATGACTGCGGACAAAATACCGATAACAGCATGCATTGACCCTCCTGCAAGATCGGCAATTTGCGTTCCGTTCTTTGCTGGGCCGTCTTTTTTCGTACCGGAATAGCCTGCTAACCCTGCAATCGAAATATAATTGATATCATGACCCGGGCGGTCTTTGTAGGGACCGGTCTGGCCAAATCCTGTGATTGAACAATAAATTAACTTCGGATTGATTTGTCTTAAAGTCTCGTACCCGAGCCCTAGACGCTCCATGACACCTGGCCGGAATTGTTCAAGGACGATATCGTATTCTTTCACTAAATTTTTTACGGCCTCGATGGACTCCGACTGTTTTAAATCAAGTGTAATCGATTGCTTTGATCTGTTAAGATATTGATTCACACCCCATGAATCCCCTGCCGCCGGCCTTTCTACCTTCAAAACATCTGCTCCTAAATCAGCTAGCATCAAAGTGGCAAATGGTCCGGGCAGTAGCGTTGAAAAGTCCAATACTTTCAAATTAGTTAATAGAGTCATAAGCGCACACCTTCCTTTTCTAGCGATTAGATACTTCAAACGGTTAAAGTCTGGCTTTCTCTTCTCAAAGATGGCAATTACCCCGTCATATTAGCATGCATTCCTTTGATTTTTTTAAAAAATTTGAAAGAGATTAGAATGATACATATAGTCTCCTTTAGCTAATTTTATAGAAACACATACATAGAGATTACGTTTATCATATAACATCCGCCTTTAAATTTGTATTAATTTCCATTTAACACAAATTAAAAAGCCAGGAATCCCGCTCCCGGCTTTGAATAAGAGTTTTGAATGGCGAAGGTAAATAAACCTACATGCACATAGCGGTTTACATTTAGACAAGTAAAAGCCGGACAACTTAAACAACATTGTCCGGCTGATTTTACTTTATGCATTTTCATTCGTATTTTTTGTCAAAGTCAAACTCTACTTCTTCAAGTTTAACGAATTTAGTTTTCCTTACCAGTTTATATCCAAGCCATAGACCAAGGAAAAGTGGGATTCCTAGGTATGCAGCTATTACACTGCCCCAATCAATGTGGTCTGAAAAAAACGCTTGAAAATTCTGAGATAGAATAACGATTAAGCCAATCAAAATAGCAAAAATCGGTCCAATCGGAAACCATAATGCCTTATACGGCAGCTTATCCAATGAATGGCCTTGAGCTATATAAGCTTTACGGAAACGATAATGACTGATAGAAATACCCAGCCAGAAGATAAATCCTGTAATACCAATAGCATTCATTAACCATATATACACTTTACCATCACCAAATATAGAAGCTAAAAATGCAAGCATACCGATGGCACATGTCAAAATCATTCCCGCAACCGGCACTCCGCGTTTGTTAAGTTTTGCAAAAATGCGTGGTGCTTGCCCATCTTTAGCCATTGAATATAACATACGTGTCGATGCATATAAACTAGAGTTACCTGCTGACAATACCGCTGTTAAAATGACTGCATTCATGAGCGAAGCTGCAAAAGCAACTCCAGCCTTTTCAAATATAAGCGTGAATGGGCTGACCATAACATTATCCCCTTGTAAACTTTCGCTTGTATAAGGGATAAGTAGCCCTATCACAAAGATTGCCAATACGTAAAAGAGTAGGATTCTCCAAAAAACGCTTTTAATAGCCTTTGGTATATTTTTGGCTGGGTTTTCGCTTTCACCAGCAGCCACACCGACAATTTCTGTACCTTGAAAAGAAAAGCCAGCTGCAATAAACACAATGAAGACACCCATAAAACCACCCGGAAAAGGCGCGTCATCGACTGTGAAGTTCTTAAAACCTACTGCTTCGCCACCCATGATGCCGAAAATCATTAGGATTCCAACGATTATAAAAATAACGATGGCCGTTACTTTTATGAAGGAAAACCAGTATTCCCCTTCACCATATCCTTTAACGGATAAATAGTTTAATAGGAAAATGAGTACCAAGAATGATGAACTCCACAACAATGATGGACTATTTGGAAACCAAAATTTCATAATCATTGTTGAGGCTGCCAACTCCGCCGCTATGGTCATCGACCAATTGAACCAGTACGTCCATCCCAAGGCAAATCCAAATGCCGGATCGACGAATTTCGTTCCATAGGTACTGAATGAACCGCTTGTCGGCATAAAGGCTGCCAGTTCCCCTAAGCTGGTCATCACGAAGTACACCATTGCCCCAACTAAGGCATAAGCAAGTAATGCGCCGCCTGGCCCAGCTGTATGGATAGCTGCCCCGCTGCTAAGAAACAGCCCGGTGCCAATAGCCCCTCCAATAGAAATCATCGTTAAATGACGGGATTTTAAACCGCGCTTTAATTCTTGTTCTTCTTGCTTTGGAGGATGCTGAAAGATGTCGTTTTCTTGTTTTGGTATCATAAATTTTCATCCCTTTCTATATAAGCGCTTTCATTTATAGTGAAATCCATTTAATAAATTTTCCTATTTCATCGACTTTCAAATAGAGCTAATTTACAATTCGAATTCCTATTCTGAATATATGCAATTTTCATGCCAGATTTACAAAACCGCAATATTCAACAAATTATTTTAAAAAACGCTTTCAATAGACAAAATATTTTGCACTTTACGCCATGTTTTTTTGCACTTTATGCCAAGTTTTTTTGCAGCCTTAAAAAAGTTGAATTTATAAAATACTAAGCTCCTTTTTCATACGCCCTCCAAATATTACTAGAAGAATATTTGGAAAGAATACTTCTATTAAAAACCATTTTTCTCCATTTTATTCCTTTAAATGTCATATTTTTTCGTATTTTCTCCATTTTATAATAATATGAAATGGTGTAAAAATGAGGTATTCTCATGAAGGAGTTGAAAGGTTATGAAAGGTAAGGTATTTTTAGGAACTGCACTATCTATCGGTCTACTATTTTCTGCTATTCCCCAACAAGAAGCTTTAGCGGCAAAAAATGTGTTAAGCGTTGAAAAATATAATAAGCATAGAGATTCGCTAGAATTCAAGTCTGGGAAACTCACAGAACCTTCAAAGCAAACGGCTGAAGATATCATTCTTACCTTTTTTGATAAAAACACAAAGTCTTACAAGTTAGAGAAGCAAAAGGCTAAAGACTCCTTCATTATTCAAAAAGAAAGTAAAGATGAACTTGGCAATACTGTTCTAAGATTGCAACAAACTTATAAGGGCGTACCTGTATGGAATTCTACACAGGCAGTAATAATTGACGCTCAAGGTGTTTTAACGGTCGTGTCCGGAACGGTTGAAGCCAATTTAAACACTAAATTAGGGAAAAAGGCTAAAAAAGGCATCAGTAAATCAGAAGCAATCAAAATTGCCGAAGCAGATATTGGATTCACTCCTTCCTACGAAAATTCTCCTGAATCAGAGCTATATGTTTACGCCAATGAAGGAAAGGCCGACTATGTATATAAGGTCAATTTAAATTTCTTAGATCCGGAACCAGGAAACTATAATTATTTCATTTCAGTTAAAACAGGTGAAATCTTGAATAAATATAACACCCTTGATGAAGTGACGGGAACCAATTCCGTCGGTACTGGAACCGGAGTCCTAAACAATACCGTATCGTTAAACACTACCTTATCCAGCGGCAAATATTATCTACAAGACAATACACGTGGCAAAGGCATTTTCACCTATAATGCTAATAACCGGTCAAAATTGCCTGGTACACTCTTATCCAATACAACCAACGCTTTTACTTCTTCTACCGATAAAGCTGCAGTGGATGCTCATTTTTATGCTGGTAAAACCTATGATTATTACAAATCCACGTTTGGACGGAACTCTTATGATGGAAATGGAGCCATCCTGAAGTCAACCGTTCATTATGGGTCGAGATACAATAATGCTTTTTGGGATGGCACACAAATGGTTTACGGTGATGGGGACGGCACGACGTTCATCCCATTGTCAGGCGGTTTAGATGTTGTTTCACATGAATTGACACATGCAGTAACTTCTACGGAATCGAATTTGACCTATCAGAATGAATCGGGTGCTTTGAATGAAGCGATTTCTGATATTTTTGGCACGGTTGTTGAATTTAAGAATGAAAGTGAAAAAGCGGACTATCTGATAGGAGAAGATATTTACACACCTAATATTTCCGGTGATGCTCTCCGTTCAATGGCCAACCCAACATTGAATGGTGACCCTGACCATTATATGAACCGCTATACAGGAACGGGCGACAATGGCGGCGTCCATACGAACAGCGGAATCATTAATAAGGCAGCCTATCTTATCTCCGCGGGCGGCACTCACCATGGCGTGACCGTGGCTGGAATTGGCATTGATAAACTAGGAGCCATCTTTTACCGGGCCAACACGACTTACTTAACTTCTTCATCTGCTTTTTCACAAGCCAGAGCAGCAGTCGTACAATCTGCCGCTGATTTATATGGCTCAAGCAGTGCAGAAGCCACAGCAGTCAAAAATGCCTTTACAGCTGTCGGTGTGAATTAAGAGATCAACCCTATGATTTTGCTAACCTTATAAGTGAGACAAACTTAACACCTCCCTAAATGTACAGAAAATGTACATGTTAGCTGAGGTGTTTTTTTAAAAGTATTAAGCAACAACCAGCACCCAAACCTGAGTACCTCGGATTTGGATATAGAAGAAGATAAAGGCATAAAAAAACAGTCACTTTTGGAAAGAGACTGTTTTTCATTAAATCTTTGAATACCTATTTTTAATTTGAATGGAAGTGTTATTACACATATAACAATCCCTTCTTTTTCATTTGAAAAAGATTTATTCCCTAAAATAGTTGCTTTTCTTCTTATTAACTGTCAAGCTTAGATGATCTAGACTATAAAGAATAGAACAAGTAGGTGACGAACATGATTGAAGTTAAAACTTCCACACTAAGTGATGGTGAGTTCAATAGAGGCGTATTCGCTACACAAGACATTAAAAAAGGTGAGCTTTTACATGAAGCACCTGTTATTGCTTATCCAAACGAAGAGCATGTTTTCATAGAAAAAACATTGCTTGCAGATTATGCTTTTGAGTATGGAATTAACCATACTGCCATGCTTTTAGGATATGGCATGCTGTTTAATCACTCTTATACTCCCAATGCTACTTATGACATAAACTTTAAGAACCACACGTTTGATTTCTTCGCTTACACCGACATAAAAGCAGGAGAAGAAATTCTTATTAATTATAATGGTGAAGTCGATAATGAAGATCCTTTATGGTTCAATAAAGAAGATAATGGTGAAGATGAAGCTGAGTAACAACACCAGGTAATACATTATTAATAAGAGCGATTGAACCAGACAACAAGGTTCAATAAAAAAATCCCCATTAGAAGGATTGTGGCAATTACACAATCATTTAAGGGGATTTTTTTTACTTAATGAGCTGAAGGGTTTTTCGATTTTGACTTTGTTAAGGATTGGAGTTGGCTCTTAACCTTATCAATGGTTTCTGGAGTCGCTAGAGATTTTATTTGACTCATGGTTTTTTCACGAGTTTTTTTATTGCGCATTAAGTATGCTGCTGCTCCTATCACGACGGTCCCAATCATTTTATTTGATGGCATATGAGTTTCCTCCTTGAAGTAGGTTATATTATAGTATTCCCTCTATCGGTTGATTTAAACAAAGCCGCAACTTCAGACTGTTATGAACAGACTGGTAAAAACCCTCAATCGATCGGTGAATTCCAAAAACCCCTCGCTGTTTTATTTGAGCGAGGGCTAAGCTTTGATAGTTGATTTTCCTTTTATTTCTCCAAGTTCAGACTGTTAATATACTCTAAGCTTTCAGGACTTTTCACCACTTTTGCAGCTTGACCTGGATCTACCTTTGTTTGCTTCATATTGTAGAGTTTATAGGTTAGAACTCTTTTCGTTGACTCGTTAATTCGCTCCATAGGAACTTCTCCTGCTTTCACCGCTTCAAGTAAACCGTTATATACCTCAAGCTCATGCGAATATTCATGACAGACCAATAATAAATCCGCTCCTGCAAGGATTGCTTCTTTCCCCATATCTTTATAGGAAAAATACTTATTCACTGCGCCCATTTCCAAATCATCCGTGACGACAAGCCCTTCAAATCCGAGTTTTCCCCGAAGCAAGTCTTCAATGATAACCTTGGACAGGCTTGCCGGTTTTTCTTTATCATAAGCTGGATATTTAATGTGGGTCACCATAACGAAAAACTTTTGGTTATCCATTTCACTAATAATTTTCTTGAAAGGATAGATATCCGAGTTTTCCAGATCGAGCTGGTTTGCTTCCACAGAAGATGTTTCGACATGCGGGTCAATCTCGCTGCGTCCGTTTCCTGGAAAATGCTTCAAAGCTCCTGTAACGGAAGCATCGTTCAAGCCTTGAATCGCTTTCGTTCCGTATTGATAGACCTTTTTTGGATCTTTTCCCAGTGAACGGTTGTCCGTCTTTGATAAATCCAGAACAGGAGAAAAATTTATATTAATCCCCATAGAGTTCAGTTCTGTCCCGTTCAATTTTGCCACCTTGTACATGTCTTCAACAGAAGCATTTTCCCCAAGTTCCTGTTGCGAAGGGATTGGCGATACTCGTTCCCTCATTCGGATTATGTCTCCGCCTTCCTGATCGACGGCTACCATAAGCGGAAGCGAATGCGAACTGCGATCAGCCGATTGCTGAAGCGAATTGGATAACTTCGCCACTTGTTTTGGCGATTTCATATTGCGGTCAAAATAAATGACGCCCCCTATATGTTTTTGTTCGATAAGCTCCGTAATTTCACTGCTCTTCTCAGTTCCCTTGAAACCGACCATCATTAGCTGTCCAATTTTTTCTTCAAGCGTCATGTTTTCAAGCAATCTCTCTATTTTTTTATCAGTATCTGTGATGACATTGATGTCGGTTTCTTCCTCACCGCCTTGCTCTTTTTCTTTATCTGCTGTGTTTTCTACCTTCTCGGTTTCTTTGAATTTCGTATCCATATTTATTTGAACGAGCACCACCGTTAATAACGAAATGATAGCAATGGAGAGCAGTACGATATACTTATTTTTTTTCTTCATTGTACTTTTTTATCCTTTAGTTCCATATCAAAATCCGCAAGCTTCCTTCCGGAGATTCTCTTCATTAGATACCCATCGCTTCCCCATATATGGACTAACGTTTCGCCCTCCTTACAGTCCTCGTTGAAAATATCAAAAGATACTGTCGTTTTACTATTCTTCATTAATTCGCCTTTTACTAATGACACTTCATCACTCATATTGTCCGTCATTCCTTTTCTGCAAAATTTATTTTTCTTTTTCGACTGTACTGCTTAAATCGTAATTTCTATTTGTTCTCTCTTAATAATGTTCATAAATGACCTATTCTATTTCTTCCTTAGGGATTTATTGCATAAAGCATAAGCCACGTACCCCATACTATACATACCCCAATACAAAGGAGATACAAACCCTTATGGACGGAATCTTAAAGAATCTTGCCGATACTATCAGTCATGCAGTTGATTATGCAAAAGAAAAAGTAACAGACATCAAAGGATCAACATCTGTTACGATTTTGCAGTTGAGTGAGCATATAATGAATCAGCCTGAAACTAAGCAAATTGAAAAAGACCTTTTAGGAATGGTTTATTCTTTTTATCATTTACAAAAAAAAGATGTTACGTATTATTTGGAAATGAAAAGCTCACATATTCTACAGTTGGACGTGTATTCACACGACCAAACGATTGTTTCTTACCGGTCTTATCGCGATCATTTTAGCTTACCCGCTCCAATAAAATTCCCAAAAACCTTTTTATCCGAATGAATATCCTGAATCGTTTCAATATACTATCCACAAATCAACAACACACAGAATCAGAAGCTAAGGTAAATCAAAAAGCTGATATCCCCCACATTGGGGATATCAGTTTTTTTAAATTTTATTTGAATTGTGCACTAAAAACAACAAGCTACAAAGGTAAAACAGGATAACTATAGTGAGAAAAACTGATCTCTTTCTCTGGATATCCAATTCTCAGCATCTTCAATATCCTTTTTAACTAGTCGGTTAACGAGGATATCATGCCAAATATAGTTTTCTAAAAAGTTGATATGAACCGGATCATCTGTGTAAAACGCTGTTTCTCTTTCTTCAGAAGACGGGCCGTAAATTGTCTCCTTGCCATCAATGGATAAGATAAACCATTTGTTCTCTCCAATATTGTCTACATAACTGGTTTTACGATGAATATCTATCCCTGGTAATGGGTTGTCCACCTGAAAAACAATTCCTTTGAGATTACAATACGCTGCTGTATCTTTTAGCTCTTGTTCAAGTTTCTCATACATCTTATCCCATATGGAAACAACTACTCTTTTCTCAGCTTTTTGTAATAAAGTACGACAAAAGGATAGAATATGACGTTCTCCTTTAAGAGTCATTACACGGTTATCGGAAATGGGCTCTGTTTTTTCAAATTGCTTTAATGTATCACTTATGGATTGATAGGTATTGTTCCATTTTGTTTGAACTGATTCTAAAAATACATCGACAGGTAAAGGTGAATATTGAACCGAATCATTAATTTCCTCTTTTAACACGATTCCCTCTTCTTGGAGCCCATTTAAAATTTCATAGATACGTGCCCTTGGAATTCCTGATTCCTTACTTACTTGATAGGCACTTGTTGGTCCTTGACGTATCAAAGAAACATAAGCTTTTGCTTCATATTGACTAAATCCTAGAGACTGAATTTTTCGAATGATATCTTGCATAGTACCTCCTAATGCAATGAGTAAGTTATATCTATAATACCAAATCTCTATTTGAAAAGTTAAGAAGTTATAAAATCGTAAATATCTTATTTACAGGGGGATATTCATTAGTTACTATTAAAGTAGTAACTAAAAAATGTCTTACTCTAATTTTTTAGTAAAGTAGATAACTTTGGATTAGGGAGTCTCCATCAGCGAGTGATTCATCCTTAATTCGGATTGATACGGAGGTTTCTTGGATGGAAGATATTAATATTTATACACTTTTGTTGTTAGTATGTTTCGGATTTCTGGCAGCATTTATTGATTCTGTAGTCGGAGGCGGAGGTCTAATTTCTATACCTGCTTTATTATTTTCAGGTCTCTCCCCTTCAGCGGCAATTGCTACAAATAAATTGGCCAGTTCAATGGGATCTTTAACAAGTACCATTGCCTTTATCCGTTCAGGAAAAGTCGATTTTCAATTAGTAGCAAAGTTATTTCCTCTTATTTTCACAGGGTCCTTATTAGGTGCCTGGGTAGTCAATTTTGTCTCATCCGAATTATTAAAGCCATTGGTATTAGTTCTCTTAATAGCCGTAGCTATTTATACCATTCTAAAGAAAAACTGGGGACATGATTCGACATACCAAAAACTCTCTTTGCAAAAAGCCTTTCTATTTTCATTTACTATATTTGCAATTGGTTTTTATGATGGATTTTTAGGTGCTGGAACAGGATCCTTTATTTTGTTTGCCTTTTTGATTATTGGCTTCGATTTTTTACACTCAGCGGGTAACGCAAAATTTCTAAACTTCGGAAGTAATATTGCGGCGCTCATCATGTTCATTTTTCTTGATGCGGTCAACTTTTCCTATGGGATACCGATGGGGATATCTATGATTGCAGGAGCTCTAGTAGGTTCTAAATTTGCCATTAAGAAAGGAGTAGCATATGTGAGAGTGTTATTTATCTTTGTTACTGTTTTCTTAATCATAAAAAATATTATTGATTATATAAAAATTTTGTAACCGTTTAAAAGCCAGCTTCCCCTTAGGTTAAATCAGACATAACATGTTTTCCGATTTGATTACACTCTTTCACATCTATAAATGTGACATACAGGAATTATTTGGGTATATGATAGGTATAGAATGTGTGGAAAGGTGTGGTTGGCGATGAGTGAAAAGTGGAATGGTGATGGAATGGTAGATGTATCTGGGAAAACGATTGTGATTACCGGAGCTAATAGCGGTATTGGTTTTGAAACAGCCATTGTGCTAGCTAGTAAAGGGGCAGAGATAATTCTTGCTGTTCGGAATGCTTCAAAGGGTGAAAAGGCAGTCGAACGAATTACCTCCGTTTACCCTAAGGCGAACGTACGCGTGATGCAGCTCGACTTAAGTGATTTAAGCAGCATTCGCCATTTTTCTGACTCCTATTTAGAAAACTATGACTCACTCTCTGTTCTTATCAATAATGCAGGTGTAATGATCCCGCCTTACAGTAAGACGAAGGACGGTTTCGAGCTACAATTAGGAAGCAATCATCTCGGTCATTTTGCTTTAACAGGTCTGCTTCTTCCTCATATTCTCTCTACACCAAAATCCAGGGTTGTCACATTAAGCAGCTTAGCCGCCATCAATGGATTTATTGACTTCGATAACTTAAATGGAGAAACTAATTATAAACCCATGAAATACTATGGGCAAAGTAAGCTCGCCAATCTTCTCTTCGCCCGCGAATTACAGAACAAGTTCAATCAGCACCAAGCCGACTCGATTAGTGTTGCCTGTCACCCTGGTCTTGCTCATACGAATCTTATGTCACGCGGATCAGGAAAACCGGTAAATAAGTTCGTCCACTTTCTTTCTAAAACTATCACTCAGCCTGCAAGCATGGGGGCGCTTCCTACTCTTTACGCCGCGACTGAGCCTGCCTTAACAGGCGGGGAATACATTGGACCCGATGGAAAGAAAGGCAGAAAAGGCTTTCCAAAAGAAGACGATATTATTGATACTTTATATAATGAGGAAACCTCGAAGAAATTATGGGATATTTCGGAAACTATGACAGGTGTCAAATATAGTTTTACTGCAGATATGTACAATAAATAGTCATCGAGTCAATTACTTATGAAACATTCGTTAAAAGAGCAATTTTCAATGCTCTTTTTTTATATTCCCCTTTTCAAAAGAATAGCTGAAGCCACATGGGTTTTAAGACAAAAGAAAGAGGTAGCATAATGCTCCCTCTTTCTACATCCATTATTCAGCGTCAAAAACTTCGACTTTCTCCATTTTGTCGCCATTTTTCATAGCTTTAGCAGTTTCAAGACCAGATGTTACTTTACCGAATACCGTATGGACACCGTTAAGATGTGGTTGCGGTTCGTGAACGATAAAGAATTGGCTTGAGCCAGTGTCTTTTCCAGCATGTGCCATAGATAGGCTGCCTGCTTCATGTTTATGAGGATTTCCTAATGTTTCACACTTGATTTGTGTGCCGCTTCCGCCTGCACCTGTACCTGTTGGGTCTCCACCTTGGCTTACGAAACCTGGGATAACGCGGTGAAATACTACACCATTGTAAAATCCTGTGTTCGCTAAGTTTTCAAAGTTAGCTACTGTGTTTGGTGCTTCGTTCGGGAAAAGATCGAATTCGATTTTTTCTCCATTTTCCATAAGTATGTATCCTTTTTTAGCCATGTAAAACATCTCCTTTAATATGAACTGAATCAAACCTTATAGTAACATTTTTAGAAGAAGAAAGAAAAGATAGAGACATTATTTACGAATTCAATTATTATACAACTTACCTTCTTTTCTTTTATAATTAGGTAGATTTACAATCAAAGGGGGAACTTATGATGCAACGATTTGATGCATTAGTCGTTAACAAGCAAGAGGACCAATTTTCCGTTAGCATTCAACAACTAACACTTGATGACTTACCTCAAGGCGAAGTGCTCATCCGCGTTCATTATTCAGGTGTGAACTATAAAGACAGCCTTGCTAGCATCCCGAATGGAAACATCGTTAGCAACTATCCAATTGTTCCGGGTATTGATTTAGCTGGTGTCGTCGTTTCATCAGAGGATACTCGTTTTAAAGAAGGCGACGAAGTCATTGCGACATCCTATGGAATCGGCGTCTCTCAATCCGGGGGCTATAGTGAATTTGCCCGCGTTCCTGCAGAGTGGATTGTTCCACTTCCTGAGGGCCTTACATTGAAAGAAGCGATGGTTATCGGGACGGCTGGTTTTACTGCGGCCTTATCGGTTCTCCGTCTAGAAGAAAATAACCTCACTCCTGATCAAGGAAGTGTTCTCGTCACAGGTGCAACTGGTGGGGTCGGCAGCTTTGCGGTCTCGATACTTTCCAAGCTTGGCTATTCGGTTGAGGCGAGTACAGGAAAAGAATCAGAACACGGGTACCTAAAGAAAATTGGTGCCTCAACGATTGTATCACGTGAAGATGTCTACAATGGCAAGCTTCGGGCACTAGGCAAACAAAAGTGGTGTGCGGCGGTTGACCCAGTTGGCGGAGAGCCACTTGCTTCTGTCCTTAGTCAAATTCAATACGGAGGTTCTGTTGCGGTAAGTGGATTAACAGCAGGTACCAATCTACCAACTACTGTCTTTCCATTCATCCTAAGGGGTGTTAATTTACTCGGAATTGATTCAGTAAATTGCCCAATGGATACGAGATTGAAGGTTTGGCAGCGCCTCGCTACCGATTTTAAGCTTGAACATTTAGAACAGCTCATACAACAGGAAATCAACCTTAAAGATTTACCGGACGTCCTTCCTACCCTTTTAAAAGGGGAAGCAAGAGGCAGAACAATCGTTAAACTATAAACCAAAAAGTGACGAGAGCATTGGCTTCTCGTCACTTTTCATTGTGAATTTTTATCGATAGGGAGAATGATATCAACGATGGTTCCTTTTCCTACTTCACTACTGAATTGGATTTCCCCCTTATGCTCATGGATGATTTTAGTACTGACCATGAGCCCTAATCCTGTTCCTTTTTCTGTAGTACTATAAAAAGGCTGTCCTAGGTGCTTTATGCGCTCTTCTGAGATTCCACTGCCCTGATCAATAAAGGAAATAATTATGGATTCCCCATCATATATTAACTGAATATGAAGTTTTCCTCCTTTAGGCATTGCTTCTATCGCATTATTAACGACATTAGTAAACACCTGTTTTAGCTGAATAGGATCACCTAGGACCCATGCAAAATTCTTTTTATATTCTTTGATAATTTCAACATCATTTATTATCGCCTGATACTCGGCTAACATAATCACACTGTCTAATATATCGGTAAGCTGAATTGATTCCCAAACCTTCGCTTCAGGATCAGCTAAACTCAAAAATTCATTCGCTAAAATTTCAATTTTCTCAACTTCACTTATCGTCATTTCAAGATAATCCTTTTTATCAGGGTTTTCCCTCAACAATTGTAAAAATCCTTTAACCGTGGTTAACGGATTTTTTATTTCATGTGCCATGCCCGCAGCCATCTGCCCCAACGCAGATAGCATGTTAGATTTACAAAGTATTTCTTCGGTTTTCTTACGTTCGGTAATATCTCTGCAAAACACCTGTATGGCTGGTTGGTCCTTATAAATAATCGGAAGGCCAAGTGTTTCTCCATAAAAGACTTGGCCGTCAGGTCTAATGAACTTTTGCTCCAATAAATCAACCGCTTTATAATCGTCTCTCATTATCTTTATTCGTTTTTTTACAGTTTCCCGAGAATCAGGGTGAACGAACTGAAAAACGGACATGCCAATAATATCATCCACACTATCCATACCTAGCATTTTTGCCCCCATAGGATTCATATACTCAATGACCCCATTACGATGCACAAAAATCGCTTCAGGCGACACTTCCACTAAACTGCGATACCTTTCTTCACTTTCCTTCAAGGCAGCTTCAGAAAGCTTTTGATCCGTGATGTCCCGATAAACGGATGCCAATGCACTCGACTCATTTTTATTGTCTCGAATAGTAAAAAGGGAGAGGCTCACATTGATTAACTGGCCATCTTTTCTTTGTCTAACCGTTTCAAATCCTTTCTTTTGTTCCCCTGCCCTAACCTGGCTATACAATTCATTTACTGACTCCTTCAAGAATTCAGGAATAATTGGAAACGGCTTACCTATTATTTCATCATTTGTCCAACCAAAAAAATCTTCAAAAGCAGAATTAACTTGAAGGGTTTTTCCTTCCAGATCAACGATAGAAATGGCGTCCGCATTATGCTCCATGAAAGACTTAAGCTGCTCTGTGATATCCTCCGACTGTTCTCCCATTTGCCTTTGTCCATAATTAATAAGCCTTTTACTCATCAATTTTTTTATTCCTTTCTTATCCGGAAATTTACTGTCTCAATTTTACAGTATCAGTAAATCATTTGCCAGTTTTATCATATGATATTTCGATTACATGCTTGACACACAAAGAGGCCAAACCTCCATATAAGGTTCAGCCTCTTTCCTAAAATGTATTATAAATATTTTCACATTCTGCACCTGTTGGTTCATAAAAACAATGAAGCTTAAAACGCCCTACTAAAGGCTGGTTATACCAGGTTGCCGGACAATCTCCCGGTGGCCTGAAGTACCATAGGCTAAATTTCGAGGGCCATAGCCTTTCACCATTTAGACTGCGATTTGCAAGCCTTATTTCCCTTTCCCTTGCTCGTTGATAAAAATACCCCTTCTGCACAGCTTCAAAGGCATGTTCCTGATAAACCATGTCTGGAACCGTCCTTAATCCTATAAAATCGGAACAATTCGACCTAATCCGATTGATCCCTACATTCCCGATCATCAACATGCCTTGATCACCTTCACCCTCGCCTTCAGCTCTAAGCAATCTTGCCAATAAGGCACGATCGGAAGCAGTGTTCTTTACAACAGCCATCCTATCACCTCCACTTTTTTATCCTATGCCCCAAAGATGGAAAAATACTCCGTTTTTTCACAAAACCTTCATATTAAGTACACGTCCCATCAATAATAAAACACTATACTTAAGTAAGGCTGGGTAGCACGCGTGGCTATCATGGTATTTGGCGAAGGCGGGGCCAGTACTTTTTATACATAAAAAAAAGACGACACCTAATGTGCCGTCCTTTCTATTTAACCATCAATCCTGAGGATCAAAAGCTGCTTCAAACGCTAAGGATACCTTTTCGAACTCCTCGTCCGTTTCGATATCGATAAGCTCTCCTTCACCTTCGACTCTGAAAAAGAAAATATCGATATCTTCCTCCGTATCTTCTTCAATGTCTTCAAGTAAGCCTACAGCTACATATTCTGTTCCTTCTACATCTAATGATCCTAGAACTTCAACTTCATGGCCCTCGTCATTGTCATCAGTAAGGGTGAAAACTTCACCTTCTCGAATTTTTCCCATAATATCTCTCCTCTCATATCCATTAATTATAACGGCGTTGTTTCCAAGTATATCTACTATTTCATTTAGAAACAAATTTTTGCTTACAAAAAGATAAATTCTTCCCTTTATGAAATATGTTATTAGAGCCTCAATATATTTTTTCGTATTTCTCTGTCGTTAACAACTGACTTCTTCACTATATATGTATAAACAATACTTTTCTTCATTAAATATTGTCTATTGCTTCATCAATCATTTTTTAATAATCAGAAAAACACTACCCCAAATTGTTATTTTATTACGAATAATGTTATATATACTAATATTTTCATATTGTACCTAAACAGAATTAGGAGGAAGTTCCTTGGCTATAAAAAGAGTCGATCATATCGGAGTTGTTGTAAGAGATCTTGAAGAATCCATAACCTTTTATCAGGATGTGTTAGATTTAAAAGTGAAATCGCGGGTGCTACATACTAATGGTGTAATCCAACTAGCATTCCTTGGATACAATAATTCAGACGAAACAGAAATTGAATTAATTCAAGGTTATAGCGACACGCTGCCATCCGAAGCAACAATTCATCATTTTGCCATCAGTGTCGATGATATAGAAGAAGAATATGCTCGAATTATAGGCTTTGAAAACGTTGAGCTAATTGATCAGGAAATTGTTACCCTGCCCAATGGTTATCGCTATTTCTACATATATGGACCAGAAAAAGAATGGATTGAATTTTTTCAAAGATAAAATTTGATTAATAAAAAAGCAGAGTTGATGAAACTTCTGCTTTCTTTACGTTATCTTACCTTACCTAAACCGAACTGATTTCTCACGATCCCTTTTCGTGCATTAATCTCTACCCGCTTCTCATTAATCCATGATTCTAGCTGTGCAAATACATCCTTTAGACTCATTTTTGCTACACTCATAAGTATGACATCTCAATTGTTAATATTTATTTTTAAGTTATTCAAAAAAATAGGAATTACTAAGAAAAGATAAACAATTAAAAGCTTTACAATAAGTGAATTTACGGATCATATTTTTTCAATATAAGTGTCCATTATTATGGCTTCATACAATGCAGTGAAAAAAATATCACATCTTCTTTTCTGCCAACCACTTATTTTTCCTTCTCTTATCGAAAAGCCATACACCTCCTTTTACGCTAGGCTAAGACATGAAGCAGCCCTTGGTTTATCAAGGGCTCTTTTTCTCATGAGCGATTGCTCTTTGTAACTAACAAAAAATCATACCTCCTACTTCTCAAATTGTCTTATTAAACGAATTTAATATTATATATAATAGAATCTAATGCCTATCCTCTGACTGCTTAAAGCTTTCCTTTTCAAAATAAAAAGTTGATTCAAGGGACCTTCCCCCTGAATCAACTTTGCTTTTATCCCCGATATTACCAGCTTGCCTTTTTGACACCTGGTAGATGCCCTTTATGAGCTAGTTCTCGAAAAACAATCCGTGACATGTTGAACTTGCGCATATATCCACGCGGTCTTCCTGTTACTCCACAACGGTTGTGAAGGCGTGTCGGTGAAGAGTCCCTTGGGAGTTTGGCCAATGCTTTATTATCCCCTTTCTCTTTCAATTCCCTACGGATTTCGGCATACTTTTCTACCATCGCCAACTGTTTTTGTGCTTTTACTACTTTGGATTTTTTGGCCATTTGATTCTCTCCTTTATTAAAATATAGCGAATGTTATTTAAGTTATATAATTCTATAAACTGTTCACGATTCGTTCTGCTGCCTGTCTTGCTCCCGATATATTTCTAGCAATCGGTCCCATTTCAAGTTCAGCCAATGCTCCCATAACATATAAACCAGGTGCCCACTGCAACGACTGCGATATAATCGGATAACCACATTCTGCGCAGCGTAAATCATACGACTGGATGACCGGCAATAGCCACTCTTTTCCCGGCAGTGATGACTTAAAGCCGGTAGCTAAAAGGATCGTCCCTGTTTGTTGAACAACCTGCTCATATTTGTCCACCAGGCTAATATGTCCGTCTTTCCACACAGCGCTTATCACTTCAACATCCATTACACACAATAATCCCTGTTTAACCTGATTCATCAGCGCTTTATGTAAGTCAGGTGGAATGGACCCCTTATTACGGGCCTGGATAATCGTGTCACGTCTTCTTTGATAGCTTGTTATTGCACGGAAAGGACGCTGATTTTTCGGCCCCAACCAACCAGGATCACTGTCGAAATCATGAATTCTAAACGGATGCCGCTTTAGTAAAGTTACTTCATTGGGATAGATCTTACTCAGCTTTAAAGCAAGATGGACAGAAGATATGCCTCCCCCAATGATAGTGATGGGTCCTTGTAATTGTGTCATCTCCGGAATATTTTCATCGAATATATGAAAAATGGAACCTACATGCTCTTGTTTCAATTGCTGTGCCCAATCCGGCAAATGAAGCTGCTCACCTACCCCTATTGAAATTACAAGTTTGCAGCCTTTGAGTATTGACCCATTTTCCAATTGAATTTCCCAGCCTTTTTCTATTTGACTGGCAGAGATGACTTTTCCACGCACCCATGCCTTCTTAATAGATAAATTATCTGTAACGTGATCACAATGTTTATTGAAGAATTGTAGGGATGGCCGCTTATATTGGCCGTAAAAGTTATTGTTCCAGTCAGCTTTTCCCACATATTTCTGCAGGCTGAATGGATTCACATCCAGATGATGTACGGATGGCGAACGTAAATATGGCATTGAAATCACTTCCGTACAATGCTTCCACCTCGCCAATGGTTCCTCATTTCTATCCACTATCGCCAGCTGATCCACTGTTGTTTTTCCTGACTTTAGTAAATATGCGGCCATCGTCGTACCTTGAATTCCTCCACCAATAATGATCCATTCCAACATGAACTTCCCTCCTTTACATCCATTCTCTTCAATAAAACATAATCATTACGATTTAAACCTCAAAATTACTTCGTTTCACGGTGAAGCGTGTGTTTCTTTAAACGCGGGCAATATTTTTTCAATTCGATTCGATCCGGGTTATTCCGCTTGTTTTTCGTTGTGATATAATTTCGGTCCCCTGTTTCTGTGCATGCTAAAGTAATGTTTACTCTCATCTTTGTTCCTCCTAAGTTTTTTAATGAACTATTTCCGTAAATGCAGGTAATGGATCTTCATACTGAGACCAATCCTGCTGCAACTCTATTTCCGTCAATAAGCATTGATCTAATTCATTTTCGATTTCCTGTTGATTCATTTGAATGCCAATCATCACTAGTTCCGTCATCCGGTCTCCGTAAAGATCATCCCAGCGTTCCAATAATTCAGGTTCATCCTGCAGTATCTGCTGTTGTTCATCTTTAGGATAAGCAGCAATCCATTTACCTGCTCCCTGAATCATTAATGACGGTCCAGCCTGTGATAGCAGGCCTGCTGTATCATTTCTAGATGCCAACCAAAGAAAGCCTTTTGCCCGCACTACTTCCACCGGCCAACTTTCTAACCACGTCATCAGCCGCGATGGATGAAATGGCTTTTTCCTTCTGTAAACGAAGGAGGCAATTCCATATTCTTCGGTTTCTGGAATATGCTCTTCATTCAATTCCTTTATCCAACCAGCTCCTTGGCTTGCCTTTTCAAAATCAAACAAATACGTGTTCATGATTTCTTTTAGCGGCACCTGGGAATGACTCGTTTCAATGATCCGAGCATCAGGATTTATTTTTTGAAGTACCGCGTTCAATTCCGCAACTTCATCAGCTTTCATTAAATCGACTTTATTTAATAGAATCACATTGGCGAACTCAATTTGATCAATCAATAGATCAACCACTTCCCTCTGATCGGCCTCATCGGTTGCCTGCATTCGATCAATAAGAGTTTCCCCTGAAGCGTAATCCTGCCAAAAGTTCCTCGCATCAACAACGGTAACCATCGTATCGAGCCGACAATATTTTGATAAATCAATTCCCACGTTTGCATCTACATACGTGAAGGTTTGAGCGACCGGAACGGGTTCACTGATGCCAGTCGATTCAATCACAATATAGTCGATATTACCTTGTGTGGACATCTTTTCCACTTCAATCATTAAATCCTCACGAAGTGTACAGCATATGCAACCGTTCTGCATTTCCACTAACTTTTCATCTGTCCTTGTAAACCCTCCCTGTTTGACAAGGGACGCATCAATATTGACCTCACTCATATCATTGACAATGACGGCAACCTTCAGATCATTCCGATTTTCAAGGATATGATTCAGCAGCGTCGTCTTTCCCGCACCAAGGTATCCACTCAAAACCGTAACGGGGATTTTCTTATTGCTCATTCACAAACACTCCTTAAACATATCTTCTTTTTAAAACTATGCACAAATCAACATCATTACGATTTACACAGTGGAATTATTTCCTGTTTAAAACCACCCCTTTATATTAAAACGTAATCATTACTATTTGCAAGTTTTTTTCAATAATTTTATATGATTGCATTTTTTACTTCTATTACACCTTTTTAATTTAAGTTATTTTAATTAACGCATTGAAGTAACATAAATTAAGTACTGACATTCTTCATAAACAAAAATAAATGGAAGCCCAATCACACATAACTGTATGTGTAAAGAACCTCCAGTGCGTTTTTTAAAATTTATTGTACTCTCATATCCCTAATTTTATTGATTATATGCTTATTCCGCCATTTCCCACCCTGAAGATTTTACTGTCTTTTGTTCAAAAGATTCAATCTCTCTCTGTTTCGCCAGTTTAGAAGCTTGTGACACGGACCACGTTAAATTCCCAAAGGCAATCACTGTCCCGACCGAGATAACTAACACCTTTTTACAAAGTATTTTCTTCAATAGCAACCTCCTGAAAATGTATTGGAATACTTCAAATATAAGCCAACAATGTTAAGCTAACATCAAGCAACTGTAAATGTACGGACTTATTTTTGTACATTTGGTGTATCAAAAAAAAGCTGATTGCATATGCAATCAGCTTCTTCATAGGTGGTACTTATTATTTATAAAACACTTTGTCAACATTGTATTTTGCATGAAGTTTATTGATCATGTACGTTTCATAGATTTCGCGTTCCATAGCGTCTTCGACTAAAAGAATGTCAATTTTCTTGACTTCATTACGATGCTCTTTAATCGGAGAAACATTATCCTCGAAATGCTTCTTGACCCTTGGTCTTAATTTACGAGCTTTACCGACAAAAATCAGCTCATCGTTTTCATTGTAAAACAAGATGATGCCGCCTTTATCACGGGGAATTAAATGAAAATCAATGAATCCGTAAATTTCCGGGATGATCGCTTCGTCTCCCTCTATTACTTGTTTCCTTTGTTTAATGCTTATATCCGCTGCAGGGATTTCAATATTTATCATTAAAAATCACGTCCTCTATTTGTGTAAAGTAAACTTCCAACAGTGGGGTTATTTCCCCATTGATGGTTAATATGCACAAGGCCAAAATTGCTGCGTCCTGTGTCAACGCCTGGCAGCTTACGGCCTGGCTCTGCTTTATTCCTAAAGGTAAATGGTATCATAATTATGATGGAAAAGCCATGCATGCCTTTTTTAACGATCAACGAATATAAAATGCATTCACTGAAATCAGCAAAAGAACACATATAAAAAAACTATATCACGGTCCTAAGATATTTTATCCCAACATATAAAGAAGAAGACCCCTTAAGAGTCTCCTTCTTTATCAGAAATATCCGTTACCACCTGTGAGCCTTTGCATTGCTTCTTAGTATAATGTTTGTTTGTGATTCCACCGTATGGCCATTTACTTGAGAATTGGAACGCTTAGGTCTTGTCCAATTATGGTGAAACTTTTGAGAATGTGGATCTAATTGATCTTTATAACTCATTCTGTATCACCTCAGCAATAGGATTTGGATATTCTGTACAAGCGATAGGTCATCCCTATCACATGTCCTAGTATTTGATTTTTGCAAGGCATTCATACACCACTATTATTAAAAAGAAAATTCCATGGACTTGCCTTTTGAAAGGACCGTCCCTTCACTATCAACCGCATCACCTGTCATCAAGGATATTTTCTTCGCATCTTTAGCACTTAGAATGAAACCAATGTTCCCCTGCTTTGAACCATTTCCTTCTATCTCCCCATTCAGCTCTTCTAAGTAGATGTCATCTTCCCATGTCATATGTTTCCCACTGTCAGTTTCCAGAAAAGCCACCGGGGAAAACTTAATGTTTTTATCAGAAGTGTTTTTGATTTCAACATTCACTTTTACGATATCGAATTCGTCATCATGTGTGTATCCATGAAAGAAATCAATCATACTGTAATCCGGGAAGGCATGCATCACCTTCATATCTTTGATTACTAACTCAATCGGACCGACCTTTACAGTCTCATTTGCCTTATTATAGGCCTTTAATGTTAGTTCACCTTTTGCATCGGAAACCGTTTGGCCGATTTGGTTCAGGTTAATATCATCAGGAAGTTGTGGATTCGGAACATAGACATCCTTTTTCACCAATGGTTGTGCAACTTCCTCCGTTTTTTCTTTCCCTTTTTGTTCGTTAAAAGCTGGTTGAGTGTTAAGAGCACCAAATGTGGTTAATAAAAGGGCACCAATAATTAGTTTGTTCACGGAATCCCTCCCAGAATTCATTACCTTTTCTTTAATAAATCAAAGATGATCTTAGCTTGGTCTGTATTATCAACTTGGCCCGCAAAGCGCTCTTTATATGGACCGTATGCATAAACCGGTACATCTTCACCTGTATGGCCGCCGGTTGTCCACGCGGTATTAGTTCGATTATCAAATATTGCTTCTATAGCATTATCGATGTTCGTCACATTTTTTGTTTTAGCCGCATCTGAAACCGTTTTGATTTCATCTGTAGTTAGCTTGACTTTATTTTGATCGATATATTGTTTTAAAGTCTTTTCTACATCCGCACCTTTTACAATCGCATCAGCCATAAAGTCAGGTGTACGTTTAGCAGCCTTAATTGGCTCACCGAACCAGTTATAAATCCCCTTTGCTCCAATCGAGAATCCACCTGTAGAATGGTCAGCAGTCGCCACAACCAAGGTATGCTTGTCTTTCTTCGCAAATTCAATGGCTGCTTTGTATGCTTTTTCAAAGTCCTCCATTTCACTCATCGCACCTACAATGTCATTATCATGTCCAGCCCAATCAATTTGGCTTCCTTCAACCATCAAGAAGAACCCATCTTTATCTTTGTTCAAACGCTGAATGGCTGAATTTGTCATATCTTTCAAAGAAGGAGTTTCGCTTGGACGATCAATCATTTTCGGAAGTCCTTCTGAAGCAAACAAACCAAGAACCTGTTTATTTTTATCCTTTAACATTTGATTTTTATCAGTTACATAACTATAGCCATCTTTTTTGAAGGCTTTCGTCAAATCAATATCCGGTCGGACAAAATTGGATTTCCCACCACCTAGCAGGACGTCAATTTTATGTTTGCCATTAATTAATTCATTATAATAATCATCTGCAATAGCATTCATGTTTTTCCGGTTTTCATCATGTGCACCAAAAGAGGCTGGTGTGGCATGAGTGATTTCCGAAGTCGCAACAAGTCCAGTCGCTTTTCCTCTTTCCTTTGCAGCTTCCAACACCGTTTTGACCTCGGATTTATCATTATCAACAGCGATTGCAGCGTTATAGGTTTTCACACCTGCAGACATCGCCGTTGCTGCTGAAGCTGAATCCGTTATGTTTTGTGCAGAATCCTCAGGGTATGTCATCTGCTGACCAACCAAGTATTTATCAAACTCTGTTCTTTCTGCCACTGAAGTAGCAGGATTATCTTTTAAATACCGGTAAGCGGAGGTATAGGAAACACCCATGCCATCACCTATCAAGAAAATGACGTTCCTAATTTCTGGTGATTTTTGTGGTTTTTCCTTTGCAAACGCATCTTCATTAGTTGTGGACCATGTTAAACTTCCAATTGCTAATGCAGAAACGAGGGTAATAGGCAAAAATCTTTTACTCAATTTACTCTTCAAAAAAATGACCCCCTTAAATTAGTTCGAATATTTAATTAAACTATAAGGGAAGAAGATGAACCTAGTGTCAAGGAAATGTAAAAATGTAGCAGTTTAATTGTTAAGACAGAGTAAATACAATTAGGAAAAGACGGAGTCACTGTCAATACGGTTCCAAGTGGACTGCTTCAACAAACGGATGCCAGTTCTGCTACTTCAGATGAGGTTTTCCAGATTATAAGAGAAAGTACTCCACTCCAAAAAGTGACTGCCCCTAAAGAGGCAGCCTATGCTGTGTTATTCTTTACATCCCCCTGGAGCCCGAATGTAACCTAACGACTCGGAACTTAAGAAGATTATTTTGCTTTCACCACAAGCTGTTTTTGATGGCACATTGGGTGAAGTAAAACCTACAAATGAAAAAATCGAACAACTTGTTGAACCACTTCTTAAAAAGGGAAGCTATTATTAAATTGCAATAGAAAACGATAAATTAATGGGCTGGATTCTTATAGGGGCAAGTAAAGACCAATTTACTGATAAGTTTAATGGATTTATTTATGAACTATTTGTTATAGAAGAATATAGAGGGAATGGAATTTCTAAAAGGCTTATGAGAACTGCCATTGACCTTCTAAAACAAAATGGATACTCAGAAGTCCGACTAAGTGCTTTTGCAGAGAACCAAGCTATTAAACTGTACGAAAAAATGGGTTTTAACATAAGAACAGTTACAATGAGTTTGCCGTTTTGATGAAAGATTAACTTACTTTGAAAAATAATAAGAATTAGATGGTAATTCCTTAATGAACTCCCTCAGTTTAATAGATAATGCTCACGAATACTCGCTTATTCGCAGGATTTCAAACCACATGGTATAGGTTGCTTTAGATG